>URQA01000111.1 GCA_900549885.1 uncultured Eubacteriales bacterium | reverse complement strand
TCGGTGGTGCCCGCCCTGCTGGAAGCGGGGGCGGCCCGCGTGACCGGGAGCGCCAGAAATCTGACCCAGGCCGCCGCTTTGTGTGATCTGGACCCCCAGAGACTGGCCCCTACCAACTTCACCACCGATGCCATCGCCCGGGAGGCGGCGGTGAGCCAGCTGCTCATCAACTGTACCAGCCTAGGCATGACGGGCCAGGGGGAGTTTGACGACCTGGCGTTCGTGGACGCGCTGCCGGAAGGGGCGGCGGTGTGCGACCTCATCTATGACCCCGGCGAGACCAAGTTGCTGCGCCGAGCGCGGAACCGGGGACTGCCTGCCATGAACGGTCTGCCCATGCTGGTGTGGCAGGGTGTGCTGGCCTTGGAACAGTTTTTGGGCGGCCGGCCGCTGGACCGGGAAAAGCTGGCTCGGGCGGCTTATCAGGTTCTGGAACAATCAAAGGGCTGCCGCTGATGCGGCGGCCCTTTGATTGTCCAGGGGGCAGGGGAGTGGATAAATTCCAAGTTGACGCCCAAAAATTTCTAAAATTTTCCTATTTGACCCCTCTGCCATTGACCAAGTCAGGTTTTTCCGCTATAATAAACATTGGCCGATCTGCCTTTGTAGGGCGGATTGGCCAGATCAACCTTCCCAGTTCTTTGGAAAGGGCTGCCTTCTGAGAAGGTTTCCGCTGGCCTTACTGAGTTCTTAAATAAATCCTAAATAATTCCCCGGCCCCATCTTAAAACACTGCACCTATATTTGGTAGTATCTAAAAGATACTTCAAAAACGCAGGTGATGTTTATGGGACACGCGCACAGACAGACCCAACGCCAGCCAGTGAAACGTCTTACGCCTGACCCGGTTCTGGGGCTTACCGCCCGGCAGGCGGAGGAACGGGCGCAGGCGGGCTGGGACAACCGGGACCCCAACCAGCTGACCAAGACCACGGGGCAGATCCTCCGGGACAATCTGGTGACCTTTTTCAATCTCTTGTTCCTGGCCTTTGCCCTAGTGCTGTTCGCTGTGGGGCAGTATAGGGATATGCTGTTTTTGGGCATTGTGGTAGTGAATGTGCTCATTGGCATTGTTCAGGAGCTGCGGGTTAAGCACGCCCTGGACCGGGTGAGCCTACTATCCGCCCCCACCGCAACGGTGGTGCGGGACGGGCGGACTCGGACTATTCCGGCGCAGGAGCTGGTACTGGACGACATTGTGCTACTGGCCGCCGGGGATCAGGTGTGCGCCGATGCCATTTTATGCCAGGGCGGGGCGGAGGTCAACGAGGCCCTGCTCACCGGGGAGGCGGACCCCGTCCCCAAGGGGGTGGGAGACCAGCTGCTGTCGGGCAGCTTTCTGTCCTCCGGCCGCTGTGCGGCCCGTCTGGACCGGGTGGGGGCGGATGCCTATGCTGCCGCCCTTGCAGGCGAGGCCAAGGGCCGCAGGACCAGGCGGTCTGGAATGATGCGCAGTCTGGACCGACTGCTGCGGCTCATTGGCGTGGCGATTGTGCCTCTGGGCACTGTCATGTTCTTCAAGCAGGCGGCTATCCTGTCCTCTGGATTACCCTACGCTGTGAGTTCTACCGTGGCGGCCATGGTGGGTATGATTCCAGAGGGACTTTATCTACTGGTGAGCACCGCCCTGGCGGTAAGTATGATTCAACTGGCCCGGAAAAGGGCTCTGGTCCATGAGATGTCCTGCATTGAAAACCTGGCGCGGGTGGATGTGCTCTGCCTGGACAAGACGGGCACCTTGACCCAGGGAGAGCTGGAGGTGCTGGAACTGCGGCCGGTGAATTGCTCCATGGAAGAGCTGTCCGCCTGGCTGGGCCGGTATGCGGACGCGTCCTCCGGGGGAAACGCCACCGCCGCCGCCCTCAAGCAGCGGTTTGGCGGCCAGCCGGAATCCTGGACCCCGGTACGGGAGGTGTTTTTTTCCTCCCAACGCAAATGGAGCGCCCTGTGCCTGCCAAATGGAACGGATTATCTGCTGGGTGCGCCGGAGGTGCTGCTGGGGAAAGACTGGTCCCTGTTTGAACCGGATCTGCGGGACGCCCTGGGGGCTGGGCAGCGGGTTTTGCTGTTGGCCGAGGGCGCGGGCGCGCTGGAGGGGGACCGGCTGGCCGGTCCCTTGGTCCCTTTGGGCTTTGCGATTTTGTCCGACAAGCTCCGGCCAGATGCTGCGACGACTTTGGCTTACTTCAAGGAGCAGGGCGTGACCGTCAAGGTCATCTCCGGCGACAACGCCCAGGCGGCGGCCCAGGTGTCCCGACGGGCGGGGGTGGACCGGGCGGACCGCTGGGTGGACTTGTCTGCCCTGCCGGAAGGCGAGACGGACTGGGGGCGGATGGCGGAACAGCATACCGTCTTTGGCCGGGTCACCCCTGGGCAGAAGCGGGCCTTGATCCAGGGCCTTCAGGCCAGGGGCCATACGGTGGCCATGCTGGGAGACGGGGTCAACGATGTACTGGCTCTCAAGGACGCGGACTGCTCCGTGGCCATGGCCGCAGGAAGCGAGGCGGCCCAGCATGTCTCCCAGATGGTGCTGCTGGATTCCAATTTCGACGCCCTGCCCCATATTGTCCGGGAGGGAAGGCGGGTGATCAACAACATTGAACGGTCTGCCTCCCTGTTTTTAGTGAAGAATATTTTTTCGTTCTTGGTGTCTTTGGTGCTGCTGTTTCTGCCGGCGGTATACCCCTTGGTGCCCGCCCAGATTAGCCTGATCAGCGCCCTGTTTATCGGTGCGCCCTCCTTTTTGCTCACCTTTGAACCCTCCTTCGGCCGGATTCAAGGGCATTTCCTCCGCAATATCCTGCTCAACGCCCTGCCAGGCGGATTGACCAACGTGGTCACGATTTTCACCATGCTGGCGGTGGGCCAGGCGCTTGCGCTGCCGCTGGAGCAGGTGTCTACCCTGTGTGCCCTGCTGGTGGGGGTAAATGGCTTTTTGGTCCTGCTGTTTCTGTGCTGGCCCCTGACGGGGTTCCGGGGTCTTGTCCTGGCCCTGATGGCTGCCGGCTTTGCCGGAGCAGTGGTATTCCTCTCTCCGCTGTTCCAGCTGGCTACCCTCACGACCCAGAGCTGGCAGCTGTTTGCCCTGATGGCCGCTGCCGCGCCGGCGCTCATGGCGGTGTTTACCTTCCTGGTCAGCCGGGTGAAAGCGCGCCTGCGCGTCTCTGACCCGGCGCCGCGCCGGGCGCGGGCGTTTTCCTGATGCGATACCGCGATCTCAGTTCAACATTTGGAAGGGGAAGATCCTGACATGGCCTGTTGTATTGTAATCCCTGCCTATTGTCCCGCACCGTCCCTGGTGGATTATGTCGCCCAGCTGCTTTCTGTCCAGAATGGGCCGGTGACGGTAGTGGACGACGGCAGCGGCGGGGACTATACTGCCGTCTTTGCCGCGCTGGAGCCCCTTAAGGGCTGTACCGTTCTTCATCACACCCAAAACCGGGGGAAAGGGGCGGCCATCAAAACTGCCGTCGCCTGGTACCGGGAGCACGCCCAAAATCTGGACGGCATTATCACGGCCGACTGCGACGGCCAGCACGCGGTATCGGATGTGGTGCGCATGGCCCAGGCATTGGAAGAATCCCCGCAGGCTCTTGTGCTGGGTACCAGGACCTTCGGTCCTGGCACCCCCCGGCGGAGCTCCGCCGGGAATCATGTGATCTCTTGGGTAATGAACGCCCTATATGGCATTGACCTGACGGACACCCAGACCGGCCTGCGGGGGCTGCCCAACCGCTTGATGTCCACGCTGGAAACGCTTGCAGGGGACCGGTACGAATACGAGCTGAACATGCTCATCGAGGCCAACCGCAGGTGCGTACCCTTTGTGCTGGTACCCATTGAGACAATATATTTTGACAATAACGCCGGAAGCCATTACCGCACCGTGATTGATACCCTGCATATCGTGGCTTTGCTCAGCCGGGGACTCATTCAGTATGGCCTGTCCTCCGCCCTGTCGGCGGCAGTGGATGTGGTGAGTTATGCCGTGCTGGTCAAACTGGTCCTGCTGGCGCTGCCCTTTACGCCCAGGCTGGTCATCGCTGCGGTGGCGGCCCGAGCAGTGTCCTCGGTGGTGAACTATTCGTGCAACCGGCGTCTGCCCTATGTCCAAAACGCCCGGGTAACCTCCACTATGCCTCGATACTATGTGCTGTGGGCGTTTCAGCTGGCCGCCTCCATCGGACTGGTGGCCCTGCTGTACCAGGCGGGGGTGGATGAGCTGCTGGCCAAGCTGCTGGTGGACCTGGGGCTGGCCATTGCCAGCTATCAGGTGCAGATGCGCTGGGTATTCCGGGTGGACCAGGCGGAAAAGGGCGCCGTCGCGGAAGAGGCTGAGCGGCTATGAGCGGCCTGTATACTCCCTTTGGCCGGGCCGCCCGATGGGTGGTGCGGCGGGCGCTGGGCCCCTGGACGGTCCAGGCTCTGGAGGAGACACCCGCCTCGGCGGTGTTTCTGGTCCACCACCAGAACTTGTTCGGCCCCATCCACGCCATGGCCTTTCTCCCCCGGGAGGTGCGGCTGTGGGTGCTCTCCCCCTTCTGTGACCGGAAGGCCTGCTTTGAGCAGTACTACGGCTATACCTTCACCCGGCGTTTTGGGTGGCCCAGGCCCGCGGCCTGGGCCGTTTCCCGGCTGCTGAGCTTTCTGCTGCCCGGCTTCCTGCGGCAGTTCCGGGTTATCCCCGTGTGGCGGGGCAGCCTGGACATCCGGGACACCCTTCGCCAGAGCCAGGAGGCTTTGGCCCAGGGACAGTCCCTGCTCATCTGCCCAGACCAGGACTATGCCAGCAACGAGGATGAGGTGGGGGCGCTGTACAGCGGTTTCCTCCATCTGGAACGGCCGTATTACAAGGTCACCGGGGAGCACTTGCCCTTCGTCCCCCTGTGCTGCCGGAAGGAGGACAAGACTTTGGTCATTGGCCGCGCGCTGTCCTTCACGGGGGAAAAGCCCTTCCGCCAGGAGCGGGACGAGCTGGCCCAGGCTTTGGCCGGATCCATGAATGATCTGGCCCGGTCTGCCGGACAGGATAGACGTTGACCAGAGGGGGATTTTTCGGTATAATACCGGCGACTACATCAATTTCCGCCGGATGGAGCACGGGATTCACACGACCAACCAGCTCCAGAGGCGCGCGCCGCCTCTGGGGCTGTGAGATTTTTCACGCCCGTCCGGCGCATCGGAGGAATGATAATGAGAGAGATCATCCTGCTCAAGCAGGGGGAAATGGTGCTCAAGGGCCTGAACCGCCGGGGGTTTGAGGACAAGCTCATGGGCAACGCCAAGCGCCGCTTAAAAAAATACGGTTCTTTTAAGGTGTATACCCGCCAGTCTGCCACCTATATCGAGCCTCAGGACGAAAGCTGTGACTTTGAAGGGGCCTGGCAGGCCATGGGCAGGCTGTTCGGCGTGGCGGGCTTGTGCCGGGCCAGAGCCTGCCCCAAGGACAAGGACGCCATTGTGGCCTGCGCCAAGGAGTACCTGGGGGACAAGCTGCGCGCCGCCCGCTCCTTTAAGGTGGAGTCCAAGCGGGCGGACAAGAGCTTTCCCATGACCTCGATCCAGCTGTCCCAGTATGTGGGAGGCGAGCTCCACGACGCCTTTCCCCACCTGATCGTGGACGTCCACCACCCGGAGCTCACCGTCCATGTGGAGGTGCGGGATTACGAGGCCTTTGTCCACGCCGACCCGGAGGAGGGGGCGGGCGGCCTTCCCGTGGGCATGGGCGGCCGGGCGCTGAGCCTGTTGTCCGGCGGCATCGACTCCCCGGTGGCCTCCTGGATGATCGCCAAGCGGGGAGTCATTGTGGATATGATCCACTACTATTCCTACCCCTATACCTCCCCAGAGGCCAAGGAGAAGGTGCTGGATCTGGCCCGGCTACTGGTGCCTTACATCGGCAAAACCTGCGTCCATGTGGTGCCCTTCACCAAAATTCAGGAGGAGCTGCGCCGCTCCTGCCCGGAGGAGCTGTTCACCATCCTCATGCGGCGGTTCATGATGCGCATTGCCTGCGCCGTGGCGGAGAAAAACGGCATCCAGGCCCTGGTCACCGGGGAGTCGGTGGGCCAGGTGGCCAGCCAGACCCTGGAGGCCATGGCCTGCACCAATGCGGTGTGCACCGTCCCGGTGCTGCGCCCGGTGGTGGGCATGGACAAGGAGGAGATCGTCCGCATCGCCCGGAAGATCGGCACCTTTGACACCTCCATCCTCCCCTATGAGGACTGCTGCACCGTCTTTACCCCCAAGCATCCCAAGACCCGGCCCCAAGTGGGCGATCTGGAGGAAGCAGAGAAGGCTCTGGATGTGGCCGCTCTGGTGGCAGAGGCGGTGGACAACATCGAACGGGTCATTCTAGAGCTGTGAGAACAATCAATCAAGACCGCCCTCCGGCCAGTCGGCTGGGGGGCGGCTTTTTGCGTCCCGCACTGGCCTGGAGACTGGAGCAGGGAAAAAATAACATGGAAAAATAGAAAAGTTGCAGTTGACGGAATAGGGGTTACACTGGTAAACTGGTAGACATAAGCCGGCAAAATCCGACAGGCCGGTCTGACCCCTGGCCGCGGGAGCGCGGGCCGGGACAGAGTAAGGAGGAACACGATGGGAACACGCAAACGTTATCTGTCTGGCTTGCTGGCGGCGGCCCTTGCCCTGACTCTTTTGACAGGGGGACAGCCTGTCTGGGCTGCGCAGGCCCCCGGCGGTGAGGACACGTCGGACATGGCTGTGGAGTCGGCCTTTTCCGATGTGGAAGCGGGCGCTTGGTATGCTGGAGCGGTGGAATACTGTGTTGAGAGCGGCCTGATGAATGGGGTGTCCGGCGACCGCTTTGACCCCGGCGGCACCATGACGCGTTCCATGCTGGCCACAGTGCTCTACCGGGCCTCGGGCAGCCCCGCTGCTTCCGGGGACGCCCCCTTCTCCGATGTGGAGGTGGACAGCTGGTACGGTCCAGCCGTCCTCTGGTCCATTCAGCAGGGGCTGTTCACCGGGTACGGCAACGGCCTGTTCGGCACCAACGACCCTGTGACACGGGAACAGATTGCCGTCATCCTCTGGCGGTACGCCGGCAGCCCCCTCCCTGCGGGGACGGCGGCGGACTTTGCCGACGAGGCCTCAATCAACACTTGGGCCGCCCAGGCGGCAGACTGGGCCCAAGAGAACGGCGTGATCAACGGCAAGGACGGCAACCGCTTTGATCCCCAGGGTCAGGCCCAGCGGTGTGAGGTGGCCACCATGCTGATGAATTACATGGAGCAGCAGGCGCAGCCGGAGCCTTCCCCAGAGCCTTCTCCGGAGCCGAGCCAAAGCCCCGAGCCATCGGAAAGCCCGGACCCGGACGGGAGCGCCAGCCCGGAGCCGTCCCCCGAACCTGAGGTGGACCCCTGGGAGGAATTTTACAGCATCTTCGGCTATATCCCTACGGAGGGGCAGGTTGGCGCCAACCCCTATCTCCCCGAGGGCTTCCAGATCCTCCCCAGCGGGCAGGGCAGCTCCTACATGACGTATGCCTATGGACCTTATACCGTTGGCATTGACGTATCTTCCCATCAGGAGGAGGTGGACTGGCAGGCAGTGGCCGCCTCCGGGGTGCAGTTCGCCATGATCCGGGCGGGCTACCGGGGGTACACCATGGGCACCCTCAACATAGACCGTTATTTTCAGGCCAACGTAGAAGGGGCCTTGGCCGCTGGACTGGACGTAGGCTTCTATTTCTTCTCCCAGGCGGTCACAGTGGCCGAGGCCATCGAAGAGGCTCAATACCTCATGGAGCTGGTAGAGCCCTATCGGGGCCGGATCAGATACCCTCTGGTCTTCGACTGGGAGCGGCAGAGTGCCAGTACTTCCCGCACCAAGGACACCAGCGAGGAGATGGTAGCGGCCTGCGCAGTGGCTTTCTGCGAGACCGTGAAAGCCAACGGTTACATCCCCATGTTCTACGCCAGCCCCAGCAAGGCGTATAGCATGGACCTGGGCTACCTGTCCGGCTATCCCTTCTGGTTGGCCCATTACACCAAGGACCAAGCTCCGTCCAGTTACCGTTATACCTTTGATATGTGGCAGTACAGCAGTACTTGGAGTGTGCCGGGCATCGACGGCAATGTGGACGTGAACATCTGCCTGAACCCCAGCTGGTTTGGCTGGTGGTAAGGTATTCCTTCTGAACGATATGGAAAGGCCGGACGGCGTGTACA
>URQA01000110.1 GCA_900549885.1 uncultured Eubacteriales bacterium | reverse complement strand
TGCACCTGAAGCGGCTGGTGGTGGGCGGCCTGGAGCGGGTGTATGAGATCGGCCGCATCTTCCGCAACGAAGGCATGGACACCAAGCACAACCCGGAGTTCACCTCGGTGGAGCTGTACCAGGCCTACGCCGACTTCCACGACATGATGGACCTGTTCGAAGAGCTGCTGTCCTCCGCCGCCCTGAAGCTGTTGGGCACCTATCAGTTGGAATGGCAGGGCCAGCAGCTGGACTTGACCCCCGGCTGGCCCCGGATGACCATGGCCGAGGCGGTTGAGAAGTACACCGGCTTGGACTTCATGGCCGTGTCCGACGACACCGAAGCGGTGGCCATGGCCAAGTCCATCGGCGTGGAGCTGCCCGAGACCGCCCCTGCCACCTGGGGCAACGCCTTGTACGAGGTGTTTGACCAGAAGGTGGAGGAGAAGCTCATCCAGCCCACCTTTATCACCATGCACCCAGTAGACGTCAGCCCCCTGGCCAAGCGGTCGGCAAAGGATCCCCGGCTCACGGAGCGGTTTGAGCTGTTCATCTGCCATAGTGAGATGGGCAACGCCTTCTCCGAGCTGAACGATCCCGTGGACCAGCGCCAGCGGTTCCAGCGCCAGGTGGAGCTGCGGGAAGGCGGCGACGAGGAGGCCGGGATGATGGACGAGGACTATATCACCGCCCTGGAGTACGGCCTGCCCCCCACCGGCGGCCTGGGCATCGGCATCGACCGGTGCGTCATGATGCTTACGAACAATGATTCGATTAGAGAGGTCCTGCTCTTCCCCACCATGCGCCCTCTGGACTAAACCATGTATGTTCGCCCCGGCCTATTTTTTGGCCGGGGCGTTTCTTTTTTGAGAAATGGCCGATTCCGCTTGTGCAAACAGGAAAAGCATGGTATATTACAACATAGATAAGCAGAGAGGGAATTTGTCCTTTTTGCGCAAAAAGGCATGCTGTTCATTCTGAACAGCAATAGCTTATGAAAACAAGGAGGAACCCATATGAAGAAACGGTTGTTTGCCGGACTGCTGGCATTGGCCCTGTGTTTTGGCCTGTTACCGGGGGCGGCCTTGGCGTATGATTACCATAAGCCGGAAATTACGGAACTTCACATTGGTACAACAAAAATTGAAGAAGATACTTACTACACAGTAAAAGATGGAACGATAGAGAAAGAAGGAACATCTGGCAGTTACAATATTTATTATCAGGGAAATGAACTGATATTGAACAATGCAGAACTTACTTCTGCTATCTATGTTCCTGGCGGTACGACGGTTGAACTGCGCGGCGAAAACAGCAGCGGAAGCGAGGAAGATAAAGTCAGTATAGGAATCCAGGCCATCACGGCGGGGGACATAACTATCACTGGCACTGGAAGCTATGATGTATATACGAACTACGAGGGTATTGCGACGGTCTATCCCAATGAGGGCGATATCATGATCAGGGGCGGCAGACTGCACATGCACGGCGCGTCGATTAGCACCCGCTATGGAGGAATCACGATTTCAGGCCAGGCAGATGTAACGGTGGGGACTCTTTCCACTGGTGGGGACCCACACACGGAAGAGGCACAACGGGCAGACAATATTGTGATTGAGGGCAGTGCGAAGGTAACGGCGGAGTGTATTTCCAACCTCCAAACAATTATGATGAAGGAAAATGCGGAAGTTACGGTTGAGAATCCCTCCGGAACCGCTATTAGTGGAAATCGCGGGATTGAGATTTCTGGAAACGCCCAAGTAAACGCGATAGGGACTACGGGCGGGCTGAATGCTTTTGCTGGCCCAATTACCATCAACAGCACACAGAAAACGGTTGCAAAAGCGACGGATACAACTAGGACTTATGCGGCCATTTCCATGGGGCAGAGCTCAGATGGGCGGTATCCTTTGACAATTAACAGTAATGTCGAGGTATCAGGAGCGGTGGGAATTGGCAGCTCACAAGGAACGATTACCATTGACGGCGGAACACTGACAACCGATGTTACCTATGCTGGTATTATCAATAGTACAAGTGCGCAAGATTGTGACATCAACTTCAAAGATGCGAATGTTATTGTCAAGGGTACAGGAACAGCAGGCATCCATGCGCCAAATGGTACGGTTTGCATTGAAAACAGCACGGTGACTGTGCAAGCCACATCTTATGCGTACTCAGCAATGCCCAGCTTGAACTATCCGGTCAGCTATAAAGTTACAGCCGGCGAAGATAGCGAAAGTGCAGTGGTTATCCCCAATGGCGATTTGAAGGTGGACAGCTTCCAAAATAAATATGTAAAAATTGAGCCGCTCGCGATGATTCTGGTGGAGAGTGTGACCCTGAACCAGACCGAGCTGTCCCTGACGCCGGGCGAGACATCCGCGCTCACCGCCACGGTGGCCCCGGACAACGCCACCGACCGGACGGTGACCTGGGCTTCCAGTGACGTGAATGTAGCCACGGTGGACGAAACCGGAACGGTCACCGCCGTGGCCCCCGGCACAGCCATCATCACGGCCACGGCAAACGATGGCAGTGGAAAGAGCGCCTCCTGTGAGGTCACGGTGGCCTACCCCTACGTTCCTCCCATCGTCAACCCCAGCTATGGGGTCACGGTGGCCCCAACGGACAACGGCGTTGTGACCGTCAGCCCCGCCGCGGCCCAGCAGGGCCAGACGGTGACCGTCACCGCTGTCCCCAGCGAGGGCTATGAGCTGTCCGCGCTGACGGTCACCGACCGCTTCGGGAATACCGTGATGACGCAGGCCAACCCCAATGGCACCTATTCCTTCGTGATGCCCGGCTCACAGGTGACCGTCTCGGCGGTGTTCGTGGAGAAGGCCCCGGACATCTGGGTCAACCCCTTCGGGGATGTGAGCGCTAATGACTGGTTCTACTCCTATGTGGAGTATGCCTGCCGGAACGGCCTGATGAACGGCACCTCCGCCGTCACCTTTGACCCATCCGGCACCGTCACACGGGGCACGCTCATGACCATCCTGGCCCGCATGGACGGAGTGGACACCTCCGCCGGCAGCTCCTGGTATCAGGCTGGCATGGAGTGGGCAGTGGCCGAGGGCGTGTCCGACGGCACTGCCCCTGAGGGTCTCATCACCCGGGAGCAGGTGGCGGCCATGCTGTACCGCTATGCTGGTTCTCCCGCTGTAGCGGGCGAGTGGCTGAACGGCTTCGCCGACAGGGAGAACGTCAGCGACTGGGCCGTGAGCGCCATGAACTGGGCGGTTTCCAGCGGCATCATCACCGGCGGTGACAAAGGCCTCAACCCCCAGGGCACTGCTACCCGGGCGGAGTTGGCTGCCATGCTGACCCGGTTTGCCGCCCTGTAAGCTTTACAATGTGCAAAGCTCCCGTGGATTTTATCCACGGGAGCTTTATGTTTGCGGCCAAGGGGGGTGACCTATACCGGAATGTGTTGCTCTCGCAGACGCATGAATTATGTCCGTCACATGGCATAAAATGTCCATAATCCTGTAAAATCTATGATACGGCTTGCAAAAGTGATGTGGGATTGCTATAATACCTCCGTCAATGTACTCCCAGCGCAGATGGGCGCGGGGCAAAATGAGGTGAATCCATTTGGTTTCAAGAGAGAGACGGCGGCGAGTGTTACGGGCTACTCAGGTGATAGCCATATCATTTGCCGCTGTGATTTTCTGTGGCGCCCTGCTTCTAATGCTGCCCTTCGCGTCAAAGTCGGGGGAGAGCTGTGGATTTATGACCGCCATTTTTACCGCTACGTCGGCCACCTGTGTGACGGGGTTGATTATAGTGGATACTTTAACGGCCTGGACGCTGTTCGGGCAGGTTGTGATCCTGCTGCTCATCCAACTGGGCGGTTTGGGGTTTATGACCATCATCTTTCTATTGGCCCTACTGGTGAAACAGAAGCTGTCCTTGAGCCAGCGACTGACGGCAGCGTCCAGCTTCAACCTGGACGACACCAGCGATATCGCCCATTTGGTCATAGGGGCGCTCAAAACCACCTTTGTCTTTGAGGGAGCGGGCGCGATGATTCTGACGGCCTGCTTCTGGCCCCGGTATGGGATAGGAGCCATCTGGAAGGGCGTGTTCACTGCGGTGTCGGCGTTCTGTAACGCCGGGTTTGATATTTTTGGGACTGATAAGATCGGGAGCCTGTCCACCTATGACGGCAACCCGGTGGTAATCCTCACGGTGACGGCCCTCATTGCCTGCGGAGGCTTGGGCTTTTTCGTGTGGGAGGAGATCAAAAGCAAACGCGGCCTGAGAGGACTGAGCCTGTACAGCAAAATGGTGTTGTTCATGACGGCGGCGCTGCTGCTGCTGGGGACGCTGTTTTTCTTCTTCAGCGAGTGGGACAATCCGCATACCTTGGGTCCAATGCCAGTGTGGAAGGGGCTGCTCAACGCCCTGTTCCAGTCTACTACGCTGCGGACGGCAGGCTTTTACTCCATCAGCCAGGGAGCGCTCACCGATGTGTCTTTGGTCATGTGTATCCTGCTGATGCTGGTGGGCGGTTCCTCCGGCTCCTGTGCCGGCGGCCTGAAAACTGGGACGGTGGGCGTACTGCTGCTGGCGCTGCGCTCCGGCCTGCAGGGGCGGGATGTAGTCACATTTCGGGGCCGTACCATCCCGGACCAAAAGGTACTGTCCGCGATGACGCTGATGCTTGTCTTTGTGTTCCTGTTTATTGCTGCCTCCATGGGCATCGCCATTGTGGACGATGTGCCCTACCTGGCGGCAGCCTATGAAACGGCTTCCGCCATGGCCACAGTGGGCGTTACCACTGGTATTACGCCTGAGTTGTCCACGGTGTCCCACATCATCCTGATCCTTTTGATGTACCTGGGTCGGGTGGGTGTATTGTCTCTGTCTCTGGCGTTTATGACCCAGAAGAAAGCCCATAGCAAAATCAACTATCCCCATGCCGACGTGATGATCGGCTGACCATACATCTTAAATGAGCCGCACTGTGCAGACGGGCGGACGGAGGTCGAAGAGGAATGAAAAACTTTATTGTGATCGGTTTGGGCAGATTTGGCACCGCGGTGGCCCGTGAGCTGTATGCTGTGGGCAACGACGTACTGGCTGTGGACATCCGAAATGAAAATGTGGAAGCCATTGCCGACTATGTCACCCACGCTGTAACAGGTGACGGCCGGGATCCGGACGTACTCCGGGCCCTTGGGGTCAAGGACTATGACTGCGCGGTGGTAGCCGTGGGCGACGACATTGGCAGCAGCGCCCTCATTACCTTGCGTCTGAAGGAAGCTGGAGTACCCAAGGTGGTATGCAAGGTACAAAGCCATGTCCATCAGCGCCTACTAGAAAAGATCGGCGCGGACCGGGTAGTGTTCCCTGAACATGAGATGGGCATTAAGATCGCTCAGGGCTTGGCCCGCTCCAATATTTTAAACTTCATCGAACTGTCTCCAGAATATGCCATTGTAGAGGTGGACCTGCCCAATGGCTGGGCCAAGCACACGATCCGGGATCTGGATATCCGGCCCAAGTATCACGTCAATGTCATTGCGATCCGGCGGGGCAGCGAGGTGAGCGTAGCCCCTGGCGCGGATTGGATCATGGCGCCAGGAGACAAGCTCATTGTGCTGGGCCGGGACAGCGATATTGCCTCCTTGTGCCAGAAATGAGCCGGGAGCGGATCACCAGCCGGAGCAATCCCTTGATTGCTCGGCTGCGCCGATTGAAAAGCCAGCGGTCCACCCGGCGAGAGGAGGGCGTATTTCTGTGCGAAGGGCCTAAAATGCTGCGCGAGGCCCTGCGGTGGGATGCCCGGCTGGAGACGGTGGTATGTACCCAAGAGACGGATTTGCCTGACCTGCCCGTTTCTGTCCGGGTGGTGGAGGTACCGAAGGAGCTGCTGGCCGCGGTAGCGGATACCCAGACCCCCCAGGGAGTGGTATTTCTCTGCAAGGGGAAGAGCCTGGACCCTCCGGAAGAGCTGGAAGGGGACCGATTCCTGGTGTTGGACGGGGTGCAGGATCCAGGAAATGTAGGTGCCATTTGGCGCTCCGCCGACGCTTTCGGCGCAGACGGCCTTATTCTGTGCGGGCCGTGCGCAGATCCCTGGAGCCCTAAGACCGTTCGAGCCACCATGGGAGCCGTGTTTCGCCTGCCAGTGTGGGAGACAACTCTGGAGGAGCTGGCGGCCTGCCTGGAACGAAAAGGCATACCGCTTTACAGCACCGCCTTGCGGGAGGACACCGTGGATGTGCGCCAGATAGACCTGAGCCAGGCAGCGGTAATCGTGGGTAGTGAGGGGAGGGGAGTATCCCCTCTGGCCCTGGAGCTGTGTGAAAAGACAATAAAAATTCCCATGCGGGCCCGTTGCGAATCTTTGAACGCCGGGGTGGCGGCTTCGGTGGTGTTGTGGGAGATGGCGCGGAGCGGGCCGTTTTAAAGGACAGTGGAAAGGAGCTGGCGGAATGTCCAATCTGAAGTACTGGCTGTGGCTGACCAGCCGGGTGGGCGTCAGCGGACAGGGGATGGCAGAGCTGCTGTCCCATTTCGGAACGCCGGAGAGCGCCTATTTCGCGGACCGGCATGCCTATGAGAGTGTGGCGGGCCTGAGTGAAAAGGCCCCGCCGTTCTTTCCAGGACAAGTCTCTGTCCAGGGTGGATCAGATCTTGGGTGACTGTGACCGTCTGGGCATCCGCATCATGACCATACAGGACGCCATCTACCCGGAGCGCCTGCGGGCCATTCACCAGCCGCCCCTGGTGCTCTACTGGAAGGGGCGGGACATCGCCGTGGACAACGAGGCCGCAGTGGCCGTGGTGGGTACCCGGAGCGCCACCCCCTACGGCGTGCGTATAGCGGAGCAGCTGGGGCTGGATTTGACCCGGGCGGGCGCGCTGGTGGTATCTGGCATTGCCGAGGGCATCGACGCGGCAGCGGTGCGGGGTGCCCTCAAGGCCGGCGGGCCGGTGATCTCTGTGTTGGGCGGCGGCATCGACTTCATCTATCCCAGATTTCACCGGGACCTGTATGCCGATGTAGCGGCGGCCGGGGCGCTTGTGTCCGAGTATCCGCCGGGAACGGAGAGCCGGAGCAGCCATTTCCCAGTGCGCAACCGGATTATCAGCGGCTTGTCCCTGGGTGTTGCGGTGGTGGAGAGTCCCCGCACCGGCGGCAGCCTGATCACCGCCGGACACGCCCTGGACCAGGATCGGGAGGTCTTTGCCGTCCCCGGACCGGCGGACGCGCCAAACAGCATGGGCACCAATCGCCTGATTCAGGAGGGGGCGGCCAAGCTCATCCTGGACGCGGAGGACGTGGTGTGCGAATTCGCGGACCGCTTTCCGGACAAGTTTGGCAGATCCGCCGCCCTGTCCGGCGAGGCGCGGAAACAGCGGCTGGAGAATCTCTCCGCTGCGCCGGACCGGCACAGGCCCGACCCAGCTCCCCCGGAAAAAGAGGTTGACAATCCCGCAAAGTTGGAATATATTGACTGGAAGAACTACAAAAATAAGCTGACCGACGACCAGCGGGACATTCTGCTGGCGCTGGAGAAGGGCCCCCAGGTGGCTGACGACCTGGTGGAGCGCACCCAGATCCCTGCCCGCCGGGTTCTGGCCGCCCTGACCATTCTACAGGTCCAAGGGTTTGTGGCGGAGGAGAGCGGGAAGCGGTTCCGGGCGACGGTCCGGTTGAGAATTGAGTAATGTATCGTTAATGGAGTAATGCATCGTATGGCAAAGGCAAAGACAAACCTAGTGATCGTGGAGTCCCCGGCCAAGGCCAAGACCATTGGGAAGTACCTGGGGCCCGGCTATCAGGTGAAGGCATCCATGGGACATGTCCGGGACCTGCCCAAGAGCAAGCTGGGGGTGGATTTGGACTCTTTTGAGCCCGATTATCAGAACATCAAAGCCAAGGAAGAGACGATCGCCGAGCTGCGCAAGGCCGCCAAGGCCAGCGAAAAGGTCTACCTGGCCACCGACCCGGACCGGGAGGGGGAGGCCATCTCCTGGCACCTACAGTCGGTGCTGGACGTGCCGGAGGATAAGACCTGCCGAGTCACCTTCAATGAGATCACCCGCAAGGTGGTGGCTGATTCCATCGCCCACCCCAGGCAGATCGACCAAAACCTGGTGGATGCCCAGCAGGCTAGGCGGGTACTGGACCGCATCGTGGGCTACCAGCTCTCCCCGCTGCTGTGGAAGAAGATCCGCCGGGGCCTGTCCGCCGGACGGGTCCAATCGGTGGCCACCCGGCTGGTGGTGG
>URQA01000109.1 GCA_900549885.1 uncultured Eubacteriales bacterium | reverse complement strand
GTTGGGGGTTCGAGTCCCTTCGGGCGTACCACGTCGGAGCAAAGTTCGCTTTGCTTCGACGTTCTTTTTTGCCTTCGCTAGAAAAGAACGCCATCCGCCCGCTCCCTTGCTCCTCTTCTCCAAATTGCACCCGCTGTGCTGGGCTTCGATTTGATTCTGCCGCTTCACGGTACGTTTTCGTGCACAGAAATATTGATTTTAGCCGCCCCTCGCAAAAGAAAGACATGACTAAAAAGTCATGTCTTTCTTTTTGGATTTCCAATGCTCAGTCGGGCAAAACCCTCCCTCCGTAATTCTTCAGTCCTGCGGACCTGCAAACTTACGGCACATCGGCGCTGTCAGCCAGGAGGCCGGTTGGGTGCGTTTTTCATTGCTTTTCAGTCTTCAGAATATCGCTTGCGGCGAACTTTTTCCTTTTATACACAGGAGTTCATCATCAATTTGATGATGGTTTGATCTGTCTCCCGCATACCAACCCTAGCCAGCTGGCAGACATTGCGAATGGTATTCTCCACACCCTTGACCACAATACCGTCTCCCCCATAAAATTGGCTGCCATTACGCTGCATCTGCATTCCCAGCAACCCCGCCTCCACCGCCGAGGCGATTTTGGCCGCGCAGCTTGCCTTAGCTCCGTCGCAAACCATGCCAGAGTTGATCGCCAAGGCATTCACAATCGTATGGGCGATCTCATAAAACCGGCCGCCGTAGAGATAAGTTACTCCAGCCCCGGCTCCGCACCCGGCGCTGGTGGCACCGCAGTAAGCAGAAAGAGGGCCGATGCCGGATTTCAGGTGGATTGTCACCAGATTGGACACCACCAGCGCCCGGTATAGCTCTTCCTGTGTGGCCCTCAGTTCCCTGGCGTATACAATGACCGGCAGGGATGCGGTCAACCCCTGATTCCCGCTGCCGGAATTGATGACTACCGGCAGCTCACACCCATTCATCCGCCCATCAGAGCCTGCCGCTGCGTAGGCCTTGGCTCGGTTATGGACTTCGTCCCCATAGGCACGGAGCAAAATGCTTCCGATCCTGGCACCGTAGCCGCCCCGCAGGCCCTCCTCGGCAATGGCGGTGTTGCAGTCGATCTGGCGCTGAAGTACCACTTGGATGTCCTCAATTCGGGCACAGTCAGCAAACTCCACGATCCGTTCCACGGTGAGCAGGCTCCGGTCCGCAGCACGCCGGGGCTCCCACGCCTGGTCAGAACCCTGGCGGAGCACTTGGCCATCCCGCTCGATCGCTGTGACGTTGGTGTGATGGTCCGCAATCTCCACCCGAGCCGTATGGCCGCCTCCCTTCACGGTCACTTCTATATAAAAAACGCGGTCATTGTCCGCCTGCTCCACAACACAGTCCAGCGTGTCGATCAGTTTCTTGACCTCGCCTATCTGCTCCGGCGTTACCTCAGACAACACCTCCAGCTTTTTCTCCTCCCGGCCCGCTGCAACCCCTGCGGCAGCGGCGGCTGCAATCCCTCGCAGTCCTCCTGTATTGGGCACTACCACACTTTTTACATTCTTGATAATGTTGGCGCTGGCTCTGACCAAGATCTCTTCTGGACAGCGCCCCAGCACAGAACGGGCCAGCGCTGCGGCATAAGCCACTGCGATAGGTTCGGTACACCCCATAGCCGGAACCAATTCTTCCTCCAGGATCCTCACAAATTCCCTATAAATCTGTCTTTCCATGCACACACCTCATATGGACAAAATATCGTCCAGACTGCATTGCTCCAGTTGGCTTCGAGGCCCGATGACACACACGCCGCCCTGTTCCAGCAACCGCTCCAACGGCGCTGCCAAATCGGCCAAATCTGTCGGCTTTGCTGACAAAAGTTCCCTGCGCAGCTGGCACCGCTTTGCCCAGTCAAGCTTCTTCCAATAATAGCTGTCCGCAGTCATTCCCTTGACTCTTGGCGTCATCAGGGGCTCTGCGTCTGAAACAGCGCCAATCATAAATCCAGTCAGATCAGGCTGCCCGGCACAAAACTGCCTGAGGAAATCCGCCGCACCACGATAGCATCCCAAAGAACGGCTCCCATCCGGATCCCGGTAGGAATAACAGCTGGCAACCCCCGAATCTTGTACCACCAAGCCAGTACCATAGGCCCCTCCCTGGACCCGAATGGCATTCCATAGATAGTTTAAACCAACTACCCGGGAAGCCAACTGCCAAACTCCGGAATAGGTACTGCCCGCGCGCATTAAACTGCCCCCCATCGCCGCAAAACAGACGTCCGAGGGGATTTCGATCCCCTCCTGCCGGACTTCCCAAGGCCGGACATGGGCCACAGGGGCGGCTGTCTCTGCCCGGACGGGCAACCGCTGGGCCAGCCGTTCCACCACACGCTCCACATTTTGCCCAGGTAAACCGGTCACACTGACGGTCAGGCCATCCCGGCAGATGACACGCCGGTACAGCGCTGTCAGCTGAGCTTGCAGGCGCGGCCAATCCCATCGCTCTTCCTGTTCTTTCAACCAGCGATAATAGTCAAATCCCCCGGTGCTTTCCCGGACTACCGCCGCCGCTGAGGTCTGAGCGGCCAACCGCCCCAAGGCTATCAGATGGCCTGACATAACGATCCCCTGAAACATCTGCATTCTATTTTGCTTCAGGACATCCCGGATCTCCTGCTCCCGGCCAAAACGGCTGCAGGTCAGAAGCTCTGTCATCAGAGCGACAGCTTTGTCTAGGTTGTGTTCCAGTACGCTGAAGCTGGCGCATAAAGTTACCTTATAGTTTTCCGGCTGGCCAAAGGTCTCATAGGCGGACAAGAAAAAGCTCATATTCCCACATAGCAACCGTTTTTGATTGCCGATCTCTTCCGCTGTGTGGTCCTCAGTGCCTACCTTGCCCAGCAGCCGGCATAGGAATGATAAGCAGGACAGCTCCTCTGCTGAGCAGCCTGACACGTCGAAATACAAATTTCCATAAAGAATCCCTCCGGCGGCCATGTCATGCCGCAGCAGCGGAACACCTCCCGCCCGTCCGATTTGAGTGGGCAGAGCAACGGGCTCTTCCGACAGGTCGGACAGCTCCAAATGGGGTAAGGTACCCAGCTGCTCCGGCGCGTCGGCACTGCTCTGCCACCGCTCCAACGCCTTCTGCCTCTCCCACAGCGCCTGTCTGTCCTCTTCGCTCCATCCGGCAGACTCCCGGGAAAGGCGCTCTGCCTCCGCCTTTCTCCGGCTCTCTCCCGCTGCGTGTGATGGAGTCAGCACAATTTTGCAGCTATGGGGCGCTTCCAAGAAAATCTGTTGGATGAGCTGCTCAAAATAGCCCTGAGCCATCTTCTCCCGCAGACGCACAAACAGGTCGCCCACCTCAAGGTTTGCCGCCGGATCGCCTCCCCGCATCCAACTGCTCAAAACGCTAAACCCGAACATCAGCCCTTGGGGATAAGCTCCATAATCCCGCTCGCGCATCTGAAATTCCAGATTGGCCATAGCAGACTCCAGCCGCTGGCGTTCCACCCCCTCCCTGGATAAGCGGTCAAGCTCGTCGTAGATGATCCGCTCCACTTGCTCCTGATCCTCTTTGTCTAGGTTCCGCGCTTCCAGCTGAACCCAAGGCTGGGCCACATCGTCCACCACCTGCATCGTCACCGATTCGGCCAAGCCTCTACTCAGCACCGCCTGGCTCAGCGGGGCCTGATTGTCCCCGCACAGCACGGTGGCGAGCACCTGCATGGCGGTGATTTTTTCCAACTGGTCATACGCACCGATCACGCTGCCCCACACGATACGGCAGCGTTTTTGCCCGCTCTCCCCAACTGGTATCTCAAATTCCACATGGCGGGCACCGGACTTGACCGGGGCCTGCATGGCCGGCGGGCCCAGCCGCTGGCCACGCTCCATTTGGCACAGATATTCTCCATCCAGGATGGCCAGGGCGGTTTCGATGTCCACTCCCCCATCCAGAAACACATAGCCGTTGGAGGGGGAATAACACTTGTGGTGGCAGCTCAAAAACCGCTCATAAGTCAGATCGGGGATACAGGCCGGGTCTCCCCCGGACTCAAAGCGGTAGCTGGTATTGGGAAACAGCGCCTGGCACACCGCACGTGCGGCCAGCCGGTCCGCGTCGGCGTAGGCCCCCTTCATTTCGTTAAACACCACGCCCTTGTAGCTGGGCTTTCCCTCTGGATCGAGCTCATAATGCCAGCCCTCCTGGTAAAAAATTTCCGGGCGGGAGCGGATGAGCGGATGGAAAACCGCATCCAGATAGACCCGCATTAAGTTGAAAAAGTCCTTATCGTTCCGGCTGGAGATGGGATAAAAGGTCTTATCCGGGAATGTCATGGCATTGAGAAAGGTGCTCATGGAATGCTTCACCAGCTCCACAAAAGGCTCCTTCACCGGGTAGCGCTCTGACCCGCACAGGACCGAGTGCTCCAGAATGTGGAACACTCCCGTGTCGTCCTCTGGAATGGTCTGGAAGGCGATTCCAAAGGTCTTGTTCTCCTCCTCCCGCTTGAGCCATACCAGCTCCAGTCCAGTCCTTTTATGGCGCATATGGTATAAAACAGCGTCCAGCTCGTCTACCCCGCTCTCCCGCAATACGGAAAATCCATGCCTCATTTTCTCTGTGTGCATATTTCGCCTCCTGTTTTCTCCTGCCGCCGGCCCGGCAGAGGGTTTTGTATCTTCCCCGGTAGTTTATCACAAGGCAGGAGGAAAGGCCATAGGTTCTTCCTCCGAAAAAACGGGAGGGACCGCCATATGTCCCTCCCGTTCTCCGCCTCATTCTCCAAACATGACTTGGGAGATCGCCTCTTCCAGCACATCTCTGGGCTGAGAGCCTGACAGTTCTTTTTTTATCTCCCCGTCCATCATAAAATATAGGGATAAGTACATAAGCAGCGAGGGCACCGTGACGATCACCGTAATCAGGGAACTGACGGTATTCTCCGCGTCACTGGTCACCGCGCTGAGCAGCCGCTCCGGTTCATTATCGTTATAGTAGCTGCTCTGAATGCCCATCATACGCTTCCACACGCTGTTGCGCACGGAGCGCACCGACCGGGCTTGGGCGAACAGCTGGGTGATGGACACCGCCAGGGACAGCACCAGTGTGCCGGCATAGTTGATTACCAGCCCCATGATGGCCGCCGTCGTGAACTCCCCAGAATACAGCGCCGCTGTAGACCCTGGGATTTTGGTCACCACATAGTAGTAGGCGACGCTGATCACCAAGGATAACAAAATCCAGAGCCAGCTTAGCTTTACCTTCCGGAAAAAGCCCCAAAACTGACGCCAGTCGCCGCTCCGATCCGCCTTTTGCTTTTTTGGCCTCGTTTTTCCATCCCTTCCACCTTGCCTCTCTCTTGAAAATCAAACAGGAGCACCGCAAAGGTCTCGCAGCGGATCTGCCCGCCCCTTTGCGATGCTCCTTTTCATGAGTTTAACGTGCGAAAGTACGTCCTGCAAGGCCTTTGGTCTATTTGGGCCTTACGCCGTCCCATTTGGGTGTTTCCCCGGCGCATTTGGCCTAGACAAACTGGATGCCCTCCGCTGCCAGGTGTTCTCGAAGCGCCCCATATTTCCCCCGGCTTACCGGCACCTGGGTCCCGTCTGTCATTGTGGATCATGGCGGCAATCGCCGGATCTTGGACGGGCAAAACCGCATTCATTCGGATGGAATCCTGCTCCAGGGCGCTGACATACTGCCGGCACTCATCCATCTTTCCCTCCTGAATCAGCCCTGCGATGGTCTGCACATGGAAGTTGTAGTCGTGCCGCTGGGAGCGGATCACATTTAGAAAACTCTGCATTTCCTGCCGGTATTGCTGCTCCGCCAGCACCGTCCCGCGCTCCTTCTGAAACGCGATGAGAAGTGCGGCCAGCATCACTCCGCCCCAGTATAGGCAGCCGCCCACAAGCCACCAGCCCGCCACGGCCAAACCGCCCTCTACCCCGTTCGCCCAGCATACAGCCGTAAGCAGCAGGCAAAGTACAGCCGTAAGGCCGTCCACCTGCCGTGCGTTCAGCTTAGTTTGCCCCATGGACGCATAGCCGCACCGAACAGCTTCCCGCCAATTCTGATCTGGAAAATACCGAGAGAGCGCGGCACAAATGCCAACCCACATTCCAGGCGCAACAAGGGAAACGCTCAGTCCGGCCGTTCCTATCGCTGTGAGGGCGCTGTCTCCAATTAGGTCCAGCAGGACTTTTGACCCCTGAGCCAGCAACAAAGCCAGCTAGATATCTTTGTCGGCTCTCCCTCTCCCCAGCCAAACCGCCCCAGCCGCCAGTAAAAACAGCGCTAATTCGGCCAGTCCGCACCATCGGAGCAGGCTCATCCGATCCATCGCATAAGCCACGATCCCACACAATAAGGCCGCCGGAAGCAGGACAATGGCTGCCTGAAGGCGTTTTGCTCGGATAAAGGAACATCCCACCGCCCATGCTGCGGCTGTGGAACAGCAATGACTGACCGCCCAAAGCATGTTCTCACCTCCGGCATTATGAAGTATGATATTTTAATTGTAATCTGTTTCCTATGGGAAATCAATAAGGAGTTGGCATTTCGCTGCCCTGATGCTCCCATCCGCCCTCCCACTGCCCAAGAGCTCCGGCCAGCCACTGGACCACGGGCTTGATGAGAGGGGAGGGCGTCCGCGCCTTCCACACCCCGCAGATGGGAATGGGCAGCCCCAAGCCCAGAGTCCGATAGGCGGGGTTACGTCGAAGGGTCATCATGCTGTCAAACACCGCGAAGCCCTTCCCACTGGACAGGGCCAGCAAAATGCTCTCCCGATTGGGCAGTACCACCACCTCCGGCAGCACCAGCCGGGTGGCGAAATACCCCCGGTTGATATCGGTGGACAGGGGCGCCTCCTCCGGGGGCAGTACATACAGCGGTTCTCCCCGCAGGTCCTCCAGCCGACGCGCCAGAGGGTGGGCTTCTCCATAGTATACCGTGGCTTCCGCCTGGGCCACCCGGGCGACCTCCAATCCATCCACCCCTTCCAGCCCGGTCTGAGGACAAAAGATAACATCCAGCGCCCCGTCCGCCAGAGCGCTGTGAAGATAGCGGAAGGTGTGCGCCGTCCACAGAATCCGCGCCTGGGGCCATGATTCCAGGAGTGCCTGTCCGCAGGCTGCGGTCAAGCCTCCCCAGTCCCACCCAGCAGCCACCCCCACCCGTAGCTCCAAAGCCTGATCCTTCTGCCCCAGACGCACCTGCTCCAAAGTGTCCTGAAAGTTCTGAACGCTTTTCTGAAAGCTCTGCTGGAACAGATGTCCCGCCGGCGTTAAAGCGATGCGGTTTCTCCGGCTGCGGTCGAACAGGGCCACGCCCAGCTCCCGTTCCAGGGCTGCCACCTGCTTAGACAGGGACGGCTGGCTGACAAACAGCTCCCTGGCTGCGGCGGTATAGCTCAGGTGCTGCGCCACCTTCAAAAAATATTGAATCTGTAAGTCCGTCATAGCACATCCCCCTTTGAACCTAGTTTATCACATCATAGACTTTTGTCTATAACGATCTTTCAAAAGAAATCATTTGCCAGCCGCCCGCCCAGGCGGTAAGATAAAGGGGACGAAAGGAGGCCGCCGTCATGACCTATGACACCAGCCGCATCCGCCGTATGCGGCAGCGTATGCTCGCCCGCCCCGCCGTGTGTGTGGAGCGGTGCGCCATCCTCACCCGCTCCTTCCAGGCCACCGAGGGGGAGAGAGCCCCCATCCGCCGGGCCCGGGCCTTTGCCGACCTGCTGGACCAGATGACCATTCGCATCGAGCCCGACGAGCTGGTCGCCCATGACGAGCTCTTCGCTAAGTACCACCCCGAGCTCGCCAAGAAGCACGGCGCTTGCGCACCCGTATCCGCTGCTGCTCCCAGCGAGCCCAAGGGCGTGTCCGGCATCACCTATTCCGCCGGCTGCGGCTGCTGCGCCCCCAACGCGTCCGCTCCGGTATCCGACGGCGAGCGCAAGTCCGACGTCATCGACGCAGAAGAGCTAAAGCGCATGGTCGAAGAGCTCGTTAACGCATTCAAGGGCGTCTAACGCCGACATACAGCACCTACGCGCCTTCATGAGGCGCACTGAGGAGGAACAAAGATGAACGAGGCATTGGGAATGGTCGAGACCTACGGCGCCGTGGGCGTTGTCGAGGCTAGCGACGCTATGGTCAAGGCGGCCGACGTCCGCCTGGTGGGCAAGGTCAACGTTGGCGCCGGCATCGTTACCACGTTCGTTCGCGGCGACGTGGCCGCCGTCAAGGCAGCTAC
>URQA01000108.1 GCA_900549885.1 uncultured Eubacteriales bacterium | reverse complement strand
GGATCATCCGCAGCCCGGTGTCCCGCTCGTCCGCCATGACTACCTGACGTTTTATATCGCAGCAGGTATACAATACGTGTTCAATTTCGGCCATGATTTCCGCCCGGGAGGGATGGGCGGCCAGAAAGTCGAAAAAAGCACGGTCCCAGATGCAGCCGTATTTGATGACCTCCGCCATGCCGTCGGAAAAGGTGGCGTCGGACAGGGTATCCAGCGCCGCCGGGTCCATGAGCACCAGTTTGGGCTGGTAGAAGGATCCGGCCAGATTTTTCCCCGCTTCCAGGTCAATGGCCACCTTGCCGCCCACAGAAGAATCCACCTGGGCCAGCAAAGTGGTGGGGATCTGGACCAGGTCCACCCCCCGCAGGATGGTGGCTGCGGCAAAGCCCGCCAGGTCCCCCACCACGCCGCCGCCCAGGGCCACCACAGCATCGGTACGGGTCAGGCCAAAGGACATGAACCCCTCCCAGAGCCGGGACAGCTGCCCGGCGTTCTTGCTGTGCTCCCCGGCGGGGACGGTAAACAGCCTGGCCTCGAACCCGGCGGCAGTCAGGCTCTGGAGCAGGGCCTCTCCATAGAGGGGGACCACATTGCTGTCGCTGACCACCGCCAGCTTGGCCGCTCTGGGCAGCGCCGCCCGGCAGCGCTCCCCCGCCTGGGCCAGCAGGCCCCTTTCGATGAGGATGTCGTATTCCCGGCCCGGCAGGGCCACCGTGAGTGTTTTCATAAAAGACCTCCCAATCACAAGGGCAAAGCCCTTGATCTCTTTTTTACAGGGGCGGATGCCCTTGGCCCGGGCCAGAGGCTCAGACCAGATGCTTGCCCATCAGCTCCACCAGGGGCCGGGCCTTGTCCATCAGGCGCTGGAACTTCTCCGGGGTGAGGGACTGCTGGCCGTCGCACTTGGCGTGGGGCGGGTCGTTGTGGACCTCCACCATCAGGCCGTCCGCCCCCACGGCGATGGCCGCCATGGCCAGCGGCTCCACCATCCAGTACATGCCCGCGGCGTGGGAGGGATCCACCACGATGGGCAGGTGGCTCATCCGGCGGATGGCGGGAATGGCGGACAGGTCCAGGGTGTTGCGGGTGTACGTCTCGAAGGTGCGCACCCCCCGCTCGCACAGGATGACGTTCTCGTTGCCCTCGGCCATGATGTACTCGGCGGACATGATCCACTCCTCATAGCTGTTGGCCAGCCCCCGCTTGAGCAGCACGGGCTTGGACATCCTGCCTACCTCCTTGAGCAGGTCGAAGTTCTGCATGTTCCGGGCGCCGATCTGCACCAGGTCCACCTTCTCCTCGAACAGCTGGCAGTACTTGGGACTCATCAGCTCGGTGACAATGGGCAGGCCGGTGGCCTTTTTTGCCTCCAGCAGCAGGTCCAGCCCGTCGGCACCCATGCCCTGGAAGGAGTAGGGAGAGGTGCGGGGCTTGAACGCACCCCCCCGCATCAGAGCCGCGCCGGAGTCCTTCACGTCCTGGGCCACCTCGATAATCTGCTCCCGGCTCTCCACCGAGCAGGGGCCGGCGATGACGGTGAAGTGCCCGCCGCCGACGGGTACACCGCACACGTCCACCACTGTATCCTCCGGGTGAAACTTACGGTTGGCCTTTTTATAGGGCTCCTGCACCCGCATGACCCGCTCCACATCGTCGTTCATGGACAACTTATCCATATCGATGTGGGTAGTGTCCCCCACCAGGCCCAGAATAGAACAGCCCACGCCGTTGGTGATGCCCACCTTGACGCCGTGCTCCTGCTCCAGCTGGGTCACCAGGGTCTGGATGCGCTCCTGCTTCGTGCCGGGCTTCATGATAATGACCATATCAAAAACACTCCTTTTCTCATAAAAAAAGCCCATGGGCCGCGAATACGCGAACCATGAGCTCCCTAAAATAAACTGATTTCAGGCCGGCCCCCCAAAAGGGCCGTTACTCATCCGTCACGCTCCGCGATTTTCTCCACGCCAAAATAGCCGAACCCGCTAAATCGAGTCCAGCCAAAGAAGAACATGAAGCTGTGGATACTGCCAGGAGCCATGAGTGATGACCTCGCTGTTTGCTGTTTAGAATGGAGTTATTATATAGCAACCGCCGGGGAAATGCAAGAGTTTTTTACCCCGCTAAAGCAAAGAGTACGAAACCCTGTCCGGAGCGGTTGACAACCAGGGCGGACCGCGCTACCATAGGATCAAATCACAATGGAAAGGCAGATGAGGCTTTTTTATGCCAAAGTGGATTGCGGTATTTCAAGAAGGCGACGAGCCTTGGGGCGAGGAGATCCGGATCGCCATTGAGGGCACCGAGTACGGCTTCGTGGGGGTGGCGGAGAACGGAGATGACCTGGACCTGATCCCCGCCGACACCGAGGATGAGGCCCGGGCGGACATCGACTACGCCTTTGCCGGGTATGACACCTTCCGCTGGCTGGAGGAGGACTGACCATGGCGTATACCGCAGAGCTATTGTCAGTGGGCACCGAACTGCTGCTGGGCAACATCCTCAATTCCGATGCCCGGGACCTGAGCCGGGAACTGGCCGCCATGGGCATCAATGTCTATTACCACACCGTGGTAGGGGACAACCCCCAGCGGCTCAGGGCGGCGGTGGAGCTGGCCAGGAGCCGGGCGGACATCATCATCACCACCGGCGGCCTGGGGCCCACCTGCGACGACCTGACCAAGCAGGTGCTGGCCGAAGCCTTCGGCCGGCCGCTGGTGTTCCACCCCGAGTGCGCCGACGCCATCCGGGACTACTTCGCCAAATCCGGTCGGGAGATGACGGAAAACAATCTTCAGCAGGCCTGGCTGCCCGAGGGCTGCCACATCCTAGACAATCCCTGGGGCACCGCGCCCGGCTGTGCCTTCCACAGCGGGAACAACGATGTGGTGATGCTCCCCGGCCCCCCTCGGGAGTGCATCCCCATGTTCCGGGAGAAGGCCGCTCCCTGGCTGGCTCGGCTGAGCCAGGGGGTTATCCGGTCCCGTACCCTGCGCATCTTCGGGCTGGGGGAATCCCAGGTGGAGGACAGGCTTCGGAACCGGATGAACCAACTGCAAAACCCCACCCTAGCCCCCTATGCCAAGGAGGGAGAGGTGGAGCTGCGCATCACCGCCCGGGCGGACAATGAAGAGCAGGCTGCCGCCCTCATCGCCCCGGTGGAGCAGGAGGTGCGGGAGCTGCTGGGCGACTTGGTGTACGGCGCTGACGTGACGAGCTTGGAGCAGGTGGTGTTGGCCGCGCTGAAGGAAAAGGGGCTGACCCTGGGCGCTGCCGAGAGCTGCACCGGAGGGCTTATCGCCAAACGCTTCACCGACCTGTCCGGCGCCTCCGCCGTGTTTCAGGGGGGTGTGGTGAGCTACACCAATCAAGTGAAGGCCGGTGTGCTGGGCGTTCCCCAGGCCCTGCTGGACGAACGGGGGGCGGTGTGCGCCGAAGTGGCCCGGGCTATGGCGGAAGGGGCCCGTCGGGTCCTAGGCTGCGATCTGGCTCTGTCCGCTACCGGGGTGGCCGGGCCGGACAGCGACGACCGGGGCAATCCGGTGGGTCTTGTGTATGTAGGGCTGTGCGCCCCGGAGGGCTGCTGGGTCAGACAGCTCAACCTGGCCGGCCCCAGGGACCGGCGGGACCGGGTGCGCACCATGGCTGCCAGCCACGGGTTCGACATGGTCCGGCGGTATCTGGCCGGACTGCCGGTGGAAACACTTTGAGGCGGACAAAAAGTATTTTCAACAGCCTCTTGTCGGGAACAAGGCTCCATTCCCGGCGAATCACGGCCCATTTTGTCGCACTTGGTCGGCGCAAAGTCAGCCGTACTCTGTTTTTGCCTGACAGCGAAAACTGCACGCGCACCCTTATGGGCATCTCTTCCCACGGCACTCGCTGAAGCTGGGCTGCCGTGGAGTTTTCAAGAGGGCGGCTCACACGCTCACGGGCTGACCGCTGACAAGCGTTTTCGTATAGGCGCTCGTCCAAATCGTCTCTTAATTTTGAATAGGGGAGGAACCGCAAGGAGGCGCAGGCCAGAATTTCCTCCCGGAGCTGCCCGGAATGGACTTCCCCGTGACGATATGTCGTAGCCGAAACCGGATATTGATTGTTCGCGCTCGGCGGCGCGACCTCTGCGGTGCCTTTTGACATGTTGAAGATCCCCGGGAAGCGGAACCTCCCGGGGATCTTTTTGAGGTTTTTTAGGTGCCGGATGCATCGGCGGACGATTTGTCTGCTATGGCCCCGAATGGACCGCCGTGGACCAGATAGCGGGACACGACCTTGTATACCACGAAGGTGACGGCGGAGTTGATTCCCGCCTTGAGCAGGTTGAAGGGCAGGATGCCCACCAGCATCAGGCTGTCCACCACTTCGGTGGGCGCGCCCATCCAGACAGGGGTGATGAAATGGTTGGCCGGGACCATCACCAGTCCCATGGCCAGGGTGCCGAAGACCAGGCCCAGCACCGCGCCGGCCCTGGTATGGCGGAGCCGGTAGATGCCGCCGGCCACCAGCACCAGGGTACCTGTGGCAATGACGTGCATCAGGATGCCCCAGGGGCCGGTGGTACTGATGAACATGCCCTGGATGATGCTGACCACCACGGTGAGGACCAGGCCGGACACCGGGCCGTAGGCCATGGCGGCGATCAGGATGGGGATATCCGCCGGGTCGTATTCCAGAAAAGGCACCACGGGGATCAGGGGCACATGGATTGCGTAGACCAGCACCATGGACAGGGCGGCCAGCATGGCCATGACGGTCATTCTTTTGATGGTCTCCTTGCGCATCGTCCGTCCTCCTCTCAGTCCTTCCGCCCGTGGAGCAGGGGGGACAGGGGCTTGTAGATGAGGAAGCAGATCGCCGCGCACAGCAGGCCCTTGACGATGGTAAAGGGCAGGTTGAAGATGAGCAGGCATTCCAGCAGGCCATTCACCGAGGGGAGGATGGTCTGATAGGCCTCCACGATCAGCTCCATTCCACCAAAGGCAGCGGCGTAGGCGGGATAGACCAGGAAGTAGTTCAGCGGCACGGAGAACAGACCCATGGCCACCGCCCCGGCCAGAGAGCCAAGGATGGCGCCCGTGCGGTTTTTGTGGAATTTATAGATGAGTCCGGCGGCCACGGCAAAGACGGCATTGAGGGCGAAATTGCACAGCTCACCCACAAAGGCGGATGAGGTGCCCTTGAGAACGATGTGCAGGACATTTTTCAAAAAGGCGATGACAATGCCAGCCACCGGGCCTAGGGAAAAGGAGCCAAGCAGCGCGGGCAGGTCGGACACATCCAGCTTGACAAAGCTGGGAATCAGCACCGGAATGGGGATCTCAATGTACATAAGGGCAGCGGCTACGGCGGACAGCATAGCGGTGACCGCAAGGGTACGGGCGGAAATTTTGCGGCGGGGCTGGGGGACAGAGACAGGTTGAGACATAATAAAAACCTCCTATGAAAGTACGAAACGCCTGAAAGTCGGTCTTCCAGGCGCTACAACAATCATGGGAGGAGCTGTGCGCATCTTCTTCCATCCGGACTATACCGTTGGTCCCGGAGTCACACCGGGTCAGCCACAAAAAGTGGGTCGCGGACTATACCGCCAGTGGGGAATTGCACCCCGCCCTGAAGACGTTCATTCACTTGTTTCTGGGCTTTATTATAGCAAACTCCGGGAAAAATGCAAGAGGGTACAGGCAAAAAATTTCGCGGCCCCAATCTAGGCGGCGCGGTTGACGGCGGCCCCTCCTTCCGCTACAATGGGCCACAGAATGAAAAAAGGAGGCGGGGCCGTCATGGAGCGGGAGATCACCTGCTGTTTCACCGGCCACCGGCCGGACAAGCTGCCCTGGGGAACCGACGAGCGGGATCCCCGCTGTCTGGCCCTCAAGGAGAGCATCGCCCGGGAGCTGGAAGGATTGTACCTGCGGGGCTACCGGCATTTCATCTCCGGCATGGCCCGCGGCGCGGACCTGTACTTTGTGGAAGCGGCCCTGGCCCTGCGGGAGAAATATCCCAGCCTGACGGTAGAGGGCGCCGTCCCCTGCCAGAGCCAGGCCGACCGCTGGCCGGCAGCGGAGCGGGCGCGGTGGCGCTCGGCGCTGGATGCCTGCGATCTGGAAACCATGGTCCAGCACAACTATGACCGTTTCTGTATGCACCGCCGGGACCGCTATATGGTGGACCGTTCCTCCGTTATCCTGGCCGCCTTTGACGGCACCCCCGGCGGCACGATGTACACCCTCAGCTATGCCATGGACCAGGGGCTGGACATCCTGCTGCTGGATCTGAACCACCCATGGCAGGCGGCTGTCCGGCTGGAGCGGAAGGATTGACGTGCCTCAAAATCTGCCGCCTTTGGGATGGCTTTTCGTCCTCTTTTGTCCGTGCGGGAAGCCGTCCGCTGCAGGCCAGTCCGGACCGGCGGTTGCATCTATCTTATTTTTTTGATATAATAAAAGATAATTTTTCAATTTCGAGGCATGGTATATGAAATACGAACAGTGGAACCTGCGCCGGGGCGGCTCTGATGAGGCCCGGCGGCAGTTGGAGCTGGCGGGCGTACCCCCGCTGTGTGCGGTTGTGCTGTGCGCCCGGGGGCTGGACACCCCGGAAAAGGCGGGGGAGTTTCTTGCCAACGGCCCAGAGCTGCTCCACGACCCGTTTCTCATGCGGGATATGGACCGGGCCGCCGTCTGCATCTCCCAGGCCGTGGAACGGGGGGACACCATCGCCGTCTACGGCGACTATGATGTGGATGGCATCACCTCCACCTGTCTGCTCACAGAATTTCTGCGGGAGCGAGGCGGACATGTTATATGCTATATTCCCGACCGCACCGGAGAGGGTTACGGCCTGAACCGCGGCGCAGTGGACCGGCTGGGCCAGCAGGGCGTGAAGCTCATCGTCACGGTGGACTGCGGCATCACCGCTGCGCCCGAGGTAGCCTACGCCAAGGCTCTGGGTATCGATGTGGTGGTCACCGATCACCACCACTGCAAGGACAACTTACCTGACGCCGCGGCGGTGGTGGATCCCCGCAGGCCCGACTGCACGTATCCCTTCAAGGAATTGGCCGGGGTAGGGGTGGCTTTGAAGGTGGCCCTGGCCCTCACTCCCCGGCAGGACTGGGCCGGGGTGCTGGAGCAATACGGCGAGCTGGCTGCCATCGGCACCGTAGCCGACGTCATGCGCCTGACGGACGAAAACCGCGCCATCGTCACCCTGGGGCTGGAGCGGCTGGCCCACACCTGCCGCCCCGGGCTAAAGGCTTTGATTCAGGAGGTTTCTCCCGGACAGCCCGCCCCCACCGCCGTCAGCATCGGCTACGGCCTGGCTCCCCGGATCAACGCCGCCGGACGGATGGAACGGGCAGAGGTTGCGGTGGAGCTGCTGCTCACCCGGGACCCCCAGCGGGGCCTGGCCCTGGCCCAGGAGCTGTGCCAGCTCAACCGGGAACGGCAAGCCATCGAGTGCAGCATCTTTGAGGCGTGTGCGGCCCATCTGGCCCGCCGCCCGGAGCTGGCCGGGCCGTCTATCGTGCTGGCCGGAGAGGGCTGGCATCAGGGGGTGGTGGGCATTGTGGCCTCCCGTCTGGCGGAGAAATACTCCCGCCCCGCGTTTATGATCTGTCTGGACCACGGCCGGGGCAAGGGTTCCTGCCGGTCCTTCGGCGGCTTCAACCTATTTGCCGCCCTGGACGCCTGCGCGCCGCTGCTGGAGGAATACGGCGGTCATGAGCTGGCTGCGGGCTTTACCATTTTGGAAGAGAACATCCCCGCTTTCCACGCCGCCATGGACCGGCTGGTGGCGGACTATGCCGATCATCACCCCATGACCGCTGTGCTGGATGTGGACGCGGACATCAACGACTGTGCTCTGCTCACCTGCCGTCAAATAGATGAACTGTCCCTGCTGGAGCCTTTCGGCTCCGGCAACCCCAAGCCTGTGCTGCGCTTGCAGCGGATGCAGGTGGTGTCCTGCGCCGACGTGGGGGGCGGGCGCCATCTGAAGATGAAGCTGCGCCGGGACGGCCACACCTTTGACGCCATCTTTTTCTCCGCCAACAGCGCCGCCGCCGGCATCTCCCCCGGGGACCGGGTGGACGTGGTGTTCACCCCTCAGATTAACGAATACCGGGGCCGGCGGGAGCTCCAGCTCCAGCTGTGCGACCTGCGGCCCTCCCCCACCCGTGTCCAGGCGGAGCAGGCCCTGTTTGAGCGGCTGTGCGCCGGAGATTCCCTCACCGCCCGGGAGGCAGCGCTGCTGCTGCCGGAGCGGGATGACTTCGC
>URQA01000107.1 GCA_900549885.1 uncultured Eubacteriales bacterium | reverse complement strand
TGAACGGAACAGGCGGCGTGATGTCCATGTACAAGAAAAGCGGCCCGGGCAGTCTTGCCAGGGCCGCTTCTTTCGCCACGATTGTCCGCCATGCCCTGGGACGGGCGGAAGCTTCTTATTCCGCCAGCTTCCGCCGGAGCAAAGCGTTCACCACCCTGGGGTCGGCCTTACCCTTCAGCTCCCGCATCACCTGGCCAACCAGGAAGCCAAAAGCCTTCTCCCTGCCTCCCTTGTAGTCCGCTGCCGATTGGGGATTGGCGGCCAAGACCCGGGCGACCACTTCGGCCACCAGACCTTCGTCGCCAATTTGCTCCAGTCCGTGGGCCTTCACGTACTGCTCCACGTCGCTGTCATCGTCAAACACCGCTTCAAATACCTTCACCGCGGTGTTGCGGTTGAGCCTACCCTCTCCCACCAGGGCGATGAGCCGGGCCAGGGTAGGGGCGGTGAGCTTCATCTCCTGGGGCTCCAGCCCCCGGGCAGACAGGGCGCCCAGCACCTGGCCCATAATCCAGTTGGCCCCCTGTTTGGGGGGCGTCCCCAACTCCACCAGCGCTTCAAAAAAGCGGGCCAGAGCCTTGTCCGAGGTAATCATATGGCAGTCGTAGGGGGGCAGGCCGTAGTCCGCCTGATACCGCGCCCGCTTGGCGTCGGCCAGTTCGGGCTGCTGGGTACGCAGACGCTCCAGATATTCTTCGCTCAGCTGGATGGGGGGGATATCCGGCTCAGGGAAGTAGCGGTAGTCCTGGGCATTCTCCTTGGAGCGCATGGCATAGGTGGCGTCCTTGTTCTCGTCCCAGCGCCGGGTCTCCTGCACCACCGGCCTGCCCTGTTCCAGCAGCTCGATCTGCCGCTGGGATTCGTACTCGATGGCCCGGGCAATGGCCTTGAAGGAGTTGAGGTTTTTCATCTCTGTGCGGGTGCCCAGACTGCGGCTGTCCGCAGGGCGGACGGACAGGTTCACGTCGCACCGCAGAGAGCCTTCCTGCATCTTGCAGTCGGACACCCCCAGGTATTGCAGCGTCTCCTTGAGCTGTTCCAGATAGGCGATCACCTGGTCGGCGGTGCGGAAGTCCGGCTCCGTGACAATCTCGATGAGGGGCACGCCGCAGCGGTTGTAGTCTGCCCGGGTCTGGTCCAGCCAGGGGTCGTGGACCAGCTTGCCCGCGTCCTCCTCCATGTGCAGCTCGTGGATGCGGATGGTGCGCTCCCCCTCCTGGGTACGGACAGACACCGCTCCGTCCCGGGCGATGGGCAGGTAGAGCTGACTGATTTGATAGGCTTTGGGCAGATCGGGGTAAAAATAGTTCTTCCGGTCAAACTTGCTGTACCGGGTGATTTGGCAGTTCAGGGCCAGCCCAGCTTTGACCGCGTATTCCAGCACCTTTGCATTGAGTACCGGCAGCGCACCGGGCATCCCAGTGCACACCGGGCAGCAGTGGGTGTTGGGGTCGCCTCCGAACTGTGTGGTGCAGGAGCAGAAGATTTTTGTTTGGGTGGCCAGTTCCACATGGGTTTCCAGGCCAATGACAGTCTCCCAGGTCATGCGGGCTCCCCTCCTTTCGGTATCCGCTTGTGGTAGTCCGTTTCTAGCTGGAACGTATGGGCGGCGTTGAGCAGCCGCCCCTCCCCGAAATGGGGGCCGATGAGCTGTGCCCCGATGGGCAGCCCTTGAGCGTCAAAGCCGCAGGGCATAGACAGCGCCGGCAGTCCCGCCAGGTTCACCGGCACGGTGTAGATGTCGCTGAGGTACATTTTCAGCGGGTCGCCCAAGCTGTCCCCCAGCATGGGGGCGGTGGTGGGGGCCACCGGGGTGAGCAGCAGATCACACCGGGTAAATGCCTCGTCAAAGGCGCTCTTGATGACTGCCTTCACCTGGAGGGCTTTTTTGTAATAAGCGTCGTAGTAGCCGGCAGAGAGTACAAAGGTGCCCAGCAGGATGCGCCGCTTGACTTCCATGCCGAAGCCCTGAGTGCGGGTTTTGTTGTACAGGTCAGTGAGGTCCTCGTACCCCTCCGCCCGCCAGCCGTACTTTACCCCGTCGAACCGGGACAGATTGGAGCTGGCCTCCGCCGCGGCGATGATATAATAGGCGGGCACGCCGTATTCCAGCACTGGGAAGGCCAGCTCCACCAGCTCCGCCCCCCGGCTTTTCAGCACCGCTGCCGCCGACAGCACGGCCCTGCGCACCTCATCATCCAGTCCCTGACTGAAGCACTCTGCCGGGATGCCGATTTTCAGCCCCCGCACGTCGCCGGTGAGGCGGTCCAGCAGATGGCCGTAGTCCCCCTCCAGGCTGGTGCCGTCCCGCCTGTCCCGGCCCTGGAGCATATCCAGCACAGCGGCGCAGTCCGCCGCGTCCCGGCACAGAGGGCCGATTTGATCCAGGGAGGAGACATAGGCGATAAGCCCGTACCGGGACACGGTGCCGTAGGTGGGCTTGATGCCAGTAACGCCGCAGTAAGAGGCGGGCTGGCGGATGGACCCGCCGGTGTCCGAGCCAATGGCGTACCACCCCAGCCCAGCAGCTACCGCCGCCGCCCCGCCGCCGGAGGATCCGCCGGGGACCCGGGTAAGGTCCCATGGGTTGCGGGTGGGGCCATAGAAGGAGGTCTCGCTGGTGGAGCCCATGGCGAACTCATCCATGTTCAGCTTGCCCAGGGACAGCGCTCCCGTAGCGGCCAGACGCTCCACCACCGTGGCATCATAGGGGGGGCGGAAGTCTCCCAGAATTTTGGAGGCGCAGGAGGTCTTGACCCCCTTGGTGCAGATGTTGTCTTTCAAGGCCATGGGCACGCCGTACAGGGGACTCTGAGCATCCTTTACGCCTTTTTGCAGGGCCATGGCCCGTTCCATGACCCGCTCCCCAGTCACGGTGACATAGCTGTTGAGTGCCCCATCCCGCGCCTGGATGGCATCCAGCGCCGCCTGGGCGGCCTCCGGGATGGACACCATACCCCGCTTGATGGCCGCCCCCAGCTCCAGAGCGGTAAGTTGTCTCAATTCCATGCTTGCACCCCCTCACTCCACGCTCTTGGGCGTGAGAAACGTCTCGTCATCCGGAGCCGGCGCGTTGGCCAGCAAGGCCGCACGATCCATGGAAGGCTCCGCCACGTCCTCCCGGAGCACATTTTTGACCGGAAATACATGGCTCATAGGCTCGATATCCGCCGTGTCCAAGCGGTTAAGCGTATCCATATAATCCACGATGCGCTCCAGATGGGCGGTCATAGCCTGTTTTTCATCTTCCAATAGGGACAGCCGGGATAGCTGAGAGATATAATCTACCAGTTCGGTGGTAATTTGCATGATCATCTTCCTTTCTGTGCGGGGCCTGGCAGCCCTGCGGGCTGCGTTCCAAGGGCCAGCGCCCTTGAAACGTATTTCTCTAAAACGATTTGTTTTGGCTCGGTGAAAAGAAATAGGGTTGGAAAAAGCGTTCTCAACGGATGCAGGCATTGAAATGGGTCACGGGTCCAGTCGGCTCCTGTCCCGGGGGAACAGGCTGGCCTGCCGGATGTTGTCCAGTCCGCACAGCTGCATGGTCAGCCGCTCCAAGCCGATACCCAGCCCCCCGTGGGGCGGCATGCCGTGTTTATGGATCATCAGGTAGCTTTCAAAGTCCGCCGGATCCATGCCTCTGGCCTTCATCTTGGCCACCTGCTGGCGGTAGTCGTGGATGCGCTGGCCGCCGGTGGTCACCTCCAGCCCCCGGAACAGCAGGTCGAAGGACAGGGTATACGTTGGATCTTCCGGATCGTCCATAGCGTAGAAGGGCCGCTTCTTGGTCGGGTAGTGGGTAATAAACACAAAGTCGCTGCCCAGCTCCTCTCTGACGTACTGACCAATGTGGGCTTCCTCCTCCGGTTCCAGGTCGTAAGGGTCCCGGATGGAATATCCGTATTTTTCCGCCGCCAGCCGCTTGGCCCGGTCAAACCGCAGGCAGGGGATGCGGGAGGCGTCTGGCAGCTTTACGTCCATCAGAGCCAGCTCCCGGTGGTACTGCGTTTTCAACAGGTTCATGGCGTGGGCCAGAAAACCGACCTCCACCTCCATGATGTCGTAAAAGGAGCGGATATAGCCCATTTCCAGGTCTAGGCCGGTGTACTCGTTCAGGTGTCGAGGGGTGGCGTGCTTTTCCGCCCGGAACACAGGACCCACCTCGAACACCCGCTCATACGCCCCCACCATGGTTTGCTTGTAGATCTGGGGGGACTGGGCCAGACAGGCTTTTTTGCCGAAGTAGTCCAGCCGGAAGAGGTTGGAGCCTCCCTCCGCACCGGCGCTGACGATCTTAGGGGTGTGGATTTCGGTGAAGCCCTCCCGGGTCAGATAGTCCCGGAAGGCCTGGGCCAGCCCCTCCTGGAGCTTGAACACCGCCCGGCGGCGCAGGTCCCGGAGGACCACCGGACGCAGGGGCAGCTCAGCGTCCAGGCGGATATCCAGTTTTCGCTTGGCCAGGGAGACGGGCATGGGGGCGGCGGGGGAGGATAGGACGGTGATCTTCTCCACCCCGATCTCCCAGCCGCCGGGGGCACGGGATTCGGACCGGACCAGACCGGACAGCTCCACGGTACACTCCTCACACAGCCCATCCGATAGCACCTGGGGATTACACACGCACTGGATGGCCCCGTCGGCCATGCGCAGGGTGAGGAAGGTGATGCCCCCCATGTCCCGCAGGGCGTGGACCGCGCCGTGGACGGTAACGGACTGGTTATTCAGCCCGCCCTCCGCAATGGTTTGATAGCTGATTGCTTTTGTGGTTTTGCCGGTGACGAACTTCATATTTCTCAGTCCTTCCTATTTGTTTTCGCGCGGCGCGCTTCTGAATAGAAAACGTCCCGGAGTGTACAATTACACACTCCGGGACGGAATTCACACACATGATTTCCGCGGTACCACCCGCGTTGCCCCTCCAACAAGGGACCTCTTTCGAGCCCCAGTAACGTGGGGAGAACGGGCAGCCCTACACCACACCCTCTTTGGGGGTTCGGACTGCCGGCTCAGAAGTGTTGCGCTTCCTCGTCTTTCCGGGGCGGGCTTTCAGTCGGTGACCCGCGTTCTCTGTCGGACGCCTCGAGGGGCGGTCTTCGTCGATGCCTTTGAGATTTTGATTTGTTGTGGCACATTCTACGCTGTTTTTTTCAAATTGTCAATGATTTTTTTGAAATAGGTGAAATCGCACAAAGGGAAAGTGAAATTTTCGTAGCGCTGTCCTGGATTTTGTGATATGATGGAAAAAATTCTGTTTGGAAGGGGCAAAGGCTTATGAGAAGCTGGGAACAGCTGGAACAAGCGTGCAGGGACTGCCAGCGGTGCGCTCTGGCTGACACCCGGACCAACGTGGTGTTTGGGGTAGGTCCCCACGACGCAGAGATCATGATGGTGGGAGAAGGCCCAGGGGAGCACGAGGACGAGCAGGGAATCCCCTTTGTGGGCAAAGCGGGTCAGCTGCTGGATGAGATGCTCTCCCTCGTGGGCCTGAGCCGGGAGAAAAACGTATACATCTGCAACATCGTCAAGTGCCGCCCGCCCAAGAACCGGGACCCGCTGAACACCGAGCAGGATGCCTGCATCGACTTTCTCCGGGGACAGGTAGCCCTGCTGCGGCCCAAAATCATCGTGTGCCTGGGCCGGGTGGCGGCCAACCGTCTGATTCATGACGATTATAAGATCACCAAGGAGCACGGCAAGTGGGAGGAAAAGGCGGGCGTTTATATGACGGGAATCTACCACCCCGCCGCCCTGCTGCGGGACCCATACAAAAAGCCGGATACCTTTGTGGACCTAAAGGCCATCCAGGAAAAAATCCGCCAGGTATGCCGCCATACGGTACTGCTGTCCCCCATCCCCCCAGCGAATGGATAATAAAAAACCGCTCCGTTTCTCAGGAAAACGGAGCGGTTTTGCTTATCGGCTCAGCTGGGGCTTTTTTCTGCCGGCAGCCAGACCGATGCCCATGATGATGAGGGAGGCCAGGATGCCGATGAACAGCGAGTCAAAGGAGATGAGGCTGTTGAACACGGTGCCGAACAACAGCACGCAGATGGGAGCGATGATAATGGACGCCATGGCGAACTTCCGGTCAATCCGCCCGGGCAGCCACAGGGCGGCGCACAGGGGCAGAAAGACCACCGCCCCCCGCAGGCCCATGGACATGAAGGCGAACTGCAAAATGGTGTCCCCCAGGCTGCCGGTGGACATGCAGCAGGCCAGGGCCAGCACCGCCACGATCCATACCTTGGACAGCCAGGATTCCTTCCTGGGGTCGTCAAACTTGTGGGTGACACGCTTGACGATATCGTTGTTCAGAATGGAGGAGATACCCAGGGCCAGCCCCGCCCCGGTGCCCACCACGGCGATGAACAGCGTGCCCAGGATGACCCCCGCCAGCACCGGAGGCATCTCGGCGGTGACGAAGGTGGTCAGGGCGGTCTTGGCGGTGAGGCCGGGGTAGAGGGCGGCGTTGGCCCGCATATAGAGACCCACCAGGATGCCTCCCACTCCAATGGGCGGGATGAGGAAGGCAGACAGTAAAGCGCCCCGCCGGGCGGCGCCGTCGGTCTTGCCGGAGAGCACCGCCTGAGCGTAGGTCTGGGTGGTGAGCACACCCAGCACCAGGCTCAGCCCAGCGCCGATATCCTCCCCCGCGCCCCGGGCGATGAGGCTGAAGAAATGGATTCCTTCAGGGTTATCGATGTTGTGGACCATATCGGCAAAGGGACCGACGCCCCCCACCAAGGCCAGCACCACCCCGGCGCAGCCCAGCATGGACACATAGAGCAGGATGGTCTTGACCACGCCCACCATGCCCGCGCCCTTGGTGCCGCCGAACACCACATACAGCACCATGAAGGCCGCAGAGATGATCAGCTCCGGAACCACCCCCATGTCAGGGAACAGCACCGCGATGACGGCGGTGGCGGAGATGAGCTGGGAGATGATGTTGATGAAGGTGCCGACAGAGTTGAGGATGGAGGCGGCCATGCCAGCCCCATCCCCGTACTCCTTGCGGATCATACCCACCAGGGTGGGGCAGCCCTGCCGGCGCAGAGGGCCTACATAGCCTAAGGCCAGGATCAGGCAGGCGATGCCGCCGCCCAGGGTGAACCACCAGGCGGCCATGCCGTAATTATAGGCCAATTGGGCGGTGCCTACGGTGGACGAGCCGCCCACCAAGGTGCCAATGATGACGCCGGCGATGATGGGGGCGCCGTTTTTGGAGGAGGCGCCCGCCTTGTCCTTGGTACCGGAGTAGATGCTCAGTCCGGCGATCAGCGCGATGGTGACCACCAGACCTACAATCATCCAGGTGTCCATGCTTACTCCATGCACCCGATGTGCTCGGGGATGATCAGCTCGGCCTCCGTCTTGGAGACCACTTCCTCCACCGTCACACCGGGGGCCAGCTCCTCCAGCACCAGGCCCTGGCCGTTGTAGTGGAGCACGCACAGCTCGGTGACGATGTAGTCCACCTCGTGGGCGGCGGTGAGGGGGAGGGAGCACTTTTTCAGGATTTTGGGACCGCCGGACTTGGTGCAGTGCTCCATGGTGACGATGACCAGGTTGGCCCCGGCCACCAAGTCCATGCCGCCGCCCATCCCGGGCACCTTCTTGCCCGGAATGATCCAGTTGGCCAGGTTGCCCTCCTGGTCCACCTCCAGGGCGCCCAGCACGGTGGCGTCCACATGGCCGCCCCGGATGAGGCCAAAGCTCATGCAGCTGTCAAAGGTGCAGCCCCCGTCTACGATGGAGGCGGGCTGGCCGCCGGCGTTGACCACGTCGTGGTCCCAGTCCTCGGCGGTGGGGGTGGGGCCGATGCCGATGAAGCCGTTCTCCGACTGGAGCTGGATTTCCACCCCGTCGGGCAGATAGTTGGCCACCTGAGTGGGCATGCCGATGCCCAGGTTGACCAGGTCGCCGTCCCGGAAGAAGCGGGCGGCGCGGCTGACGATCAATTCTCTTCCCTGCATTGCATACCCCTCCTTTACAGCTGAACGACCATGTCCACGCACGCGCCGGGGGTGCAGACCTGGTCGGGGTCGATCTGACCCACCTCCACGATCTCCTCCACCTCGGCGATGACGAAGTCAGCGGCCATGGCCATCATGGGGTTGAAGTTCTTGCCGGCCCGGCGGTACACCAGGTTGCCCGAGGTGTCCGCCTTCCAGGCCTTGACAATGGCCACCTCGGCGCGCAGAGGGGTCTCCAGCAAATAGGTCTTGCCGTCCACCACGATCTCCTGCTTACCCTCGGCCACGATGGTGCCCACGCCGGTGGGGGTGAGCACGCCGCCCAGGCCGCAGC
>URQA01000106.1 GCA_900549885.1 uncultured Eubacteriales bacterium | reverse complement strand
CACGACCTGCTGCTGGCTGCAGTGGTCACCATTGTGGCTGGCGCGCTGCTGTACCTGTTCCTGGGCACCCGCCTGGGCCTGTCCATCCGGGCCACCGGGGACAACCGGGACATGGTCCGGGCCTCGTCGGTGAATCCGACGTTTACCATCACCGTGGGGCTGTGCGTCGCCAACGCCCTCACCGCTCTGTCCGGGGCTATGGTGGGCCAGTATCAAAAGACGGTGGACATCAACTCGGGCACAGGCATCGTGGTCATCGGCCTAGCCTGCCTCATCATCGGCGAGACGGTGCTGGGCCGCCGAACGGTGTTCAAGGGCATCATCGCCGTGATGCTGGGCTCCATCCTCTACCGCTTCATCTACGCCATCGTGTTCTACACCAAGGTGGTGCCGGTGGACTGCCTGAAGCTGCTCACCGCCGTCATCGTGGGCCTGGCCATCGCCGCGCCCAGCATTAAAAAATGGGCGGCCTTCCAGAAGCGAAAGCTGGCTGCCGGCCGGAAGGGAGGGGTGTGACATGCTGAAAGTAAACGCTATTTCCAAGACTTTTAACCCCGGCACAGTGAATGAGAAAAAGGCGCTGTCCGCCTTGTCCCTCCATTTGGAGGCGGGAGACTTCGTCACCGTCATCGGCTCCAACGGGGCCGGCAAGTCCACCCTGCTCAACGCCGTGGCCGGAGTGTTCTATGTGGACGAGGGGCGCATCGTACTGGGGGGGCGGGATATCACCTTCCTGCCAGAGCACCGGCGAAGCCAAGGCATCGGCCGGCTGTTCCAGGATCCCCTGAAGGGCACCGCTCCTAACATGACCATCGAGGAGAATCTGGCCCTGGCTTACCTGCGCTCGGCCAAGGGCAATCCCTTCAGCCGTATCTCCCAGAAGGACAAGGCACTATTTCGGGAGCGGCTGGCTCTGTTAGGCATGGGGCTGGAGGACCGGATGAGCCAGCCAGTGGGCCTGCTGTCCGGCGGCCAGCGCCAGGCCCTCACCCTGCTCATGGCTACCCTGGTCCCCCCCCAGCTGCTGCTGCTGGATGAGCACACCGCCGCTCTAGACCCGGCCACCGCGGACAAAGTGCTGGAGCTTACCCGCCAGGTGGTCGCCCGGGAGAAGATTACCTGCCTGATGGTCACCCACAATATGCATCAGGCTCTGACCCTGGGGAATCGTACTTTGATGATGGCCGACGGCAGGATCGTGCTGGACGTGTCCGGAGAGGAGCGCTCGGCCATGACGGTGGAAGACCTGCTGCGGAAGTTCCGGGAGGGAACTGGCCGGGAACTGGACAACGACCGGATGCTGCTGTCTGACTGATAAATTGAAAGGCCCCCGGCTCACATGAGCCGGGGGCGTATTTTATTTGAGCTGGCTTATTGCTGTTCCCCGTCTACATAGACGGCCTTGAGCTGGAGGTGATGGTCCAGAACCAGCAGGTCCGCCGCCTTGCCGCAGGCGATGGAGCCCACATCTTTGAGACCCACAGCCAGCGCCGGGGCGGTGGAGGCGGCGTACACCGCGTCCGCCAGGGGCAGGCCGAAACGCACCACGTTCCGCACCGCGTCCAGCATGGAGATGGAGGAGCCGGCCAGGGTATCGGTGCCAGTGAGGCAGGCTTTGCCGTTTTTCACGGTAATGGACTGGCCGCCCAACTCATAGTCCCCGTCGGGCATTCCGGCGCAACGCAGGGAGTCGGAGATCAGATTGAGCCTGTCCCCGTACAGGTTGTGCACCAGGCGGATGACGGCGGGGTGGATGTGCAGCCCGTCACAGATGAGCTCCACGCTGGCTCCCGCGTCCATGGCTGCGGCGATGAGGCCGGGCTTGCGGTGGTGCAGGCCGTCCATGCCATTGAACAGGTGAGTGGCGTGGCTGGCGCCCCGGGCAAAGGCCTCCATGGCCTGGTCATAGGTGCAGCAGGTGTGGCCCAAGGAGACGGTGCACACCTGGGAGACCTGACTCACGAAGTCCATGCCGCCCTCTTCCTCGCAGGCAACGGTGACCAGCTTTACCTGGCCGCCGCTGGCCTCGTTGAGCCGGTGGAACATGGCCACGTCCGGCTTATGGAGGTTTTCCGCCGCTTGGGCGCCCCGCTTGTCATAGCACAGAAAGGGGCCTTCCAGATGGACCCCGGCGCACTTAGCGCCGTGGGCGCGATGAAAGTCCCGGATAACGTGCATGGCGGGGGTAAGGGTTTCCTCCTTCAGCGTCATGGTGGTAGCCAGGTAGGAGGTGACCCCGTGAGCGGCATAGTAGTCGGCCAGGGGCTGCATCCCTTCGGCCTTGCCGTCAGAGAAGTCCTCCCCCACGGCGCCGTGGGTATGCACGTCCACCAGGCCGGGGACGACATAGCAGCCCTTGGCGTCCCAGTCGGCCTCGCCCTCCAATCGGCCCACAGCCTCAATGGTCTTGCCGAACCGGATATCGCCCTCTAAAAAGGACTTTCCCACGAAAATTTTCGCGTTTTTAATGAGCATGGTGATCGTTCTTCCTTTCAGTCATTGACACCGGCCCTTTCGGGCCGCAAAAAACAGGTGCGGCGGAGGTCGGTTTATCCGATCTCGGGCAGACTGGCGGCGGCCATGGACTGACCCACTCGGCGGAACTTCTCGTCGGGCAGCTCGGGAGTGATCTTGCCGGCCAGCTCAGGGTACTCGTCGGCGAGCACCTTCTTGCAGGTGTCCAGAATGATGTCGCCCCCCTTGCCGCTCATCACCCGGCCCAGCAGCAGCACATGGCGGCAGTGGTACAGGTCGTAGTAGAAGGCCAGAGTGTGGCCTAGGTAGACGCCGATGGAGCGGTAGATGGCGGCAGCATGGGGGTTGTCCTGCTCCATGAGCTTTTGGACTTCCTTGAGTTTTTCCGCAGGGGAGAGTTCTTCCGCCAGGGCGATGCCTGCCCGGGGGGCCAGCTTGATGACGCTGTCCTGGGAGAAGTACTTCACACCGCAGCCAATGTCGCCAGACCACTCATCCTCCATGGCATCTGCGTCCACGTCCACAGGCATGAAGGCCAGCTCATTGAGCCAGCCGGTGATGTTGCCCTTCTCGTCCACATAGCCCACGGCCTCGCTGGTACCCATGGCGATGCCCAGCACGCTGTTGTCCTCCAGGCTCATAGCGCCGGCCAGGGCGGACACATCGCCATCGTTGCACACGGCGTAGGGGATATCGCCAAAGGTGTCCTTCACCGCGCGGATGTAGATATCCTTAACCTTGGAGTCAAACTGGTCCTTCGGTACCTTTAAAAACAGGGAAGCCACCATAGTCCGGTCGTTGATATACACGCCGGCGGAGCTGACGCCCACCGCGTCCACCCGGGGCATATGCTCAGCGGCGGACTTGAAGGCAGCTACGATGCCGTCATAGTGATACTGGGGATCGGCGGTGACTTTGGGATGCCAGACCACTTCTTCGGAGTAGACGGTCTCTCCGTCCACTACGGCGGACACCTTTCGGTCGGAACCACCGGCATCAAAGCCGATGCGGCAGCCGTCCATATGGCGGCCGATGGATTGGGAGACATCCTTCTCCTCGGGTACCTGGTCACAGAGTTCCACCTCAAAGGGCTTTTCATACACGCCAGCCATAAAATCCGCGTCAAAGGCTCGCTTACCGGCGAGGGAATAGGCCTCCTTCAGGTAGGTGCCCACACGCTCGTCACCAGCCACATAGACCTTCCAGCCGCCCTTCATCCACAGAAGGGTTTTGACCAGCCGGTCCATATAGTAGCAGTCCGCCTCATACCGCTCGTCGGTGCCGTGGATGAAGGTGCGGCACACCGCCACCTGGCCCCGGTCCCGCTCCACCGCAATGGTCACAGGCTTTTTGGCGGTTTTCAAAAAAGCCTGGTTGAATCGGAGAATGGGGAAGTACTTGGGGTCCAGCTCGGGAACATGGCGGATAGACGCCTCGATGCCCAGCTTGTTCATAACATTCTCTCCTCCTTGAATCAAAAATCCTCCGCCCGCTCTGGCCGGGCGGGATACGCCGAGTCTGCCGCGGCTAGGGCCTTGTGCCATAGTGACAAACCTGTCCGGTGCCTTCCCGCAGCGTTATAGGTATTTTATCACAGCTTGTCCCGCCTGTCACCAGATATTTGAAATATCTTGGAGAAAAACTTTCACGATTTTTGTATGTTGAAAAATATTTTCTTCGATGATAAAATAAAGAAGACTGAGCGCCTGCCTTCTGCCATGATATCAGAAAGGGTGAATGTGGAAAATGAACAAGGAAAAACTGTTGGACATTCAGAGCTGGGTCAGAAGCGAGCTGGACAAGTCCGTCCGCTTCTGGCTGGACCACGGCATGGACCATGAGCACGGCGGGGTGTATACCTGCCTGGACCGGAAGGGGGAGATCTACTCCACCGACAAGAGCGTGTGGATGCAGGGCCGCTGCGGCTGGATCTTCGCCTTCCTGTGCCACCACTACGGGGTGCGCCAGGAGTGGTTGGACGCCTCCAAGAGCTGCTTGGACTTCATGGAGAGATACTGCATCAACCGGGAGGCTGGCGACCGCATGTACTTCACCGTGACCGCCGAGGGCAAGCCCCTGCGCCAGCGCCGGTATTACTACTCCGAGGCGTTCTACGCCCTGGCCAACGCCGAGTATTACGGCGTCACCGGGGACAAGGAGTGCCTGGAGCGGGCCAGAAAGGCATACAACATCTACTGGGATCTGAGCCACGGCGGCAAGGACCCCACCGGCCTGGGACCCAAGACCATCCCCGAGACCCGCTCCGGACGGGCCTTCGGCCTGCCCATGATCATCCTCAACGTCATCGGCGTGCTCATGCGGGTGGACCCGGAGCACAAGGAGGAGTACGAGCAGCGCGCCCAGCAGTGCGTGGATGAGATCTTCCGCTACCACGTCAAGCCCGAGCTGAAATGTGTGCTGGAGAATGTGGACGTGGACGGCACTCCCCGGCTGTACTACACCGAGGGCCGCACCGTCAACCCCGGCCACGACATCGAGGGGGCCTGGTTCCTGCTGGAGCACGCCCAGCGCACCGGCGACCAGGAGCTGGTGAAAAAAGCCGCCCAGATCTTCGACTGGGCCATTGAGGCTGGCTGGGATCACGAGTACGGCGGGCTGCTCTACTTCATCGACTGCCTGGGTAAGCCCCCCGAGGCCTATGAGCACGATATGAAGCTGTGGTGGCCCCACAACGAAATCCTCATCGCCTCCATGATGCTCTACCGGGACACCGGGGATGAGAAGTACCTGGACTGGTTCACCAAGACCATGGACTACTGCAAGGCCCACTTCGCCGACCCCGAGTACGGCGAGTGGTACGGCTACCTCCGCCGGGACGGTCTGCCCACCATGCCCTCCACCAAGGGATCTACCTTCAAAGGCCCATTCCATATGCCCCGGTGTATGATCATGGTGGACACGATGATCTCTGGGATGCTTGCCGACAAGTGAACCACTATGTCTGATCCATGAAAGGAGCACGCCATGCCTATTGATGTGCTGGCCAAGATCACCCACGGCTATTACCAGTTGACCACCGCGGAAAAAAAAGTAGCCGACTATGTTTTGCTCCACACCTGGGAAACCCAGTATATGTCCATCTCCGAGCTGGCGGAAGCCTGCGACGTGGCGGAGGCCACCGTGTCCCGCTTCTGCCGGAGACTGCGGTTTTCCGGGTACAGCGGCTTTAAGCTGGCCCTGGCCAACACACCTCAAAGCAGCACCCCCCGCTTGACCGGGGACATTGCCCCAGACGACAGTGTGGAGGAATTGCTGGAAAAGCTGCGTACCGCCCATATTGACGCATTGGACCAGACCATGCGGCTGCTGGCGCCCGGCGCGCTGGGGCAGGCGGTGGATCTGCTGACGGCGGCGGACCGGGTGCTGTGTATGGGACAGGGAGGGTCCATGATCCTGGCCATGGAGGCGTCCCACCTGTTTGCCAACATCTCTTCCAAGTTTCAATGTGTCCAGGATTCCCACCGGCAGGCCATGGCCGCCGCCCTGCTGGGGCCGAAGGATGTATTGCTCTTTTTCTCCTACTCCGGCTCCACAAAGGATATTCTGGATACCATGTCCATTGCCCGCCAGCGCGAATGCAGGTCCATTCTAATCACCCATTTTCCCAAATCACCCGGCGCGGTGTACGCCGATGTGGTCCTCCAGTGCGGCGCCACGGAGGGACCGCTCCAGATGGGCAGCGTGGCGGCCCGGATCGCCCAGCTGTACATTGTGGACGCCTTGTATCAGGAGTTCTGCCGCCGGGACCCGGCGGCAGCGGAGCGCAACCGGGCGGCGGTGGCGGAGGCCCTGGTGTGCAAGCATATTTGAGGAGCTCTTGAGGCAGGCGGCCTTCCGCAGTAAGGGACCGCCTGCCCAAGGGGGGGGCGGACCGTCCCTGCGTCCGCCCGGGCGTAAACTCTGTGGGACGTTGTAAAAACAAAAAGCGGCTTCCCCTGCTTGGGGAAGCCGCTTTTTTGATGAAACGTTTACAGCATCTGCTTGCTGCGGGAGATGTTCAGGGTGCCGTCCTGCATATCTCCCACCCACTCCAGGCTTTTGCCGGTGCCGTGGGCCACACAGGAGATGGCGTCATCAGCCACATAAGTTTCGATCCCAGTGTGAGACTCCACCAGCTTGTCAAAGCCCCAGACCAAGCTGCCGCCGCCGGTCATGACAATGCCGTTGGTGGCGATATCGGCCACCAGCTCGGGCGGCGTGCGCTCCAGAACCGAGTGGATGGCCTCCAGCACTCGGGCGCAGGGTTCCTCAAAGGCCTCGATCATCTCGCTGGAGCTGACGGAGAATACCCGGGGCAGGCCGGTCATCAGGCAGCGGCCCTTGATCTCCATGGTGACCTCCTCCGGCCGGGGAAAGACGCAGCCGATGTTCATCTTCAGTTCCTCGGCGGTGCGGTCGCCAATGAGCACATTGTGCTTTTTGCGGATGTATTTCACCACGGCCTCGCTGAATGCGTCGCCGGCGACCTTGATGGACTCGGACTCCACCACGCCGCCCAGGGAGATGACGGCGATGTCAGCGGTGCCGCCGCCGATGTCCACCACCATGTGGCCCTCCGGCTGCAGAATGTCGATGCCGCATCCCAGTGCGTCGGCCAGCCCCCGCTCAACAATCCTGACAGATTTTGCCCGTGCCTCAGAATGAAAGACAAGGTCAAAAAAAGCTTTTTTTTCGACCTCTGTTACATCTGTGGGAACCGCGATCACATATTCCGACCCTCTTACAAATTGCCTTCCCGTTTTCAAAAGATTGCCCAACAGATACTGCATATCGTCAAAATGGGCAATCACACCGTTTTTCATAGGAAAAACCACCTGTATATTGTCGGGAGACTTCTCATACATCTCATACGCCTCATTTCCTACCGCAAAAGTATGAGATTTATTGTAAATCGCAATTACACTTTTTTCATGAAGAATAATTCCCTCTCCATTTTTATAAAACTTAATTGAACTTGTTCCAAAATCAATTCCTATTGCTTTTCCTAACATGTCAAATCAATCCTCTTTCTTTTAAACTAATGTAGCGGTTATCACCAATGATAATGTGGTCAACCAAAGGAATACCAATCAAATCTGAAGCCTCATATAACCGTTTGGTCATCTTGATATCTTCTCCGCTCGGAATGGGATTCCCACTCGGATGATTATGCAGTATCACAATCTGAGCCGCGTCGCATTGCAGGGCAATCCGCAGAATCTCTCTCGGATTTACCACAGAATAGTTTATAGTTCCCTTAAAAACTGCTTTGTCGTAGAGCAGCCTTCCGCTTGCATCCAGTGCTGCAAGATACAAATGCTCCGTTTCGAGATTTCGCATTTCATCCATAAAATAAGCCGCCAGTTGTTCGGGGCGGCTAAAATTTGTGGCATTACACTTACTCTCTCTTGCCAGTCGTTTGGACAACTCCACCGCACACAAAATCTGAACTGCCTTCACCGGACCAATTCCGTGAATCTGAAGAAGCTGATTGCGCGTCAGATGAAACAATCCCATCAAACCCTGAAAAGAAGGATGTGCACTCAGCACTTCCAAAGCGAGGGCAAGACTCGTCTTATCCTTTGTTCCGGACTTTAAAATGACAGCAAGTAATTCTGCATTCGACAAAGACTTTGCACCGTCTCTTTCACACTTCTCATACGGCTTTTCCGAATCCGGCAATTCTTTCATGGTAAAATTTTCTTTTTTCATTTCGGCTCCTTTCGGAACCAAATTCCACCTAAACATTGTTATTTTACCATATCAAGGCAAAAATGTATACCTATTAAGCAAGATTTTTCTGTGAATTTTTTTTGAATTTTGCCAAAATCTATGGCAATTCGACAAATCCACCATCAATCATATTTTGCAGTGTTTTTAATATACCCATCTTTCCGTGCGGCCATGTAATTCCACCCTGAAAATAGACACTGTAAGGCGGTTCAATCGGGGCATCTGCACTTAATTCAATAGAGGACCCCTGTACAAAAGCACCCGCTGCCATAATGACATCGCTGTGATAGCCGGGCATCGCATATGGCTCCGGCAGAACGTAGGCATCTACCGGGGCTGCCTGCTGGAT
>URQA01000105.1 GCA_900549885.1 uncultured Eubacteriales bacterium | reverse complement strand
ATCGGCGGCGAGGCCGTGGGCCTGTCCGGCATCGGCGGCGGCATCGCCGTGGCCTCGTCCGCTTCCGCCGCCCTGGGCGCCATCTCTGAAAACGACAGCGTGTTCGGTAAGTCCCTGATCTTTGTGGGCCTGGCCGAAGGCGTGGCCCTGTACGGCCTGATCATCGCCCTGGTGTTGCTGTTCGTAGCGTAACACAAAGCCGTCAGGAGCGGCCTGGACGAACCGGAGTAAGGGCCGAGTAACCGGCCGCGCAAAGCGTGACAAGGGAGGAACCTATGCGATACTTTGTCATCTCAGACAATACGGATACCCAGGTGGGCCTTCGGCTGGCCGGGGTGGAGGGTGTGCTGGCCCGCACCCGGGAAGAGGGTCTGGCGGCCATCGACGAGGCGCTGGCCGATCCCACCATTGGGATCCTGCTGATCACAGAGGGGCTGGCCGAGCAGTGCGCGGATAAGCTGGCCCCCTTGAAGATGGACGGCCATACGCCGCTGGTGGTAGAGATTCCAGACCGCTACGGCAGCCGGAAAAAGGATTCTATTACCCGCTATATCCGGGAGGCCATCGGGGTCAAAGTGTAACTCGAAGTGCATAGCCGCAGCGTGACAGCGCGCAACGCCCGCGGCCCCATTCCTACTTCCAACTGACAGGAGGCAATATCATGCCGGAACAAACACAGAAGCTGATTCATTTTACGGATAACGTCTTGAAAGCCGCCTCCAGGGAGAGTGAGGAACTCAACCGGCAGCTGGAAAACCAGCGGAATGCGGTCTTGGATGAGGCAAAAAAGACCGCTTGGGAAAACGCTAAGGCCTATTATAACCGCGAGGCGGCCAAACTCCGTGCGGAGGCCGGCCGGGAGGTATCTAAGCACCTGATGGAAGGAAAGCGTCAGGTCTACTTGCGGCGCAGTCAGGTAGCACAGGAGGTATTGGCCCAAGTCCGTCAGCGGGTGGACGAGTTCGTAGCGTCTCCCGCCTATCCCGAGCACCTTAAGACCCTGCTGGCCCGGGCCATGGAGCGGCTGGATGGGGTAGATGAGATCTATCTTCGCCTGCGGCCGGAGGACCTGGAACTGGGGCCCATGCTGGCGGAGAGCGTGGCCCCGGTGAAGGTGAAGTATGTAGAGGGCCGTATTCAGATTGGCGGGCTGGCGGTTCGCTGTCCTCAGCTGGGTATCCGGGTGGATTGCTCCTTTGATACCGAGCTGGAGGAGCTGGGCGGCCACTTTGCGGAGACCTTCGGCCTGTCGTTGTCTGATGACTTGGATGAGAATTGAGAGGAGGCCGCAGGACCATGGAACAGTATAAGATTTATAGTGTGAACGGCCCGGTGGTCAAGGTCACCGGAGGCCGGGGGCTGGCCATGAAGGACATGGTCTATGTGGGTAGTGAGCAGCTCATCGGTGAAGTAGTCAGCGTGGACGGAGACATGACCACCGTTCAAGTCTATGAGGACACCGCCGGGCTGGAGCCGGGCCAGGTGGTGACCGCCACCGGAGCGCCCATGTCCCTGAGGCTGGGTCCCGGACTGCTGGGCCACATCTTCGACGGCATCGGCCGGCCTCTGAAGGCTCTGGAGGAAATCTCCGGGCCCTTTTTGGGGCGGGGGGTTAATCTGCCCTCCCTGGATTTGGAGCAGCTGTGGTCCGTCACGGTGGACGTGAAGGAGGGCGACCAGGTCCAGCCCGGCGTTCTCTACGCCCACTGCCGGGAGACGGACGCCATTGTCCACCGCTGCCTGATCCCCGCGGGGCTGACCGGCACGGTGACCCATGCCGCCGCCGACGGAGATTACAATGTGGACCAGGTGCTGGTGGAGGTGACAGACCGCAAGGGAAACGTCACTCAGTTGAAGCTGTCTGCGGACTGCTCCATCCGAGACCCCAGGCCCATTGCCCGGCGGCTGCCCATCACCCGGCCCCTGGTTACCGGACAGCGGATCATCGACACCCTCTTCCCCATCGGCAAGGGGGGCGCCGCCGCCATTCCAGGGCCCTTCGGCGCGGGCAAGACCATGACTCAGCACCAGCTGGCCAAGTGGTCGGACGCGGATATCATCGTCTACCTGGGCTGCGGAGAGCGGGGCAATGAGATGACCCAGGCCCTGGAAGAGTTCTCCGAACTGAAGGACCCCCGCAACGGCCTGCCCCTGATGAACCGCACCATTTTGATTGCCAATACCTCCAACATGCCGGTGGCCGCCCGTGAGGCGTCGGTATACACCGGCATGACCATTGCGGAATATTACCGGGACATGGGCTACCATGTGGCTCTGATGGCCGACTCCACCTCCCGCTGGGCGGAGGCCCTCCGGGAGATCTCCGGCCGCCTGGAGGAGATGCCCGCTGAGGAGGGCTTCCCCGCCTACTTGGCCTCCCGTCTGGCGGAGTTCTACGAGCGGGCTGGCTATGTGGAGACGCTGGAGGGCAAGGAGGGCTCGGTCACCGTCATCGGCGCCGTCTCCCCCCAGGGCGGCGACTTCTCCGAGCCGGTCACCCAGAACACCAAGCGGTTCATTCGCTGCTTCTGGGCGTTAGACCGGGGCTTGGCCTATGCCCGGCACTTCCCCTCCATCCACTGGATGAACTCGTACTCCGAGTACACCTCCGATCTGAAGCCCTGGTATGACGAGAACGTAGGCCCAGAGTTTGACAAGTGCCGCCGCCGGGTGGTCAACCTGCTGCGGGAGGAGAGCCAGCTCATGGAGATCGTCAAGCTCATCGGATCGGATATCTTGCCCGAGGATCAAAAGCTCACCATCGAGACCGCCCGGGTCATCCGGGTGGGCTTCCTCCAGCAGAACGCCTATCACGCGGTGGACACCTATGTGCCCCTTCCCAAGCAGCTGAAGATGATGCAGACCATCCTGCGGCTGTACGACGGGGTGAAGGAGGCGGTGGACAAGGCGATCCCCCTGAGCCAGTTTACCGCCACCGGCGTGTTTGACAGCCTGGTGAAGATGAAATACGAGATTCCCAATGACGACCTGTCCGGCTTTGCACGATACGAGCAGGAGATTGACGCGGCGCTGGCCAAGGTTAACGCCGCCAACAGCTGAGGTGATAGCATGAGATTGGAATATACCGGCCTTTCCGACCTGTCCGGCTCCCTGGTGGCGGTCCAGGGGGTATCCGGCGTGGCCTACGACGAGCTGGCTGAGCTGACCATGGACGACGGCTCCCGCCGCTACGGACGCGTCATCCTCATCGAAGGGGACCGGGCGGTGCTCCAGGTGTTTGAGGGCACTCGAGGCATTTCCCTGGAAAACGTGCGCACCCACTTTACCGGCAAACCCATGGACATCGCCCTGTCCAAAGAGATGCTGGGCCGGGTGTTCGACGGGACGGGGCGGCCCATTGACGGGCTGGGAGAGCTTTACCCCGACGAGCGGCGCAACATCAACGGCTCCGCCATCAACCCGGTCAGCCGCCAGTACCCCAGAAGCTGTATTTACACCGGCATCTCCGCCATCGACGGCACCGCCACCCTGATCCGGGGGCAGAAGCTGCCTATCTTCTCCGGTGCCGGCATGGCCCACAACGAATTGGCCGCCCAGATGGTGCGCCAGGCCCATGTAGCGGGGGACGACGGGGAGTTTGCCATCGTCTTTGCCGCCATGGGCGTCAAGAACGACACTGCCGAGTTCTTCCGCCGGAACTTTGAAGAGGCGGGGGCCCTCCAGCGGGTGGTCATGTTCCTGAATCTGGCCTCCGACCCCATCATCGAGCGTATCCTCACCCCTCGGTGTGCCCTCACCGCGGCGGAGTATCTGGCCTTTACCCACGGCTACCATGTGCTGGTGGTGATGACGGACATGACCTCCTACTGTGAGGCAGTCCGTGAGTTCTCCTCCTCCAAAGGGGAGATCCCCTCCCGGAAGGGCTTCCCCGCCTATCTGTACTCCGACCTAGCCTCCCTGTACGAGCGGGCGGGCATGATCCAGGGCAAGCCCGGGTCCGTGACCCAGGTGCCCATCCTCACTATGCCCAACGACGACATCACTCACCCCATCCCCGACCTGACCGGCTACATCACCGAGGGACAGATTGTGCTGGACCGGGATATGGACCAGTCCGGTGTCTATCCCCCCATCAACATCCTGTCCTCTCTGTCCCGCCTGATGAAGGACGGCATCGGCGAGGGCTTCACCCGGGCGGACCACCCCTCCCTATCCAACCAGCTGTTTGCCGCCTACTCCAAGGTGAAGGACGCCCGGAGCCTGGCCAGCGTCATCGGTGAGGATGAGCTGAGCGATACCGACAAACGCTATCTGGAGTTTGGAAAGGCTTTTGAACAGTATTTTGTCCAGCAGAGCGACCAAGAGGACCGATCCCTGGAGCAGACGCTGGAGCTGGGCTGGGCTCTGCTGTCCATCCTGCCCCGAGGCGAGCTGGACCGGGTGAGCGAACAAGAGCTCAACGAGCACTATCACGAGAGGGCCTTTTCTGCGGTTGCCAGCGGCGGAACTCTATAACGGCTCCGCTGGTGCCCTTGTCGCAGGAGATTGTCCTGAACGGCGGCCCGAATAGCCGCTAGGAACGATCACATGGAAGGGGGTGGCCTCATGGCCGCTGTACTGCCTACAAAAGGCAATCTGATGGCCGCCAAGCGGTCCCGGACTCTGGCACAAACAGGCTATGAGCTGATGGACCGAAAGCGCAACATCCTAGTCCGGGAGATGATGGAGCTGATGGACTCCGCCTCCCAGCTTCAGAGGGAGATCGACCAGGTGTTCAGCCAGGCCTATGCCGCCTTGGCCCGGGCGCATATTGAGCTGGGGCTGTGTGACCACATTGCCGAGGGCGTGGTCCCGGACGACAGCTTGGATATCCGCTGGCGCTCGGTGATGGGGGTAGAACTGCCTCACATCCCAGACAACAGCCCTCCGCCCCGGCCGGAGTACAGCATGGTATATACCTCCCCAGCCTTGGACGAGGCGTATATCCAGTTCCAAAAGGTGAAAGACCTGACCCGCCGGATGGCGGAGATTGAGACCTCAATTTACCGCCTGGCCCAGTCGATCAAAAAGGCCCAGAAGCGGGCCAACGCTCTAAGAAACATCGTGATCCCCGGCTTTGATTCCACGATCCGGACCATCACGGAGGCTCTGGAGGAAAAGGAGCGGGAGGAATTTGTCCGTTTGAAGATCATCAAGCGCCAGACGGGAAAGGACTGACCGGACTTTAGCGCCGGTAAAACAGAAGAAAACGCGCAGGCCCCTGTGATCCCACAGGAACCTGCGCGTTTTTTGCCTGTCAGAGAAGGGAAATAAGGTCAGTCCCGGACTGCTTCTCCAAAAAACCGGATTGGGCCATGGAAACCATGTCCCCTTCCACGATGACCAGGTGGTCCACCAAGTCTACATCCATCTGTCGAAGCAATTTTTTTAGCTCCTGGGTACTGGTTTTGTCCGCGGAAGAGGGGATGGCGATGCCGGACACATGGTTGTGAGCCAGTACCACCTTGGATGCGTTGTCAGCCATGGCATACTCCACTACCTTTCGCGTGAGAATGGGCACCTGGTCCACAATACCCTCTCCCAGCTTGTGGCAGCCCTTTAGTCTGCCCTTGCCGTCCATGCACAACAGATAGCAAAGCTCTACCCGGGCCCCAAAGAAGTAAGGCTGGAGCAATTCGTAGTAATCCTCTGGTTGTTCCAGCTGCTCCAGCTTTACTTGGTCGGCCAGATAGCGGGCGGCAACGGCGGGGATAAGTTGGATGAGTGCGGCGGTGTTAGGGCCGACCCCCTTGACTTTGAGCAGTTCGTCATAAGGGGCCAGGAATACCCCGGAAAGAGTGACGAACCGGTTGATCAAAGCATGGGCCAGCGGGTTGACATCCCCTTGAGGAACTGCGTAAAACAGCAGCAGCTCCAGTACCTTATGGTCTGGCATCCCGGCCAGGCCGCGGGCCAGAAATTCTTCCTTCACCCGCTGGCGGTGGCCGGTATGAATAGACTTGCCTGCCGGATTCTTATTACCGTGCGCCATAGGTGGTCAGATAAGCCTCCATCCGCTCCCGCAGATCGTCGTCGATGTACACCTTGCCGTCCACCGGCTGGTTATGCAGGCAGTCGATTACTTCCCGGATGGTGACAATAGGATAGACTTGGATGCCATAGTCCTCCCGCAGCTCATCCAGAGTGGTACAGTCCCGGGTACCCCGCTCCATCCGGTCCACGGAGACGAACAGGGCGCGGATGTTCACGTCCGCCACATGCTTGAACAGTTCGATGGACTCCCGAACAGCGGTGCCAGCGGTGACCACATCCTCCACGATGGCGATGTCGTCACCCGCCTGAGGCTGATAGCCCACCATAACGCCTCCTTCGCCGTGGTCCTTGGCCTCTTTGCGATTGAAGCAGTAGGGCAGGTCCCGCCCATAATTGCGGTATAGGGAGGCAGCTGCGGTCACCGCCAGGGGGATGCCCTTGTAGGCTGGACCAAACAGGGCTGTGATGCCTTGAGGCATATTCTCCTGAATACAGGCGGCATAATAATCCCCCAGCCGGGCGGCCTGAGCGCCGGTTTTGTAGTTGCCCGTATTAACGAAATAAGGTGTCTTACGGCCGGATTTCGTGGTAAAGTCCCCGAAGGTGAGCACGCCGGAGCGCACCATAAAGTGGATAAATTCTTCCCGGTAAGTCATCGCAATCTCTCCCGACTGTCGTATTTTGTCGCATCCGATTATAGCATGTTTCCAAGTTGTGCACAAGCGGAAAACACACGGTTTTTGGCGGTGAGAAAAAAGGATTTCCTCTGCAAACAGAGGAAATCCAGTGGCAAAGGGACCAGATTTTCATAAGATGGGCAAAGGGGGGGCTGACATGGACCGGGAACGAATCAACCTATGCGGGCAGTTGGCGGAGGTGGACCAGGCCATGGGCTTTATCCTGGCGATCATCGCCGGGGTGGCTCTGTCCTTCACCGCGACAGGACTTCAGCGCGGCGCCCTGTGCGCCGCCATTCAGGGGCAGGCGGCCGCCGCCCCTGCGGTCTATCCCCTGCGCCATGTGGCCAACAGCCTGGTGGTGGGGGCGCTGGGGTTCTTCCTGTGCCTAGCCGTCAAAACATGGCGGCAGACTGACCCGGCAAACTGTGCCGCCGCCCGATCGGCCCGGTCAAATCTGACCGCCTCGGCGCTGGTGCTGGCGGCTGCCCTGATCCGCTTTCAGGACACGGAACTCAGCATCGGCCAGTGTACTCAGTCTGGGGACGAAACACCCGGTTGAAATCCCGGGGCGTCTTGGCGGTGAAGGTGATGGGCAGTCCGGTGGCAGGGTGGACAAAGGACAGCTCATTGGCATGCAGGCACAGCCGTCCGATGGGGTTGGTATGGGCGCCGTACTGCTTGTCCCCGGCGATGGGGCAGCCCAGCTCCTTCATGTGGACCCGGATCTGGTTTTTCCGCCCGGTGTCGATGGAGATGTCCAGCAGGGAGTAGCCGCCCCCCGATTTGAGCACCTGGTAATTGGTGACGGCTTCCTTGGCCCCGGGGCCGGGGGCGCCGGAGAAGATCATGTGGGTTCTGGTCTCTACCAGATAGGAGCGGATGGTGTCCCGGTCCGGCTGGGGCGTCCCCTCTACCAGCGCCCGGTAGCCCCGGCGGGTGATGATCTCGTTCCACTTGGTCTGGAACAGCTCCTTCGTCTCCAGGTCCCGGGCGAACATGAGCACCCCGGAGGTGTCCCGGTCCAGACGGTGGAGAACATAGATCCGGTTGTCGATGTGCTGGCTCTTCACATAGTCGGTGACTATGTGATAGGCGGTGCGGGTCTTTTCCTTGTCGGTGGCTACGCTGAGCAGCTTGGCCGGCTTGTTGACCACAATGAGGTGCTCGTCCTCATAGAGCAGAGGGAAGGGGAGCGCACCGCTTTTAGGGGCGGGGACGGACAGAATGGTGACCACCTGGCCGGGAGCCAAAGGCGTGTCGAACTGGGAGGTGGGCCTGCCGTCCACGGTGACCAGCTTACGGGAGAGCAGGGATTTGACGTTGTTGCGGCTTTTGCCCTTGATGTGGACAAGCAGAAAGGGCAGCAGGGTGGTGGCCTCAGAGACGGTATAGCTGCTCTCACGGTCACGGTCCCGGCGTTGGAACGTGGTTTTCATGGTCATCCCGCCTTGTGTAATAGAGTGAGAAAAGTATATCATGGTTTGCCAGAAATGTCACGGGGGAGATGCCCCTCTCACGAATGTAGCCCCAGCAGAACCGCCTCGGCCACCTTCACGCCATCCACAGCGGCAGAGGTGATGCCTCCGGCATAGCCCGCCCCCTCCCCGCAGGGATACAGCCCCTCCAGGCCGGGAGACTGGTAAGCAGCGTCCCGGAGGATGCGCACTGGGGAGGAAGAACGGGTCTCCACCCCGGTGAGGACGGCGTCCGGGTGGGCAAAGCCCCGGAGCTTCCGGTCAAAGACGGGCAGGGCCTGTTTTAAGGTGTCCAGCACATAGCCGGGCAGCGCGCCGTCCAGACTGCCCCAGGTCACGCCGGGGCGATAGGTGGGCAGGACGGAGCCGGGGCCGGCGGAGGGCCGGCAGGCCAGAAAGTCCCCCACCCGCTGGGCGGGGGCGAAGAAGCAGGGGGTGCCGGGCTGGTACA
>URQA01000104.1 GCA_900549885.1 uncultured Eubacteriales bacterium | reverse complement strand
ACAGCGAAGCCCGCCCGGTACCTTTTGGGCCGCCGGGCGGGCTCTTTTTACCTGGCACAGAAATGAGCTAGGCCGAGGTGTTGCCAGGGGGCTCCCCACCGGACGGGGCGGCTCTCCCCAAATCTGCCTTGGACGAAGGTGGACGATCGGTCAGGCCCCGGAGAAGTGCACTTCTCCGGGGCCTGACTTGCGCTTGCTTGTTATCAGAGGGCCAGAAGATACTTCCCATAATTGGTGGTGGCCATCTCCCGGCCGATGGCGTGGGCGGTTTCCGTGGTGATCCAGCCCTCATCCCGGGCAATCTCTTCAATGCAGGCTACATACCGGCCACCGGCCTGGATGTCCCGAATGGCCTGGGCGGCCACCAGTAGACTGTCGGCGGTTCCCGCGTCTAGCCATATAAAGTCCCGGTCTAAAGGAATGACCCGCAGCTGATCCCGGCGGAGATACTCCAGGTTTACATCGGTGATTTCCAACTCTCCTCGGGCGGAGGGAGTTAGGGACTTGGCGATGGAGAGAACGGTATGATCGTAGAAGTACAGTCCGGGGATAATATAGTTGCTCTTGGGGTGCTGGGGCTTTTCTTCGATGGAGATAGCCCGGCCATTCGCGTCAAACTCTACCACGCCGAAGGGTCTGGGATCGTCTACATAGTAGCCAAACACGGTAGCGCCGTGGTTTTGTGCGGCGGCCCGTTTGAGGGCTGCAGGCAGGGTAGGAGAGTGGAAAATATTATCTCCTAGGGCCAGACATACGTCGTCTCCCGCCAAAAAATCTTCTCCGATGAGCAGGGCGTCAGCAATGCCCCGAGCCACAGGCTGGACTGCATAGCGGATGTCCATGCCTAGATGTTTTCCATCCCCAAGCAGGGAGGCAAAGGTGCCTTCTTCCCCAGGAGGAACAATGATCAGTACTTCATGAATGCCCGCCTGCATAAGCACAGACAGGGGATAGTAGATAAGGGGTTTATCATAGACGGGCAGAAGGGGCTTGCAAACGGGCCGGGTCATGGGATATAGGCGGGTGCCCCGGCCGGCGGCCAGTATGATCCCTTTCATGGGCGTCACTCCTTTGTCGATGGGCAAATGGTTGTTTTGGGCAAAATATCCCATCCCATTATAGTGGACCTAGGGGAAAAAGTCAACGAGAGTCCACAGCAGCCGGCAGATCTACCGTTTGTTCTCGGCAAAGACCCAGGACTGAACCAGCCAATCCATCAGCTGTGTGTCAATCTCCCGTCTTTCTGACACTAGAACATGATGGGTCCAGCGGTTGGGATAGGGCTCGGTGGCAACGGTGATACGGGAATGGTTCTCCCGGTGGCCCAGGCCGAAGGTCACCATGAGACAGTGCTCCGGCCAGCCCTTCTTCCGCCGCACCGGCAGGGAGGCGGCGGCAAACAGGTGCCGGCCGTAGAAGCTGATCTGGCTCTTCTGTACTTTGACGCAGGCGTCTGGAAAGGCAGCGGACATGGCCTGGAACAGATCCTCGTACAGCGCCAGCTCCTGGGGCCGGCCGTCGAAGTAAAACAGCAGGTCGGATTGATAGTGTTCCTGGGTGTTCATGGGGACTCCTCCTTAGCATTGGAAAAAGTGGATCGGGCCGGGAGGGGACTGGCCGGACCGGCGGCAAGGGCCGATGGGAACTTCGACTGGCGCGGCAGGCAAAAAACACTTGACAGCCAAGGTTTCCTCTGGTATACTATCAACGCAAAACAAAGCAGGAGTGGCGCCGCCGTCCTCACCTCCAGCCTGAGGCAAAGAGGTCAACATGGAAGATCACCGTGTATAGGGCACGGTTCTTGTCGTGGATGTGGGTGCTGTCTTGCGCCCACATTTTTGTTTTATGGAGGTGCTTTGCCATAGCTAACATGACCCATCAAATTAATGAAGAGATCCGGGACCGGGAAGTTCGGCTCATCGGCGCCGACGGCGGTCAGCTGGGCGTCATGTCCGCGGCCGAGGCCCAGCGTCACGCTGACGAGGCAGGGCTGGACCTGGTGAAGATCTCCCCTACCGCCACGCCCCCAGTCTGCAAGCTCATGGACTACGGTAAGTTCAAGTTCGAGCAGGCCAAGCGGGAGAAAGAGGCCAAGAAGAACCAGCATGTGGTGGAGATCAAGGAGGTCCGCATGTCCCCGGGCATCGACATCGGTGATTTCAACACCAAGCTGCGCAACGCTCAGAAATTTTTGGCTGAGGGTAACCGGGTGAAGGTCACCGTCCGCTTCCGCGGTCGAGAAATGGCCCACACTGACATTGGAAAGCGGTTGCTGCTGGATTTTGCCGAGCAGTGTTCCGAGCTGGCCAGTATGGATAAGGAACCCAAGCTGGAGGGCCGGCACATGAGCATTTTCTTGGCTGCTAAGAGCGCCAAGCCCAATAAGTAAGTTCCCTGCGGCGTTTTCGCCGCCTACTACACTGTAAAAGGAGACGACCACCATGCCTAAGATCAAGACCCACAGCGGCGCGAAGAAGCGCTTTTCGCTGACTAAGAGCGGCCGTGTCAAGCGCGGCCAGACCAAGCGCCGCCATCTGCTCAATGGCCACGGCAAGACCACGAAGCTCAAGAGAGGCCTCCGCAAGGGCGCCTACGCCGATGTCACAAACGAGGCGACCGTCAAGCGCATGATCCCCTATAAATAAGGGACGTTCATTTACTCATATATAGGAGGCTGAAACACAATGGCAAGAGTGAAAGGCGCGATGATGACGCGCAAGAGAAGGAATAAGGTGCTCAAGCTGGCCAAGGGCTATTGGGGCGCCAAGAGCAAGCATTTCAAGATGGCCAACGAGCAGGTGATGAAGTCCCTGCAGTACGCCTACACCGGCCGTCGGCTGAAGAAGCGTGACTTCCGTCAGCTGTGGATCGCCCGGATCAGTGCCGCCTGCAAGCTCAACGGTATGAACTACTCCACCTTTATGCACGGCCTGAAGCTGGCCAACGTGGAGATCAACCGGAAGATGCTGGCCGAGTTGGCCGTCAACGATAAGGCTGCTTTCACCCAGCTGACCGAGCTGGCCAAGAGCAAGATCTGAAAATTGCATTGCAAAGCCCGCTGGGAGTCCTCCCGGCGGGCTTTTTTGCCCTTCAGATCTCCGCCGGGGTCAGCGTACCGGTGGCGGCGTCCAGATAGTAGCCGGAGATGTTGGTGGTAATCAGCCAAGTAGGAGTGAGGCGGATGTCGGCCCCAAAAGCTTGACTGGAGCGGTAACCAAGGCGCAGGCCGTCAATGGAAGAACATACGTCGCCCCGTTCCAGCACCCCCCGAAGAAAGCTGATGAGCGCGGTAGGCAGATCCAAGGCAGATGAGGGAGTGGAGACGGGGGTGACAGAGCCCGTCATGAGAGTGCCGCTGATGGACAGCAGGCGGCCGTTGCCATAGAGAAAGTCCAGACGGCAGGTATAGACAGGTACGTCGTTTAGCACTTGGCGAAAGGAAACCTTGGTCTGTTCCCCGGCTGTTTGGGAACCCAGTTCCTCACCGTTCAGGCCCATTTGCTTCAAAATATCGGCGGCATGGTTGGAGGGGGACTGTCCATCCAACGGGCAGTCCAGCAACGAAAAAGAAAAATCACCATTGGAGCGGAACAGAGCGGAGCCTCGGTCACTATCATAGCCGTAGAGGCCGCCACCCTGGTCAGTTCGGACGGCCTGGCCGCCTAACAGGGCCTGGGCGATGTCCATCTCTGCCTGGAGATCCCGCTGGACGGTAAGCGGCACCAGCGATTCCCGGACAGCCTGCTCAAGCAGATCCTCATCTACCGTGATGCCGTTTTGGGCCAGGACTTGACCTGCTTGGGTGAAAGCGGATCGCTCATACCGGCTCACCTGGAATTCCCGGCCCACCACCAACACCAGCAGAAAGCCGTTGACCAGAAGAAGAATGAGGATAATGATGTTTTTCAGCTTGGGCCACTCCAAGGTGTTCACCTCCTGGCGGATCGGACGTTGTTATGTGGCGTTCCAATAGGGCACGGCTTGGCCGTCTCCATTGTCCCGGTATTGGACGGACAACTCACGGCTGTCTTGGGTGAGGGCGGTAAGGGCGGCCGCGGCTTTTTCCGCAGGTAGCAGCAGGGCCTGCTGTGGAGCGGCGGAGTAGGAGCGCAGGCGGATGGTGAAGTCTGTGACAACACCCTCAGTCACCTCAAACACCGCAGCCCATCCGTCGTCATAGAGGTGAACAGCGCTGCCATTGAGGCAATAGCCAAAAATGACAGTATAGTGGTCCTTTTGGTCGGCATCCGCCTGAGCGGAGAGAAGATAGAGCCTCGCCTGCCCGGCCAGAGGGGCGGCGGCTGCGTTAGCCAGGACCCACGCAGCTTCCACTGCGCCGGACAGCCCAGGTTGGGCGGTGTACCGGCCCTCCCCGGAAGAGTGGTAGACCACAGAGCCTCCTTGGAGCACACGGAGGGTATCCTCTCCATCCACATAAGTATAGCCGTCATTAACAGGGGCCTGGTTTTGATCGCTGAAGGCCAAGGCGGAAAGCAGAGAGGTGAGCTGATCCCCATCGGATAGGGATAGGGGGTTTGCGCTGTCATAGACCAGGGCAGACACCTCTTCTTCCGTAAACAGAGTGTAGGGATCTACCACACTGGGAAGGTCAGCTTCAAAGGCGAAAAAGGCACCGTTGGGGTCAACAGAGCTGACGACAGGCTCCAAATGAAGGGAGGCATCCAGAGAGGTGGCGCATTGGTAGAAGCCCCCGTCCACCCCTTGGTAGCTCAAGGTGAGCATGCCGTCTGTCCCAGCAGCCAGTACGATATGCCGGGTGGAGTCGACAAGGGAGGAATTAGCCTTGTCACCTGTGAGCCACCCGGACAGAACGGACAGGGGGATGGGGCTGAGGTACCCGAAATAGAGACACTGACCCGTCAGCAACGCCTGCCACTCATGTTCGCTGAGAGTGGAGGAGCTTTCCGCGCTGCCCAGCGCTTCCCCTAATAAGGGGGCAGTTTGGTCAAACAGATTGTCCGCAGCTTCCTGATCATATTGGATGCCATAACGGCTGACCGAGGTACCCACGACCAACCGGGCTGGAACTGCGGCGGTGGGGAGGCTTCCGGTCTGAGGGGTAAGAGAGGTGCTGTTTGCCAGACCTTGATCAAACAGAAAGGGCAGTCCAGCGCTCTGAAGCAGGGGAGAGCGAAGGGCCAGCACCAGAGCGGACAGTGTGAGCAGGACGATGAGAGCAGTCTTGAACCGCTCCAAGGTACGGCGCTTTTTATCCATCATGGCGGTGGTCCTCCTGAGGGCCGTCTACCTGTAGCTCTAACCGGATAGTGAGGCCGGGTGCGTCCTTGTCCACCAGGAACAGGCGGCCCTGGTGGCTGTCCACGATCTCCTTGGCGATGGACAGGCCCAGGCCGGTGCCGCCGGACTGGCGGGAGCGGGCCTTGTCCACCCGGTAAAAGCGCTCGAAGATCCGGCCCCGGTCCTCTTGGGGAATGCCGATGCCGTTGTCGTCCACCTCCATCCAAACCCATTTGCCGCTGGCACCTGCGGAGATCATAATGGCGCCCCCGTTAGGGGTGTATTTAATGGAGTTGGACACAATATTCATCATTACCTGGACGATGCGCTCCCGATCCGCTAGGATCTCCGGCAGGGCGGGAGGCAGGCGCAGAGAGATAGTGTGGTCGTGCTTCTGGGCATCCAACAGGACGGCCTGATAGGTGTCCCGGATGGCCTGACCAAAGGGGAATCGGGTGAGATTCAGCCCGCTCTTGCCAGAGTCGAACCGAGACAGGGTGAGCAGGTCCTGGACGATGTGGGTCATCCGGTCAGACTCCCCCAGAATGACAGATAGGAAATTCTGTGTCATCTCCGGAGGCATATCGGCCGCGCCGTCCACCAGGGTTTCGGCATAGCTCCGGATGTTGGTCAGGGGAGTGCGCAGCTCATGGGAGACGTTGGCCACAAAGTCCTTGCGCATCTCCTCAGCCTTGCGCTGCTCGGTGACGTCGTGAATCAGGACCAGCACCCCCCCCTGATTGGCACGGTCATAGGGAGCCAGGCGCAGGTCCAGGGTCCGGTTGCCTACGGTGCGCTCGGCGGAGAGGTAGCCGTCCACCGCCGCCGCTTCAGATAGGGTGAAGAGATCGCCGAAGAGCTGGTTATAGCGGTCCCCCATGTGGATGGTCCGGGAGAGCAGCTCCTGGGCGGCGGGGTTGAAGTGGATGACGCAGCCGGAGCGGTCAAAGGCCACCACACCGTCGGCCATGTGGAGGAAAAGGGTGTCCAGCTTATTGCGTTCGTTTTCCACAGCGGCAATGGTGTCCTGGAGCTGCTGGGCCATAGTGTTGAAGCTCTCGGTGAGCAGGCCGATCTCGTCCCGGCTGGTCACTTCAATTTTCTTGGAGAAATTGCCGTCGGCCACCTCTTTCAGCCCGTCGGTGAGACGCTCGATGGGGGTGGTCAGAGTCTTGGACAGCAGGGTGGACAGCAGCAGAGAAATGACCAAGCCCAGCACCAGGGCCTCCCCGATGAGAGTGAACAGGTCGGCGGTCAGGCTGCGGACAGTCTGGCGGTTGTCCAGAATGTACACGATGTACCGGGCCTCTCCCCGGGTGATGGGAATGGCGGCATCCATGTAGTCGGCGGTGGAATCGCTCTGATCTCCGGTTTCGCCCAGCAGAGCGGCTTCGATATTGGGGGTGATAACGACCCCGTGTTCCGGAGCCTGGGGAAGCGAACCAGCCAGATATGCGGCGGTCACCCCATCCAAGACATAGTAGTTGCGATTGCGGCTGTCTACGCCAAGAGAGCCAGAATAGGCCTCCAGCACCTGGTCGATCATGGCCGCACCATCCGTCTCCCCCTCGGTGGGGGTCTGAAGGGCGCGGACAAAGTCCACGTTTTCCTGTCCAAAGGCGGTGGCGATTTGACTGTAAAAATCATCGATGTAAAACCCCATCACGGAGTTGATGAGGAAGGAGCCAACCACCGTCATCAGAGACAGGATGAGAAGCATCATAATCAGGGTCAGTTTTACATGCAGGCTGCGGCGCACCGGCTCACTTCCTTTCTGCCGTGGTCAAGGGGGCTGTACAGGGACGCTTCAGGAGGCAAAGCAGTAGCCCAGCCCCCTCCTTGTAACGACAAACTTGGGGTCGGCAGGATCGTCCTCCAGTTTTTCCCGCAGGCGGCGGATGGCCACGTCCACTGCCCGCACGTCGCCCACATAGCCTTCGTAATTCCACACCTGTTCCATGAGGGCTTCCCGGGAAAAGACCTGTCCCCGGTGAGAGGACAGAACCCGCACCAGCTCATACTCCCGCTGGGTCAGGTCCAGGGGCTGGCCGTCCTTGCTGACTGTCATAGCCTGGGGATCTACGGTGATACGACCCAACTCCAGCCGTTCTCCCGATGGGGCGGCCTGGACAGTCATACCGATGCGGCGGATATTGGCCTTGACCCGGGCCAGCAGCTCCCGCATGGAGAAGGGCTTGGTGATGTAGTCATCGGCGCCCAGCTCCAGGCCAAGCACCTTATCCGTCTCCTCCTCCCGGGCGGTGAGCATGATGACCGGGGTGGCCCGGCCCTCTCCACGCAGGCGGCGGCACACCTCGAAGCCGTCCATCTCCGGCAGCATCAGGTCCAATAGAATGAGGTCAGGGTCCTGCTCCAGCGCCAGGCGCAGCCCGGTGGCGCCGTCGTAGGCCTCCAGAGTGTCGTACCCCTCCCGAATCAGGTTGAACACCAGGATGTCCACAATATTTTTTTCATCTTCGATGACCAGGATCTTTTTTCGCATGGGTCATCCCTCCTTCAGTCGGAGATAGGCCCGCAGAACGGCGGCGACTGTCTTGCTGTCCTCCAGCCGGCCGTCCACCGCCATGGCGGCGGCATCCTCCAGAGGCAGCGCCACGTGCTCCAGGAACTCGTCCTCGTCAGGGTGTATTTCCCCAAAGGTCAGGTCTTGGGCCAGGTAGACATGCTGGAGTTCGTCGCAGAAGCCCGGGGTGGGCATCATCTGCCCTATGGGGGTCCATTGGGCGGCTTGGGCGCCCACTTCCTCGCTCAGCTCCCGCTGGGCTGCGGAAAAAGGATCCTCCCCTGGCTCCAGCTTGCCTGCAGGTACCTCCAGAAGCACCCGTCCATAGGGATAGCGAAATTGGCGGACCATATGGACATTGCCTTGGCTGTCGATGGGCACCACGACCACTGCGCCGGGATGGCGGATGACTTCCCGCCAGGAGGTGTTGCCGTCCACCAACTCCACAGTGTCGTAGTATACCTTCAGCAGCTGGCCATCGTAGACCAGCTGGCTGCTGAGCGTTTTTTCATTGAGCTCCATGTCATATGCCTCCCAAATCTCACTCGGTCTGGACGGGCCTGTGAAATCAGACTGGAAACACGACAGGCAGCTCCAGAGTTGGAAGATCCGTCCAGAGAAACGTTCTATCTAGTTGGTATCTATTATATCACAGCCGTCCGGGCAAGTCCAACCCCCGGCGCAGAGGAATGCCGTACTTTTTCATCTTCCGGTACAAGGTGGTCCGACCCACACCCAGACACCGGGCAGCCAGGCTTTGATTATATCCGCAAGCGGCCAGCGCCTCTTGGATGGCCCGTATTTCCGTTGCCTCCATAGTGGGGCCGGAGTTCT
>URQA01000103.1 GCA_900549885.1 uncultured Eubacteriales bacterium | reverse complement strand
CAGGCCCTTCGGCCCGGCGGAATGCGCCTATCTGAGCCAGCGCCAATGCAGATGAGAAAGGAGCGGATCTTATGTCCATCTCGGCAGACACCCTGCGAGGCCATACGGACACTATTATTTTAACACAATTGATGCGCGGGGACAACTATGGTTATGAGATCAATAAAAATATCCAGCAGCGCACCAATGGGGAGTATGGCTTCAAGGAGGCCACCCTGTACACCGCGTTTAAACGGCTGGAGCAAAACGGCCTCATCACCTCCTATTGGGGTGCGGATGGCCCTGGCGCCCGCCGCCGCTACTACGCCATCACCGACCAGGGCCGTCGGCAGTGGGCAGACAACATCGCGGAGTGGGAGCATACCCGGGCTCTGCTGGACGCCCTGATTTCCGTTGAAGAGGAGCATTGATCATGGATAAAATGAAACTGAGATTCACCAATGCGGTGGCCAGCCGCCTGTCCGCCGCCCCCCACTCCACCGCCAAGACGGAGCTGGTCGAAGAGCTGTCCGACAATCTCTACCGCCGGTATCAAGACATGGTGGCCGGCGGTATGGAGGACTCCGCCGCCTTTGACCAGTCCCTGGATGAGTTAGGAGATGTGGACGAGCTGCTGGACTACCTCAAAGGCCTGGACCCGGAGGAGGAGCTGCCTCGACTAACCCTCCACCCTTACGAGGAACAGGAAAAGGCCAAGCGCGACTTGGACGACCTGCTCAGCAGCGTGGACGAGATCGTGGAAAACGCCATGGACCAGGCCAAGGACGCGCTCCGGCAAGCCCGGGATGCGGCGCGTCAGGTGCGCAAGTCCTCCTGGCGCAGTGACGATGGGTCGCTCGAGTTCCACTTCAATGAACCCGCCGACAAACAGGACCGGGCGCAGGCTGCGGACACCGCCGCCCCCGGCGGCAGCGCCGTCCAGGCCGACAGCCCGGACCACGGCAAGAGCTGGGACGTGTCCATCGACAATTCCGACGCCACAGGCAAGAAAAGCTGGCAGCTCTCCTTTGGATATGATAAAGAGAAGGGCGGCTTCTTCGCTGAAAGCAGCTCCACCCTCGACGCTTCAGGCGGCCCCATTCCCTCTCAGGGCCTGAGGGGGGTGGACGTCCAGACAGTCAACGGCGATGTGACCATTCACCTGCTGGATGGAGCAGACGACTGCATCCGGCTGGAGGGCGACGTGGACCAGTTGGAAGTGAAGGTCACCGATAAGGGAGTCTTGGCGATCCGCCAGGGCAAGACCGCCAGCTCTTCCTTCTTCTTTCTCCGGGGCCTGTCCTCCGCCGACGTGGAGCTCTATCTGCCCCGGCGCCGTTGGGAATTTATCCAGGTGTCCGCTGTCAACGGCGACGTGGCGCTGGACGACGGTTTCGACCTGGAGCGGCTGTCTGTTAAAACCACCAGCGGCGATCTGTCCGGCGACTTTTCCGCCTGCGGTCGGCTGTATTTCAAATCTGCCAGCGGCGACCTCCGGGTCTCTGGCCTCACCGGCTGCGCCCAAGCGGAGACTATGAGCGGCGACATCCGCCTCCAGGGCCATATGGACCAGGTTTCCCTGTGCTCCATGAGTGGTGATGTGGAACTGGCCGGCTCGGCGGAACAGGTCCGCCTGTCCTCTATGAGCGGCGACATCCGTTTGGAGACCGCTCTCCTTCCGGATGCCATGGAACTTTCCTCTAAATCCGGCGACTGCTGGGCTCGCATCCCTGACGTTGGACCCTTCACCCTTCGCTACAAAACCACCAGCGGCGAGTTCTTCTCCGACTTTCCCTTAACCCGCACCAGCCAGGGCGCCGTCTACGGCGGCGGCGGGACACACACCTATACCATGACGACAGTCAGCGGCGATATAGAGCTGCGGAAATATTGACCCAAATTTCATGATTTTTTAAGACAAGGCCAAGGATTTTTTCATGGGGTTCTGCTATACTGGTATCATCAAAAGAACTTCATCGGATTTGAATAGGAGGTCCCCATCATGAAACGACTGTACCGTACCGAGGGCCGTGACGCCACCATCTGCGGCGTGTGCGGCGGTATTGCCGAATATTTCGGCATTGACCCCACCCTAGTTCGGGTGGCCACCGCCATTTTGATCTTTGCTGGCGGCCTGTCCCTGTGGGTATATATCATCGCCGCTTTCATCGTCCCCAAAAAGAGCACCATCTATCCTGGCTACTGAGCGCCGTCAAGCCAAGCGGGAATGGAGAAAAGCGAACGGTTCCCCGACAACGTACACGGTGGCAGGCGCGACCCAGCCGCCGAACAGGGTATCGTATTTTGGGACCATCTCAGGGACCCGGGCGAAACGCCCGGGTCCCTTGCCCGTTTTTCTCAAAACCGACTTTGCTCTAGAATCGCCCGCAGCTGTTCTCCGTGCTCCCGACTCAGCCCCGCCAAGTCCTGGTATAGCTCAGCCAATGCCGTATCGGTGGTATCATCCCCGGCCAGAAGATATGCCTGTTCCCGCTGCTGCTCGGCCAGGTAGGCCCGCCGGACGCTGCCTAGGTAAGAGGGGATCTCCGGTGCGGCCAGCCGATCCACCGGCCAAAACCGCACCCCAGAAATCAGAAAATAGGCCGCAGCCAGCCGACGGGCGGCCTTGTGCTTCTCCGAGGCCATGGCGGACAGCATCCGTCCGCGCCCGTCTCCTCCGGACCGGCGGGCCAGGTATCGGTACAGCTGCCAGCTCTCCAGAGCATCCGTAATCTGGCGCTGGAGCTGCTCCCCATAGGCGGCGGAGCTGGGACCCAGGCGTGAACTCTCTCCGCTTACCGGGAAATCAAGTCCCCGGTGTGGAGAGGATTGCTCTCCCAGGGCCACTGGCATCAATGGCTTGGCCTTTGCCTTACTCTCATCCTCTTCAGATACGGCGCAGACACAGGGCAGATCACCGCAGCCCGCAGCGGCAGCGCCTTGACCGGCAGACTCCATCACCCGGCGCCATACCCTCTGGAACACCTCCTGTTGGTCGCTGGAGAGCTGGTTGGCATTCTGGGGGCAGTTCATCGTCGCATTTTCCATAGCAAATGCCTCCTTTCTCTCCCATCTTATGAACAAGAAAGCCATTCTGACAAAAGCAGTCTGCAAGAGGATAGATATGGTTGACTTTTGGGAAGAATAATGATATACTTCAAAACATAGAGAAAAGCTATGAATTACCGGACCCTGCGTCCGCATGATACGGGAGACAGAGATATGTTGGAATTAAAGCATCTTTCCTTTTCCGCTGACGGGGAAAAGGGCGCGGTGGATATCCTGCGGGATGTCTCACTGACAGTAAAGGACGGCACGTTTCTAGTGGTTACCGGCCCCAACGGAGGCGGCAAAACCACCTTGGCCAAAACCATCATGGGTCTAAATCAGGCCACCTCCGGCCAGATTCTCTGGAATGGCGAGGATATCACCCCCTTGTCCATCACCGAACGCGCCCGCCGAGGCATCAGTTACGGCTTTCAGCAGCCCCCCCGGTTTAAGGGGCTGCGGGTGCGTGACCTGTTGAGCCTGGCTTCGGGCAGCCATAGCCTGAGCCGGGCCGACGGCTGCCAGCTGCTCACCCAGGTAGGCCTGTGCGCGGCCGATTATATCGACCGCGAGGTAGACACCTCCCTGTCTGGCGGCGAGGTCAAACGCATTGAGATTGCCTCCATCCTGGCCCGGCAATCCCCCCTGATGATCTTTGACGAACCGGAGGCGGGCATCGACCTGTGGTCCTTCGCCAAGCTCACCGAGACCTTCCGGTTCATCCACGACAAGCGCACGGCCACCATTATCATTATCTCCCATCAGGAGCGCATTATCAACCTGGCCGATGAGATCGTCATCATCTCCGACGGGCGCATCACCGACCAAGGCCCCAAGGACGAGCTGTTCCCCAAAATCCTGGCCAACACCCAGTCGGCCTGCACCTATGTACAAGAGGAGGCGGGAGCATGAACACCATTGACACCAATCTGCTCTACCAGATCGCCAATATGAAGGGCGCGCCCTCCGGCGCGTTCAATATCCGGAAAAATGGCCAGCTGGAGGCCCGCCAGAACAGCAAGTTCATTGAAATTGCCTCCAAGCAGGATAAGTCCGGCATCGACATCCGCATCAAGCCCTTTACCAAGGGCGAACAGGTCCATATTCCCGTTATCATTACGGAAAGCGGCCTGTCTGACCTGGTATACAATGACTTTTTCATCGGGGAGCACTGCGACGTGGATATCATCGCCGGCTGCGGCATCCACAACGACGGCCACCAGCGCAGCCAGCATGACGGCATCCATACCTTCTACGTGGGCAAGCATTCCAAGGTCCGCTACACAGAGAAGCACTACGGGGAGGGCAGCGGCGACGGTGAGCGCATCCTCAATCCCCAGACCATCGTCTATCTGGAGGAAGGGGCGTCCATCGAACTGGAAACCGTCCAGATCAAGGGGGTGGACTCCACCAAGCGGTACACCCGTGTGGAATGTGGAGCCAATGCCGAGGCGGTGGTCACAGAACGCCTGCTCACCCACGGCAAGCAGTTTGCTGAGAGCCGTATGGACGTTGTTCTCAATGGCGAGGGTTCCAGAACTCAGGTAGTGTCCCGATCCGTGGCCCAGGACGAATCGGTGCAGATCTTCTACCCCCAGGTGGAAGGCAACGCCGCCTGCTTTGGCCATGTCCAGTGTGACTCCATCATCATGGGCAGCGCCAAGGTCAGCTCCATCCCCGCTATCGTAGCCAACCACATGGACGCCCAACTGATTCATGAGGCGGCCATCGGCAAGATCGCCGGGGACCAGATCCTGAAGCTCATGACCCTGGGTCTCACCGAAGAAGAGGCGGAACAAAAGATTCTAGACGGCTTCCTGCGCTGAAACTCCGGCATTGGGAACATCGGAAACAACTCGAGGGAGGATCATCACACATGGAAATGACGGAAGAACAGCGCCAGCGCCACTATGAAAAGCTGGCCCATTACATCAACACCGTCCGAGGCTACGCCCACCTCACCGGCATCCGCGTGACCAAGGTGGACCGGGACTACTGCGAGGGTGAGCTGGATATCACCCCCGATAAGTGCAACTATCTGGGTATCGTCCATGGCGGTTGCCTGGCCACCTTGGCGGATACAGTGGCTGGCATTGCCGCCTGCTCCTCCGGCAACGGAACCGTAACCATCAACTACGGCTTCAGCTTTCTGCGGCCCACAACCGGCACCAAGGTGCGCTGTGTGGCCGAGCCGGAAAAGGTGGGGCGGACAGTCTCGGTATTTCGTTGTTCGCTTTACAACGACGAGGACAAGCTGGTGGCCAGCGGCCAGTTCACCTTCTTTATGACCGGCCCTTTGAACCTGGACGAACATCAAAACCATTGACTCACAGCCCGGCAGGCGGATCCCCCTGTCGGGCTTTTTCAAACGCTTCGCAACCTTCGGGTGTTTTTTCCGTCTATACGAGAAAGGAAGGAGGGAATGCCCTGTGCCGCACAAGCCGCTGCTCACTGTGTACAGCCTGTCTCACGCCCTGGTTGATTTCTCCTGCGCCTTTCTGGTCTATCGCACCATGTTGGACGCCCCGGAGTTGGGACTGTGCCTTCTGCTATACAATTTCTGTGCCTTTGCCCTGCAAATGCCCTTCGGCCTGCTGGTCGACGGCTGGAACCGCAACGGCCTGACCGCCGCCGCGGGCTGTGCTCTGGTAGCCTGCGCCTACCTGCCTGTCCTGCCCGCCTTGGCCGCGTCTGTGACCGCTGGCATCGGCAACGGCCTTTTCCACGTGGGAGGCGGGCTGGACGTGCTCAACGACAGCCGGGAGCGGGCCGCCGCCCTGGGCATCTTCGTCTCCCCCGGCGCCCTGGGACTGTACTTTGGCGGCATCCTGGGCCGGGAGGGCCAGCTATTAACCTGGATCCCAGTGGTTCTGCTTCTCCTGGCCGCCCTGGCCATCCTGTTGGCCGCCCGGCGGACTTACGGGAGCCTTTCCAGCGGCAACGCCCCGGTGGATCTGTCCCTGCCCTCCGGCAGCTGGAGGCTGGCCGCCTTGCTGACGGCGGTGGTGGTCCTGCGCTCCTACATGGGCTTCAACCAGACCCTGCCTTGGAAGGGGGAGGGTCATTGGGCGCTCATCGTCACCCTGGCCCTGGTGCTGGGCAAAGCCGCCGGCGGCTTTCTGTGCGACGCCATGGGCCCTCGCCGGGCCACAGTCCTCTCTCTGGGACTGGCGGCGGTCTGCTATTTGTTCGCCCCGGTGTCTGTGCTGGGCACGGCTGCAGTGTTCCTATTCAACATGACCATGCCCATTACCCTGTGGGCGGCGGCCCGGCTCATACCCGGGGCCAAAGGCTTTGCCTTCGGCCTGCTCACCTTCGCCCTGTTTCTGGGCTTCCTGCCCACTTGGCTGGGCTGGCCCTCCGTCCTGATCCAGCCCTGGGCCATGGCCCTGACCGCCCTGGTTTCCGCCATCCTGCTCCTACTGGGCCTGAAGGGAGAGAATGAGAAATGCTGACCTCCCTGGCCGTCTCCCTGGCCCTGACCCTGATCTTGGAGGGACTGCTGGCCCTGCTGTGGGGGGTGAAGGACCGCTGGGATTGGCTGCTGCTGCTCCTGGTCAATGTGGTCACCAACCCCATCGTGGTCAGCCTGCACCACCTGCTGGGAGGCGGGATCGCCCTCACTGTCGGGCTGGAGCTCTTTGCGGTGGTATCTGAGTGGCTGGCCTACCGGAAGTGGGGGCGGGACACCCGCCCGGCCTTCTTATTCTCCTTGTGCGCCAACGGCTTCTCCTATTGCAGCGGGGTGCTGCTCAACGCCTTGATCTGGAGGGTCTTATGATGGCGAAGATTTGGGACCTAGCGCTGGACATTCCTTCCATTTCCCCGGAGGAACCGCCCTCCAGCACCGCCCTAGTATGGGCCGCAGCGCTGGTGCTTCTGGCCATCGTACTCACAGTTGTGCTCATTCGCCGGGACGGACGAAAATAAGGAGGGAACCGTATGAACTTCTTTGACACGGGGCTTCTCCCCGTCGCTTTGGATATCATCTATGGTCCGCTTCCTGGCGGGCCTGTGGGCTCCGCCCTGCTGCTCCTGCTGGTGCTGCTGGTCATCTTCGTCCTGCTGGCTGTCTACATCACCCGGCGGAAATGACAGCTCGGGCGGCGTGCCGATCAACGATCTGTTTCGCAGGTGTCTGCTATGACGATCTGCCAAACCAGCCCCTTCCCCGCTGCTCTGGACCTCATCGCGGACAGGTCCGCCGCTCTCGAAGGACTGCTCTGGGTCATCCTACTCGTCATCCTTGCGGTGGCGTTCACCGCGTTTGTGGTGAGCCATCGGAAATAATGACCCATCAGGTCCGGCGGCCCGCCATTTTGAAGGCAAACCCATGGAACCGCCCGCCATCGGCTCTCCCGTTTCCCGGTGACCCGGTGCTGGTATCCCGTTGCCTGCGGCAGTCATCCTTTGGCTTCTGCGCAGGCGCAAAAAGTGAGGTGAACACAACATGTCGCTCATCCCCATCCTGGCCGACGTGATCTTCAGCCCCTTTGACCTGGCCTGGTACTACGCGGGCAGATACTGGCCGGTGCTGCTGCTCATCGCGGCGGTGATCGTGATCACCGCCATTCTCGTCCGCAGGTGGCGGAAAAAGTAAAAATTCCCCCGGCCGTTTGGCCGGGGGAATTTTATACTCTGTTCACAGGTCGCAGTCAGCGTAATCCTCGAACTCGTCGTCGCAGAAATGGGCGGACTTCCGTTCCTCTACCCTGTCGGCAAGATTATAGAAAAAGTCCATGAGCTTGTCCCAATACGCAATGAGCAGGCAGGCCGCAGTGGCCACTGTCAACCCCAACGCCACGCATTTTAATACAAAACGGGCGACTTTCATGTGAAGTCCCTCCTCCTGAAGATGGTAGTACTAGTGTACACGAACTGGGGGAAAAATACAATCCCCAATTGCAAAAAAATGATGCGGTCTTTACATTGCGTACAAAAAGGGAAAACCGCTCTTGTATTTTTCCTGGAAATAGAATACAATATAGAAACGAATGAATACCAGCGATTCTCTTGCTACTCCCTGAAGAAAGGAAGGGTCCCATGAAGATACAAACCGACAAAGGTCAGATCCGCATTGGAAGCGAGGTCTTTACCAATATCACCGGTGCCGTTGCCACCAGCTGTTACGGCGTCAAGGGAATGGCCGTGCGCTCCAAGACGGACGGCCTGGTTCACCTGCTCCGGCGGGAATCCATGTCCAAGGGCGTCAAGGTCATTAACCACGAGGACGGCGCCGTCACCATCGAGCTGCATATTATCGTGGACAATGGTGTAAACCTGACTGAAATCAGCCGTTCGATTATGAACCGCGTCCAATATGACGTCACCCGCCTGACCGGGGTGGAAGTGCGCAGCGTCAACGTCTGTATCGATTCTATGGTGATCGGGTGAGCCTCCCCGGTCAAGAGAAAGGAATTAACGAGCTATGATCGACTGTATCGACGGGGCGTTGTTCCAGCGCATGATCGTCCATGCCTCCGCTGCCATCAACGCCCAGAAGCAGAGCATCAACGAACTCAACGTGTTCCCCGTCCCCGACGGCGACACCGGCACCAATATGTCCCTCACCATCGGCACCGCTGCCGCCGAGGCCAAGAAAAAGCCCTCCCGTTCCATCGGCCAGGCCGCCTCCACCAATGCCTCCGCCCTGCTGCGGGGCGCCCGGGGCAATTCCGGGGTCATCCTGTCCTTGCTATTCCGGGGCGTAGCCAAAAGTCTGAAGGAGATGGACACCGCCGACGGTGTCGCCTTTGCCGCCGCCCTCAACGAGGGGGTCCGGGCCGCCTACAAGGCGGTCATGAAGCCCACCGAGGGCACCATCCTCACCGTGCGCCGCGTGATGCGCAAGAACAACATACTGGTCACGCGCTTTGCCCGGGAAGCCGCAGGTGAGCTGTTTAACCAGCAGATCGTCGCCAAGGGGAAGGGGCAGACGCCCATCAAGTCGAGCGACCCGCGCATGACCATAAAAGACTACG
>URQA01000102.1 GCA_900549885.1 uncultured Eubacteriales bacterium | reverse complement strand
TCTGCTGGGCGGTCCACTGGCGGGCGGTCATCATGTAGTAATTGCCCCGCTTAGTGCCGAAGTAATGCTGGGCCATCAGGCCCATGCCGTCGCCGGGCACCAGGCCGCCATGGGCGTGGGGCACCTCCATCCAGGTATCCTCAGAGGCGATGGTCACATCGCACAGCATAGCGGAATCCCAGTGGAAGCCGGGGCCTGGAATGGCACCGATGGTGGGCACGTCGATATCGAACACCATGTTCTTGATCAGGTTGGTGTCGTCAAAGTACTGGTGCTGGAACCGCTGGGTGGGCAGCTCGGAGTAGGTCTCCCAGCCGTTGGGGTCAGACTCGGTCATCCAGCTGTCGCCAATGTGGGTAAAAATGATGATCTCATTCTCCCAGTCCATGCTCAGCCAGCGGGTGAGCTGGCTGATGGCCCGGTGGGACATACCGCTGTGCTGCATAGGCCCGTTCAGGGTCTTCCAGGTGACCTGGAGGATGCCGTCTTCCCGGTACAGGTCGGCAAAATCCTTGAACCATTCCTTGTACTCGTCCAGCTTGGGCAGCTGGACATAATCTGCCAAAGGTTTCGACATGATTGAATCCCTCCAAAAGTATAAAAATTTTCAGATAGGCTCTCACCTATTTATTCTGACTGGGTAACTTCTCCCCTGCCCATCTGGGCATTCTGGCTTCCGGAGACATTGCGGCAAATCGCCCGAAACACATGGCCCGCCGCCTCCAGTTCCTCCTGACTCAGCCCGGCGAATATCTTGTCCGCCTCCTGGGGCATATAGCTGCGCAGCGTATCCGCCATGGCCTTTCCCTCTTTGGTCAGAGAAATCTGGTTGCGCTTTCCCCCCTCTTCCGAGGGAATCCGGCGCACCAATCCGCGGTTTTCCATCCGGCCCAGCATCACGCTGATGGTAGCCGGGGAAACTTGCCGGAAATCAGCCAGTTCCTTTTGGCTGCATGGACCCAAAATATCCAAGGCGGACAGCAGGGATCCCTGCCCGCTATGAATCCCCAGTTGGGCCAGCTGCCGCTCCACATAGTTGACGTATAACCGGCTGGCATCGGTCAGAATATCCAACAGCTCTGCCCGCTCCATGAGGTCACCGCCTTTCCAATCGTTTGTTAGCTGGCTAACTTACACGCACAGTATATCACACTTCCCATGGTTGTCAATGGATTTTTTCAGGAAACTGTGAAAAACGCCATATCTCCTTTGGGGATATGGCGTTTTTCACAGATAAAATAAATCGTCTGTTTGCAAGGCTTTCCGCCTACCAGGCACCTGGATATTTCCCGTTGGAAGAAAAAAGTTCAGGCAGGTCGCCAAACCGTGCCGCCCTGAACGGCCGCAAATGGGGACTGCGTCTGGTATCATCTTCTGCGCCGGTGCGAAGTCTGCCTTTCTTCCGCCTTCCAGTAAACGCGCCTGGACCTTCCTTAGCCCCCCCTCTCCCCGGAAAGCTCCGCCTTTACGGAATCACGGGCGGCCAGTGAGCCCTCCTCTGTCAGTTTTTCAGCCGATCCAGCTCAGACAGCCAAAGATCAGCCGCCGCGTCGCTGGGCATCCGCCAGTCACCCCGGGGTGAGAGGGTGAGGGTGCCCACCTTTGGCCCGTCAGGCAGGCAGGATCGCTTGAACTGCTGGGCGAAGAACCGGCGGTAGAAATTCTCCAGCCATCTCAGTAGAGTATCCCGGTCATACTGGTCTCCCAAGGCATATAGAGCCAGCCGGAACACCTTCCGGGGAGAAAAGCCCCAGCGGACGGCATAGTACAGGAAGAAGTCGTGAAGCTCATAGGGGCCCACCAGGTCCTCCGTCTTTTGGGCGATCTGGCCGTCCTTAGGAGGGAGCAGCTCAGGGGACACCGGGGTGTCCAGGATGTCCTGGAGGACCCGGGCCAGCCGCCCGCCCTTATCGTCGGCCACAAAGGCCACCAGATGGCGCACCAGGGTCTTGGGAATGGAGGCGTTGACGCCGTACATGGACATATGGTCGCCGTTGTAAGTGGCCCAGCCCAGAGCCAGTTCAGACAGGTCCCCGGTGCCGATCACCAGGCCGCCCCGCTGGTTGGCCAGGTCCATGAGCACCTGGGTGCGCTCCCGGGCCTGGGCGTTTTCAAAGGTGACCGAGTGGTCATCCATGGACTGGCCGATGTCGGCAAAGTGGCGGCGCACCGCCTCCCCGATGTTCACCTCCCGGAAGCTGGTTCCCAGCTCTTCCGCCAGGATCTCCGCGTTGGAGCGGGTGCGGGCGGTGGTGCCGAAGCAGGGCATGGTCACCGCCAGAATCTCCCGGTGGTCCCGGCCCAGCAGGTCAAAGGCCATGGCGGTGATGAGGATAGCCAGGGTGGAGTCCAGTCCGCCGGACAATCCGATGACCGCGCAGGCGGCCCGGGTATGCTCCAGCCGCTGCTTTAGGCCCAGGGCGGCCACGCGGAGGATCTCATCGCACCGTTCCGCCCGGTCCCGCTCTCCCTGAGGGACAAAGGGGCTGGGAGATACAGAGCGGGTCAGCTCCGTGTCCGACGCCTCCAGGGAAAAGGAGATACGGGATACTCCAAGGGCGTGGGCCCGCTCCATCGGCGTGGTATCTGGGGGCGTAAACGTGTTCATCCGACGGCGCTCGTACACCAGCCTGTCCACGTCGATCTCACTGATCGTCAGCCCGGTATCAAACCGCGTTTCCGCCAGCAGGGTTCCGTTTTCCGCAACCATATTGTGCCCGGCGAACACCAGGTCGGTGGAGCTCTCCCCCGCCCCGGCGTCGGCGTACACATAGCCGCACACCAGTCGTCCGGACTGCCCCCTCACCAGATCTCGGCGGTAGGCAGCCTTGCCCGCCACCTCGTCCGAGGCGGACAGATTCAAGATAAGGGTTACTCCGCTCCGGGCGAGGGTACCAGAGGGTGGCTGAGCTGCCCACAGGTCCTCGCAGATCTCCACTCCAAGAACTAGGCCTGGCATAGTCTCGCAGGCCAGGACACAGTTGGGGCTCATCCAGACCTGCTGGCCGCACAGCTCCACGGTCACGTCCACGTCCTTCCCCGTGGCAAACCACCGTGCCTCGTAAAATTCTCCGTAGTTAGGAATATGCGTCTTGGGAATCAGGGCCAAAATCTCCCCTTTTTGGATCACTGCCGCGCAGTTATAGAGTTTGTTGTCCCATGGATTCCGTACCGGCAGTCCCAGGGCGGCCACCAGGTCCAGCCCCGCCGTCTCCGTCAAAACGCAGGCCAAGGCCTCCTCCGCCCCTCGGAGCAGGGTGTCCTGCAAAAACAGGTCGCCGCAGGTATACCCGGTGAGGCACAGCTCAGGCAGGGTCAGCACCTTGACTCCCCGGTCTACCGCTTGGCGCATCAGGGTGATGATCTGTTCGCCGTTGTGGGCGCAGTCCGCCACCCGAATTTTAGGCGTGCCTGCCGCCACCTTCACAAAGCCGTCTTTCATGAAGCGACCTCCTTGTATCGTTGCTGTCTTATGAGGCGTTACCACTGTGATATAAGACATTGCCAATTGGTAATCATGATATCCCAAAACCGCGGGGATTGCAACAAAAATGCACGGTCAGGACAGAGAATATATTAAAAAACCAGGTCCCCGGCACATGCTGCCATGTGCCGGGGACCCAGCGTCTCCATTCCCTCTTATTTTGTCGCCCAGTTGCCTGTGGCGGCGGCGGTGAGGTAGGCGTTGATGAACCCGTCCAGGTCGCCGTCCATCACACCGTTGACGTTGGACGTCTCATAGGCCGTACGGTTGTCCTTCACCAACTGATAGGGCATAAACACATAGGAGCGGATCTGGCTGCCCCACTCGATCTTCAGCTGGGTGCCCTTGATGTCGGAGATCTTGTCCAGGTGCTCCTGTTCCTTAATCTGGATGAGCTTGGAGCGCAGCATCTTCATACAGGTGTCCTTGTTCTGGAACTGGCTGCGCTCGGTCTGGCAGGCCACTACGATGCCGGTGGGCTTGTGGATCAGCCGGACAGCAGAGGAGGTCTTGTTGATGTGCTGGCCGCCGGCGCCGGAGGAGCGGTACACCTGCATCTCGATGTCCTCGGGGCGGATGTCCACCTCCACGCTGTCGTCGATCTCCGGGGTGACCTCCACCGCGGCAAAGGAGGTCTGCCTTCTTGCGTTGGCGTCAAAGGGGGATATCCGCACTAGCCGGTGTACCCCGTGCTCGCTCTTGAGATACCCATAGGCGTGGGGCCCCTCAATCCGGATGGCGGCGGATTTGATGCCTGCCTCATCCCCGTCCTGGTAGTCCAAGATGGTATAGGTCAGGCCGTGGCGCTCCGCCCAGCGGGTATACATCCGGTAGAGCATTTGGGCCCAGTCCTGAGCCTCAGTACCGCCGGCCCCGGCCTGCAGGGAGACGATGGCCGGGTTGTCGTCGTACTCGCCGCTGAGCAGGGTCTCCAGCCGGGCGCTCTCCATATTCTGGAGCAGGGCCTGATAGCCCTCCTCCACCTCAGCCACGAGGGATTCGTCTTCTTCTTCGTTGCCCATCTCGCACAGCACCATCAAATCATCCCAGCCAGCCAGGCGCTTTTTCTGAGCGTTGACCTTGTCCTCCAACTGGCTGATGCGCTGCTGGACTTTCTTTGCCTTATCCACATTGTCCCAGAAGCCGTCGGCGGCGGACTGGGCGTGAAGCATATCCAGCTCCCGTTCCGCCGCATCCAGATCCAGAGCCCGGCCCAGCTTCTCTAGCTCTGGTTTGAGGTTGTTAAGCTTCACCTTATATTCATCGAATTGCAGCATATGTTTCATCCTTACTTTCCGTCCCAAAAGGGCGTAAATTCGTATGGTCTATTATATAAAACCAGAGGGCGGTTGTAAAGGAAAATATCTCCGTCCCGGCTACCGAAAAGCCGCCAGGGGCTTGGGGTTCTTTCCCTCTGCCCTGGCGGCTGCCCTCGCCCGCAAAGCGTCGGCGGCTCAGCGGTCGCTGATGTAACCGATCTGTCCGGTAAAAATCAGGTCGTCCACGTCCGGCTTGGGGACGGGGGGCGCCGGTGCCGTGGTGCCCTGGGCAGTTTGTTTTTCTTCCATATCCTTCGCTCCTTTTCTATATGGCCTGGGTACTGATATGCCGGATACATACCAGTATATGCACACTCTTGTGCAACCATGCCCAGCTGGGAGCGAAAATTTTTTCAATCGTTGCGTCCTTGTCCTACCCGAAGTATAATCGGGTCTCCTGAGCGTTTTTGAGAATAGCCGTCTTGAGCTCGTCAATAGAGCCAAACTTCCGCTCCGGCCGCAGCTGCTTATAAAACTCCACCCGGATGTTCTGGCCGTAGAGGTCGCCGTCAAAATCCAGGATCCAAGGCTCCACCGTCACTCGGTCGGTGTTCTCTACTGTGGGACGCACCCCCACGTTGGTCACCGCCAGATAGCCCTTTCCTTCAATCCACACCCGGGTGGCGTACACCCCAAAAGCAGGCATGAGCACCCCCTGGGGGACCACCAGGTTGGAGGTGGGGATTCCGATGGTCCGCCCCAGGCCCTTGCCGTGGACCACCGGGCCAGACAGGGTGTGAGGATGGCCCAGAAAACGGGCCGCCCGCTCCATGTCTCCTTTCTGGATGAGGGTTCGGATATAGGTGGAGGACACGGTGATCCCGTCCAGCTCTACTCTGCCGATGATGTCGCAGCCCACTCCCAGCTCCCCGCACAGCTGCCGCAGCCGCTCCGGGTCGCCCTGACCCTGATAGCCAAAATGGTAATCGTGACCCGCCACCAAATGGGCGGCCTGATACCGTTCTACCAGCAGATTCGTCACAAAATCCCGCCAGGGCATCTCCCGGGTGTGCTCGTCAAAGGGGAGCACCATCACCTGCCGGATGCCGTACAGCCGGTGCATCAGTTCCTCACGGTCCGCCGGGGTATTGAGCAGGGGGATATGCCCCGCGCCGGGGATAAAATCCTTTGGGTGGTGGTCAAAGGTAAGGGCTGCGGGGAGATACCCCTCTCGCCGGGCGATCTCTCCCACCCGGCGCAACAGCGCCCCATGTCCGATATGCACCCCGTCGAAAAAGCCCAGGGCGATGACCCGTTTTGTCTGTTCCATGCTCGTCTCTCCCGTATCGTCAGTTTGGTCCCTGGTCGGGTCAGCCCCCGTCCTCGGGATGGAAATGGCGGTATACCGCCAGGGCGGTGTTTTTGGGGACCGCCTCCATCAGTTCATCCAGGCTGGCTGCACGCACCGAGCGGACATTCTTGAAGTGCTTGAGCAGCGCCGTCTTGCGGGCCGGGCCTACCCCCTCGATGCCATCCAGGGCGGAGTGGCGCAGATGGCTGGCCTGCTGCTGTCGGTGGAACTCGATGGCAAAGCGGTGGGTCTCCTCCTGGATGCGCCCGATGAGGGAGAAAATCGCCTGGTTCTGCTGGATACCAATCTCCCGGCCCGCGCCGTCCACTAAAGCCCTAGTGCGGTGCCGTCCGTCCTTGACCATGCCGAAAGCAGGCACCGACAGCCCCACTTCTTCCAAGGCAGCCTCGGCGGCCTTCACCTGGCCCGCGCCGCCGTCAATGAGCAGTACATCAGGCAGACCGCTGAATCTCTCATCGCCGTCCAAATAGCGGCGGAACCGCCGCTCAACGACCTGCTTCATGGAGGCGTAATCGTCCGCGTGGGGCATGTCCTTGAGCTTGAAATGGCGGTAGTCCCGTTTCAGGGGCTTTCCATCCACATGGACGGTCATGGAGGCCACGATGTCTGACGAGCCGGTGTTGGAGATGTCGAAGGCCTCCATCCGGTGGGGCGTACCGGGCAGGCCCAGCAGCCTGCCCAACGCCTCCATCAGCTTGGAGCGCCGCTCCTCAGCGGTGGTAGCCCGGCGGACCTCCTCGGCGGCATTCTCGTTGGCCAGTTTGACCAGCTCCACCTTCGCCCCCCGCTGGGGGGTGAGCAGCTCCACCTTCCGGCCCACCGACTCGGTAAGCATCCGCGCCAAGTCCACCCGGTCCTCGATGTCGCAGGGCAGAAGGATCTGCCGGGGCAGGCTGGTCCGCCCGGCATAGAATTGGGCGGTGAGGGCGGACACCGTATCCCGTTCGTCCTCCTCCATAGGATCGGTCAGCAGCTGCCAGTCCTTAGCCGCCAGCTCTCCGTCCACATAGTGGAGCACCACAAAGCAGCTCTTGGCCTCCCCCCGGTTCCAGCCCACCACGTCCGTGTCCGCCAGCGATCCGGCCACCGCCTTCTGCCGCTTGGCCAGCAGCTGGATGGCTTTGATTTGGTCCCGCAGCTGGGCGGCCCGCTCGAAGCGCAGATCCTCGGCGGCCAGATTCATCTCGTCGGAAAGCTCCTCCACCACCTCGTCCAGCTTTCCCTCCAACAGCCGTACCGCTTGGGCGATGGCCACCGGATAGCGGCTCTGATCCATCTCCCGGCGGCAGTAGCCGTCGCACTGGCCCATGTGGTAGTTGAGGCAAGGGCGCTCCTTTCCGATGTCCCGGGGGAATTTTCGGCGGCAGGAGGGCAGCTTCAACGCCAGCCGCAGCGCGTCGATGACACCCTGGCTGGCCCCCCGGCTGCCATAGGGGCCGAAGTACCGGGCCCCGTCCTCCGCCGCCCGGTTGGCCAGGGAGAAGCGGGGGTAGGGCTCCTTCACCGTCAGGCGGATGTAGGGGTAGCCCTTGTCGTCCTTCAGCAGGATGTTGTACCGGGGCTGGTGCCGCTTGATGAGGGAATTTTCCAGGATCAGGGCCTCAAACTCGCTGTCGGCAATGATGACGTCAAAGTGGTCGATCTGGGACACCATGGCCCGGGTCTTTTCGGTGTGGGCGGCCAGATTGGCAAAATACTGGCTCACCCGGTTTTTCAGGGCCTTGGCCTTGCCCACATAGATGACCTCGCTCTGGGCGTTCTGCATGATGTATACGCCCGGCTTGAGGGGCAGGCTGTGGGCTTTTTCTTTCAATTCGTCAAAGGTCATAGAGGCGCTGCATCCTCCTTACTCCGCATCCGGGAACGGGCCCTCCCCCTTCTCCAGCAGCGGGTTATACATCATGATGGCGTGATTCTCCGTCACAAGCTCGTCCCCCACCAACTCTCCAGTGGAGTCCAGCACCCGCCGGCGGATCACGTTGTGGCGGGTGTATCCGCCCCAGTACTCCCCCTGCATCCGGTGCTCCGCCTGATAGATCTGATAGGTGCAGGGCTGGGGTCTGTCGGAGTACCACGCCCCCTCCAGATCCCGCTTTCCACCCTGGAGTGCCAGCCGGTAAGGGCGGTCCGTACCGTTACGGACCATCAGGTCCACATAGTTGTAGCAGCAGGTGGCCCCGCTCCCGAAGGGCTGGGTACGTCCGCTGTCCGGAAACACGTCATAACCGTGGCGGTACCGCTCCGTTACTGTGAGAGGGGTATGGAGGGTCATCCAGTAAATGAGATTGGCCAGCTGGCACAGCCCGCCCCCCACCGCGGAGGTCACCTGTCCATTTTTCAGCATCATCCCCTCCACATAACCTCTCCGGCGGCTGGGATCGCCGATGCATTTCCAATAGGACAGGGTCTCTCCCGGCAGGAGGACCACTCCATCCAGCCGCTCCACCGCCAGACGCAGGTTATGCACCTTGTTCCGCTGCATCCACATATCCACGTCCTTCAGCTTTCGAAGCAGTGGGGTGCTGTGCCGGAAACAGAGGACCGGGCAGGGGAACTCCGGGCGGCGGCGGGCAAAGCGCACGCCCGAGGTGTGCCACCAGAGCCACCGCCGGGCACAGAAATACCGTTTCCCCAGCCAGAGACGCAGTCCGCCCCGCCGGGCAGGCTCTGACACAAACATCTGCTTCATCCGAATGTCCCTCCTTCGGAACGGAACGAGGCATTTTGAATGATCTGGACGAATCGAGGCCGCTGAACATGATCTGGTCTGTGCTTCTGGTGTTCAAGATGTGCACGCTTTGAATATCAAAAAAGGCGCCGCATGGCGGCGCCTTTTCATTGTGCTTGGGGAAATTACTCGGAAAAATCGGAGGAGATCATCTTGTACAGGGCCTCCACCGCTTCCTTCT
>URQA01000101.1 GCA_900549885.1 uncultured Eubacteriales bacterium | reverse complement strand
GCTCCCAGGGTGTAGTACAGCTCCCCGGGGAAGCAAGTGGGATGAAGGCACAGGAACACAATATGGGCCGCCGTCACATAGCTCATAATCACCAGCTGAACGATCGCCCAGCGTCCCATCCGACGGTAGCCGGCGTAGAACTGGCGGATCTCCCATTTGTCCTTGCAGGTGAGGAAGTTGAACAGCCCCATATACAGAAACATCAAAGGGATGAGTCCCCACAGGCAGGGTGCGCCCACCCAGCCCACCATCCCCCCGGTTCCGGGGAAAAAGTTGATGAGCAGCAGGATGGCTGTCATGAGCACCACATCCACAGCAGCCATGACCCGCACTCGAAACAGGTCCTCTCTGTTTCGCAGACCGTACCGCTGGCCTACATAGGTGAGCACTTTTTTCTTCCTGCCCTGCTCGTCGATCTCATAGTGGGCCTCATACCCCTCAAAATACCAGGAGCCTTTCTTAGCCACCCCATTCGCCTCCTTTCAAAAACGCCGGGGCTCATAGCGCGTGCCATGGGCCCCGGCGTTCCAGCACTTATGATACCAAATCAACCAGCCCCCGTCAACGGGCGGTTTCCCTTGGCGGGGCAGCTTTACAGCTGGTTGATCTCCCGCACATAGTGGCAGGCGCAGAAATGTCCCGGCTCCACCTCTTCCACCGCCGGCAAAGACTCATGGCATTTATCCTTAGCGTAGGGACAACGGGCGGCAAAGCGGCAGCCCGGCTTGGGATTGATGGGAGAGGTCACCTCGCCGGTCATCAGGATCTCATCCCGCTTGACATGGATAGAAGGGATGGGGATGGCGGACAACAGGCCCTTGGTATAAGGGTGGAGGGGTTTTTTGAACAGCTCTTTGGAATCGCACAGCTCCACCTGACACCCCAGGTACATCACCAGGATCTTGTGGGAGATATGCCGTACCACCGACAGATTGTGGGTGATGAACATATAAGTCAAGCCCTTCTCCTGCTGCAAATCTTGAAGCAGATTGAGAATCTGGGCCTGGATAGAAACATCCAGGGCGGACACCGGCTCGTCGCAGACGATAAACTTGGGGTTGACTGCTAAGGCACGGGCGATGCCGATGCGCTGGCGTCGTCCGCCGTCCAACTCGTGGGGATAGGAGAAAGCCAGCCGCCGGGCCAGACCTACGGTATCCATCAGTTCGGCCACCCGGTTGTCCCGCTCCTGCTTGGTCTTGCAGATCTTCATGGCCTTCATGGGTTCGGCGATCAGGTCGGACACGCACATACGGGGATCCAGGGACGAGGCCGGGTCCTGAAAGATCATCTGGATCTTGTGGTTGAGCTCCCGGCGCTTGACCTTATCTGGGTGGGTAACGTCCTGCCCCTCAAAGAACAGGGCGCCGCCGGTGGGTTCATGCAGGCCCATAATCACCCGGCCCAGGGTGGACTTGCCGCAGCCTGACTCCCCCACCACGCCCAGGGTGGTGTCACCGTCAATGGAGAAGGACAGGCCTTCCACAGCGTGGAGCGCCCCCTTGGGCGTCTTAAAGTATTTACAAAGGTCTTTGACCTCCAGCAGCTTACTCATGGTGTACCCCCTCCTGGCTCAAAATGGGATCGCCGCATCGCAGGCAGCGGCACAGGTGCCCCGGAGTCAGCTCGGTCATGCCGGGATGCTGCTGGGCGCAGGCCTCTACCGCGTAGGGGCACCGGGGATGGAACTTGCACCCCTCGGGAAGATTGGCCGGGTCCGGCATCAGGCCCTGGATGGGCTGGAGACGCTCGGTGTCCTTGTCCAGCGAGGGGATCGAGTTGAACAGCCCCTTGGTATAGGGGTGGGCGGTGTGGTCAAAGATGTCCTCCAGGGAGCCATACTCCACAATTTCTCCCGCATACATAATGGCTACCTGGTCGCAGGACTCGGCCACGATGCCCAAATCGTGGGTAATGAGGATCATGGAGGTGTTGAACTCCCGCTTTAGGTCGTTGATCATCCGCATGACCTGGGCCTGAATGGTCACGTCCAGGGCGGTGGTAGGCTCGTCCGCCAGCAGCAGCTTGGGGTTACAGGCCAGAGCGATGGCGATGACTACCCGCTGCTTCATGCCGCCGGAGAACTGGTGGGGGTAATCGGAGGCCCGGTCCGGGCCGATGCCCACCTTGCCCAGAATATCGATCATCCGCTGCTGTGCCTCCACCTTGGTGCAGTTCTGGTGGCGGAGGATCACCTCGGCCACCTGGTCGCCTACGGTCATCACCGGATTCAGGGCGGTCATGGGGTCCTGGAAGATCATAGAGATCTCGTTGCCTCGGATGTCCTGGACCTCTTTCTCGCTCATGGTCATAATATCTCGGTCTTTATAGATGATGGAGCCGCTCTCCACCTGGCCGGGCTCAGGCACCAGCCGAAGAATACCCAGGGCGGTGGTCGTCTTACCCGCGCCCGTCTCCCCCACCAGGCCCAGGGTCTGACCGGCCTCCACCGACAGGGACACGCCGTTCACGGCGCGTACATCCCCCTCTTCCGTGGGGAAGTGGATCGTCAGGTCTTCAATTCTCAATAAACTCATGTCGCAGCCTCCTTACTTGCGCATCCGGGGATCCATGGCGTCCCGGAGGCCGTCACCCAGCAGGTTGAAGGCCAGCATGGTCAGGATGATGAACAGAGCCGGGAATACGATGGTGTGCCAGCGTTCCGCCAGCACAGACACATTGTCCAAGCCGGTATTGAGGATATTGCCCCACTCCGGGGTTGGCGGCTGTACGCCCAGGCCGATGAAGGACAGGCCGGCGATGGCCATGATGGACCCGCCCAGATACATGGACGCCTGCACGATGATGGGGGCCATGCAGTTGGGGATGACGTGGGTGAGGATGATCTTGCCGCTGCTTTCGCCGAAGGTGCGGGCGGCCTCGATGTACTCCTGGCTGTTGACCAGCAGGGTGGAACCCCGCAGCTGCCGGGCGATGATGGGGATGGTGCCCACAGAGATGGCCAGGGCAGTCTGCCACACGCCGGAGCCAAGGGCCACGGACACGCAGATGGCCAGCATCATACCGGGGATGGCCATGATGATGTCCATGAAGCGCATGAGCACATTGTCCACTACCTTGCCGAAAAAGCCGCACAACGCGCCAATGACCATTCCGGCCACGATACCGATGGCCACGGAGATAAGGGCTACCATCAGGGAGTACCGGCCGCCCACTAGCAGGCGGGTGAGCAGGTCGCGGCCCAGCTCGTCGCAGCCGAAAGGATGGGCCAGGCTGGGTTTGGCGTAAAGGTTGGCATAATCTGTGGGAGCATCATAATCGTAAGGGGTAATCCAGGTGGCAAACACGGTAGCCACCACCAGCAGCACCAGAAACACCAGACACACTACAGCCACCGGGTTCTTCTTCAGGCGGTGCCAAATTTCGCCCCAATAACTACGCTTTTTCAGCCGGACAGCTTCCTCCGCCGGAACCGCCGCAGTCTTTGTATTCTTTGCCATGGGTCAGGCCACCTCCTTGGCGGCGGGAGCCGCTTTTTTCTTGGTCTTGGCCCCAGCCGTATACTGGGCTTTGATCCGGGGATCCACCGCAGCGTAGGCCAAGTCAGTGAGCAGGTTCATCAGGGCGACCACCACGGCGCATACCAGCACACAACCCTGGACAGTGATAAAGTCTTTGCTATTAATTGAATTGCTGATGAGCGTACCCATACCTGGAATCTGGAAAATCAGCTCCACCAGAATGGAACCAGCCATGGCCGCGCCCAAGCCGTTGCCCACCATGGTGAGGATGGGAATAAGGGCGTTTTTCAGCACATGGCGGGAGATGACCTTCCCCTCCGCGATGCCCTTGGACCGGGCCGTGCGGACATAGTCCTGCCGGATGACTTCCAATACGGAGGACCGGGTCATACGGGCATTCTGAGAGATGGGGCCTACGCCTGCTGCGATGATGGGCAGGATATATCCCTGCCACGAGTCTACGCCGGATACTGGCAACCATCCTAGTGCTACGCCAAAGACCTGCATGAGCACCACGCCGATCAAAAAGCCCGGGATGGCGTTAAGCAGAATGGCGAGAATAGACGTAATATAGTCAATAATAGAGTTTTGGTGCAGGGCAGCCGCCAAGCCTAACGGAATGCCTACACAAATAGAAATTAGAATAGCCCCAATACTGAGAATCAGGGTGTTGGGAATACGGCCACCGATGAGCTGGGCCACTGTGGAGGAATAGATATAGGAATCACCCAAGTCGCCATGGAGCAAATCCCACAGATAGCTGCCCAACTGGACGATGTAAGGCCGGTCCAGGCCCATCTCATGTTCCATCTCCGCCAGGAGGACCGGGTCGTTAGCGGACAGGCCTAGTTTGATCATAGCCGGATTTGTGGTGCTAAAGTAGTTGATGGTAAAAATAATAATGATAGCGCCCAACAGCACAGGGATGATGAGCAGCAGGCGCCGCACGATGTATTTCAGCATTGGCTCTCCCTCCTCAGGGTTTGGTGTCTGTGTTGGAAGGAAGCGTGGCGGCGGGAAGCCCGCCGCCACGCTTCAGTTTCGCTATGAGATTACAGAGCCGTCTCTCTTAGTCGGTCAGCAGGGTGGGATCGAGCTGGTTGCTGCTGTCCAGAGCGTTGGTGAAGCTGGCATGGGCCTCGGCCACGCCGTAGTTCTTGGTGTCCTGATACAGGGGGATGAAGTAGTAGTTATCATACATGTACTGCTGATACTCGTGATAGATCTCGGTGCGCTTGGCCTGGTCGCGCTCGGCAGCGCCCTGGTTGAACAGGTCGGCCAGGGTGTCGTCCTGGGCGCGCATTAGCACGTTGTCGGACAGGGGACCCATCTGCTGGAGCAGGGAAGCGGGGTCGTTGCCGGCGCCGTTGGAGGGGCCGCCAATCCCCACTTCCTGAGTACCGCTCAGCAGAGTGGGCAGAATGGTGGCAAAGTCGCCCATGCCGGACAGGTCCAGGTTAATGCCGATTTGGGCCAGGTCGCCCTGCATAGCCTCCATCAGAGAGGTGTAGAAAGCGGTAGACTCAGCCACCACCGTGACGGTCAGGGGGTTGTCCACGGAGTAGCCGGCCTCAGCCAGCGCAGCCTTGGCAACATCGGGATCGTACTCATAAGTGCCCACATCCAGATAGGCCCAGTTGTCTGCGCCCAACACAGAGGAAGCCACTTGGTACATGCCCTGACCCAGACCATTGATCATATCCTCGATCTTGATGCCATGGGCGAAGGCCTTGCGGACATTGATATCGGCAAAAGCCCCCACAGAGTCGGGACCAGCGGCCAGCTGGATGCCGGTCACGCCCTGGGACACCTTCTGCACCAGAACGGAGCCGGACACAGAGCCGGAGGACAGATTGTTCACATAGGTGGCCTGGGTCACATAGGCGGCATCCAGGTTGCCGGCCTGCAGCTCAGCGAAGCGGGTGGACTCCTCAGAGTAGAACTTAATGATGATCTCGTCGTAGTAGGGAGCCTCGCCCCAGTAATCCTCATTGCGCACTAGGGTGTACTGGACGGACTCCTCCCAGCCGGAGCGGTCGTTCACACCGTCGCCCTTGAGCTTGTACGGGCCAGTGCCATACAGCCAGCCCCAGTTCCAATCCTCGGCGGTGCAGGTCTCACGGTCGATGATGTAGGTGGAGGCCATGACATCATAGAAACCGGCGTCATAGGTGCTCATGGCGATAACGATGGTCTTGTCATCGGGGCAGGTGGTCTTGTCAAAGTCCACGCAGGCCACCATGGAGGCGGTACGGCCGGAGTCGCGCAAGTGCTCCAGGGTGTACAGCACGTCGTCAGAGGTCAGGGGGTTCCCATTGGAGAAGGTGATGCCCTCGTTGAGCACCACGGTCAGCTCCAGATCGCCGGTCCACTCGTGGCTGGCAGCCAGGTCGTCCACCACAGTGCCGTCGTTGTTGACCTTCCACAGGGTCTCCAGCACGGAGTTCGTCAAGGCCCGGGCAGAGTTGGTCTGCAGGTCGGTGGCGGGGTCAAATGTGTTGGCGTTGGCATCCGAGCCAAAGACAAAAGTCTTGGTGCCCTGAGGCTCCTCGCTGACAGGCGCACCAGAGTTGGTCCCCTCATCGCTGGGGGCGGTGCTGTTGTCATCAGCGCCGTTGCCACAGGCGGCCAGGCCCAGCGCCATGACCAGCGCCAACAGCAGAGCAAGCAGTTTGTTCCACTTTTTCATCGTTGTTCCTCCTTATAAGATTGGGTCGGAAAAGCCTATTCCTTTCCACCCAAAATTATATCGGGAGAGGCATATTTTTGACAATGGATTATCCGCAGAAAACCCGGATTATTTATAGATAATTAAAGTCTGGAAAAATTATATTGTGAAAAAATCACAAAACTTTGCAAAAATTTTTGGGTCTCGGCACAAGACATGTTTTTTCATGTTTTAGCCTGATCCGACAATGCCCCGATATTGCCGCGGACTCATACCGTTGACTTTGTGAAACAGGCGGCTGAAGTAGTCTGGGTCTTCATATCCTACCTGTCCGGCCACCTGGTTGATGGGCAAGCTAGTATCTTTGAGCAGGCATTTTGCCTGCTCAAGCCTCAGGTGGGTCAGATGATCCACCACCGACTGGCCAGTTTCCCGTTTGAACAGCACACTGAAATACTGGGGATTGAGGTGCACATGGGCGGCAATCTCCCCCAGGGTCAGGCGGCGGGCATAATGTTCCCACATGAACCGCCTGGCCTCCTGCACTGCGGGATTCCCTGCCCGGGCCAGGGACTTGGCATATCGGTCGCAGAAACGCCGCAGCCCCTCCTTCACCACATCGGCGAGCTGGCTGTAGTCCTGCCGGATGTCCACTGCTCCCCGGCAGTCCAGCAGGATCTGCTGAAGCTGCGGGTCTCCGGCCACGGTGTTGCCCGCCGTATCCAAGCACAGGTCCAGGATCTTATAGGGCAGCTGATAGCAAATGGTGGGAAACCGCTCCACATAGGGCCGGCATGCCTCAAACACCTCGTCCACCCACCGTTCCAGCTGCCCCCGCTGGATCGTCTCCAGATAGTGGGCGAAGGCAGAGCGGCGAGCGGGAGTGAGCACATTCATGATCTGCGTCATGGTGTACATCTGCTGGGTACTATCGTGACGGCGGTTGACCTGAAGGTGGGCGCCGTACTCCTCCACCGCCTGCCGGGCGGATAGGAAGCTGGAGCCTAATTCCAGAATATCGGAGACAGGAAGTCCGTCTCCGATGGCGAAATAATAGGGCCGGTAGCGCCGGGCAATATCCATGTGGCGGTAAAGCCGGTCCACGCTCTGGCGCGTCTGTTCCGACTCCGGTGTACCGAAGCGGGAGGTGAAATTCAGCATGCAGTACAGGCAGTCTCCTTCCTGGAGAGTCTCTAATTCCTGGAAATGTTCTGGGGTGAGAAACATCCGTACATCCTCATCCACCCATTCCAGCGCCTCAGCGATAGGCCGGGCAGGCTTTTTTGCCCGGAAATGGAGGCGGATCATCAGCACCAAGAAGGTTCCCGGCCGCAGCTGATACCCATAGTAGCTGTTGAGCTCCTCCAGGGTGTTCCCTACTGGCGGCACGCCGTGGAGCAGATCCCGCAGTAGCTGCTGCCGGAGCCTGACGCGCAACTGCTCCAGCTGCAGCCGCATCGCCGCTAACGGTGTGTTCTGAGACACGAAAATCCCTCCCCTTTTCTGCCACGCACAGTATTCTTATGTAAGAATAACACAATAGTCATCTTCCTTCAAGGCACGCTCTTGCCCTGGCGGGCCAGCTGTGGTACACTGTTGCAAACGGACCCCCTGCAGGCGGGTGGAAAGGCAGGTCAACCAGATGGATGAAACACGACAGGCAAGGCATTTTCTCTCCCGGCATGGCATGGCCCCCGGACAGATGGACCTGGCGGCGGCCTGTGAAGGCTATCGCGCCGAAATGGAGCGTGGGCTGCGAGGAGAACCTGGCAGCCTTTTGATGCTTCCGGCCTATATCTCGCTGGGGCGCGCTCTGCCTGCCCAGGGCCAAGTGGCCGCCCTGGATATGGGCGGGACCAATTTTCGAGCCGCTTTGGGCACTTGGGCCAGCGGCTCACTCCAATTCAGCCCCCAGCAGGTAGTCCCTACCCCAGGCAGCCGGGGCATGGTGACCCGAACGGGATTCTGGGATACCATCGTCCAGCAGTTGGCCCAGTTTCCAGCAGGCTGCCGGATGGGTCTTTGCTTCTCCTTCCCTGCGGAAATTACCCCGGATCTAGACGGAAAAGTGCTCTATTTTGACAAAGAGGTCCGGGTGGAAGGGGGAAGCGGGATACACCTGTACCGGGATCTGGCCGCCTATATGAATAGCAAAGGACTTACGCCTCCGGAGACCGGAGCGGTGGTCAATGACACGGTGGCCACCCTGCTGGGAGGATACCTGGCTGTGGATCGGAGCGCCTACGATGGCTTCGTGGGCTTTATCTTAGGCACGGGACTCAACTGCTGTTATTCAGAGCGGGGCGAACGCATCGCCAAGCGGAAGCTGTCGGCCTGGGATAATATGGTGATCAACCTGGAGGCCGGAAGCTACGACCGCTTCCCCCAAGGTGATTTTGACCGGGCGTTGGACGCCGTCTCCCGGGAGCCTGGCCGCCATCCGCTGGAAAAAATGACCTCTGGGGCCTATCTGGGTACCCTCATGGAACTCACCTTGAAAGGTGCGGCCAAGGAGGGACTGTTCACTCCCCCCTGCACCCGTTCGGTGTTGGCCCTGGACGGCCTGTCCCTCAGCCAGGTGAGCGCCTGGCTGGACGGATTGGACGGCGGCGCCCTGCCCCAGCGTCTGTGCGCCCAGGACGAGGACAAAGCGGCGTTGAAGGCCATCTTGGCCGGTCTGGCTGAGCGGGCGGCGGAACGGCTGGCCGTCATGCTCACGGCGGTCGTCCTCCAGGGGGACATGGGCCGCACTGCCCAGCGGCCCGCCGCCATCATCGCGGAGGGGTCCACCTTCCACAAGTTCCGCCTCTACCGGGCGTACATCGAGCGTGCCATGTCCGATCTGTGCACCGGGCGCTTCGGGCGGCACTGGCGCTTCCTCCAGGTGGAGGACGCAAACTTGTACGGTGCGGCGGCCGCCGCCCTGTTGAAATAACTCCCCGGAAAGGAGACATC
>URQA01000100.1 GCA_900549885.1 uncultured Eubacteriales bacterium | reverse complement strand
TGTGCTCCATCCGGCAGGCCTCCCGTTCCGCGGTCTGGGGATCGACCCCGGCCGCAATAAGCCGCCGGGTAAAGAAGCAGTGTTTTTCATAGGTCTGCTCGGCTACCTCTCGGCCTATATCGGTCAAGCGCAGAGAGAAGTCCTCATCCATGCCACGATAGTATTAGGGCAATCATGAATTTGAGCTGTCCTTCATCTTGATACGGATCGTCTGCCGCGATCCCAGCATGGAACAGACCGCTCTTGTCGTTTGGTCGAGAGTGAGGGCAATCCATGCTCCGTATAATCCAAGACCAAGTTCGTAAACCAGGAAGAAGGTAAGGATCGGCCGCACCACTGCGATGCTGATAAGAGAATAGAGGGCCACAAAACTGGTATGCCCCAAGCCACGGAGCAGACCCGCATGGACCATAGCCCATGCCTCCGGAATATTGACAGCAGCCACAAAGATCATGATCTCACAGCCCAGAGCCAGGTCGTTGCCCTCCAGATGGTAGAACTGAAGCAAGGGTGACCGGAGCAGCAAATAGAGCAGCGTGGCCGCACCCCCAGTCCAAAGCGCCGCCCGGCGGGATACGGCCCCGATCCGTTTCAGGTTGCACGTTCTTCCAGATCCCAACGCCTGGCCGGCCTGAACCAGGCTGGCCTTCCCAAGCCCTTGGGAGAAGCTATAGTAAATGTCGCACAGGCTCCCACAGATGTTGTGGACGCTTAGCGCCGCTGTGCCCAGGTCTGCTACCAGGCGTGAAAATGTGAACATCCCAAACCGTTCCGCTGCCTGCTCCAGGAATGTGCCCGTGGCAAGGGGGGCCAGGGAGCAGAGGTATTCCCGTTCCGGCAGCCAGGCCCCTCTGCCCCGCAGAGTGGCCGGATGCCGCCGCCGTAAGAAAAGCGCCAGCGTATAGACCAGCGTGGCGCCAGCACCGATAGCAGTTCCCAGCCCAGCGCCGAAAACTCCCAATTGCGGGAATGGGCCCAGACCGTAAATCAGCAGCGCATTGAACACGACATTGACTCCGTTGCCTAGCACATTGGACACAAGCACGCTTTTGGTATCGCCAAGCCCCGCCAAGATGCCGTGAAGGACAATAGCCGGACCGGAGAGCGCCAGACTCACCAGGGTGGGAAAGGCATACTGCAACCCCAAGTTGATATAGTCATCCTGTGCACCGGCCAGTCGTAGAAGCGGGCCAGCTCCAATCCAGGTCCCGACCAGGAGCAGCATCGAGAGACCGCACCCCAGCATGAGCGAAGCGCGGGAACAGGAGGTCAGGGACTCATCCGGATGCTTGCCGCGCCGGCGGGCAACATAGGCGCTCAGTGCAACAGAGTAGGAGCGGGTTACGCAGAGGATCACCATACGGGGCTGGGAAAAAATACTGACCGCCGCCACCGCTGTGTTTCCCAGAGCGGAAACCATCAGCAGGTCGGCGGCGGTGAGCAGCATCAGCAACAGGCCCTCTGCCGCGGCGGGCCAGGCCAGCCGCCAGAATTCCTTACGGATGGCCATATGCGATCAGCGGATCTCCCGCCCGGACGCCCAAGGCGATTGTGTAGTAAAGGACAATGCCGTCAAACTCGGCCCGAACCTCTTGTAAGCGGCAACCAGACAGTGCCTCCAGGTGTCCGAGCAGTTCTCCCCTTCGGACCCGTTGGTCTAAACCTACTGCCGGATACCAAAATCCCTCCGACTCAGCTTCTGCATAGAAGGTTTCTGTGATCCCCAGCTGATCCCGCGGCGGGTTCCCTCCGGGCATAATCTCCAGATGGCGCAACAGGGAGCGGACGTCCTCACAGCAGGCGTCCACCTCCTGTTCAGACCAAAGCCCCTGCCCGCCCCTCTCAATCAACAGTGCGGGAATGTCTCTTTGCACCGCCCAGCTGTAAAGCCCGTTCTTGGCGGTGGAGCGGACCCGGTAGGGTACCGTCAGGACCTTGGCGGCATCCAGTGAGACTTGGTTGACCATTTTCTTCCCTGCTGCCGGGAAGAACACCAATGGATGAAGCGTTTCGCTGCAGTCTCCGCTGTGGAGATCTGCCAGCAGATCGGCTTCCGGGTATAAAGCCGCCTCCAGGGCAAAGGCCAATCGAGCGGAAAGGGGGCCCGCAGAGTTGCCGGGGAAGGCTCGGTTCAAATTGACGCCGTCCTCCGGCACCACCTGTTTGGCTCCGGCATAAAAAGCACTGGGATTTGCCAGCGGCAGTAGGATGACGTTCCCCGACAGCCTCGCCGGATCCAGGTCCGCCGCCAGACGGCGCAGGGCCTGAATTCCCACATACTCGCAGCCGTGGACCCCTGCCGTGACCACCAGCGTCTTGCCCGGGGCGGCACCGCACAGGCAGAGCGCATTCAGGGACGGAGCATCCGGTACCGGGAGCGGTACGTTTTTTCGCTCACCAGGCAAAAGTGTTATCCCACAAAAAATCATACGTCCACCTCCGAAGTCTCGGTGTCAAATACCACAATGGACTCCAGCAACCGCCGGGCGTACTCATCCTTAGTCTCGCTGATGCGGCTGACGGGCAAATATTCTGTTACACGGCCCTGATAGAGGAACAGCACATCGTCACAGAGATATGTGATCGAGGTCAGGTCGTGGGTGATAAATACATAGGTCAGCCCCAGCTTTTCCTTCAGATCCCGCAGCAGATCCATTACCTGGACCTGGGTATGCGCATCCAGGGAGGAGATCGCCTCATCAAAGAGGATGACCTCTGGCTTACAGGCCACTGCCCTGGCGATGCACACCCGCTGAAGCTGGCCGCCGGAGAGCTCGTGGGGAAATCTGCCCGCAAAATCAGCAGGGAGTCCCACCAGTTCCAGAAGGGCGGCCATTTCCTTCTTTCGCTCCAGCCGGCCCCCCTCCCGGCGCTCCCGGACGGTCAGGCCCTCGCCGATGATGTCTTTGACACGGAAACGGGGATTGGCAGAGGTTGTGTAGTCTTGAAATACCACACTGAGCTTGTTCTGCAGGTTCCGCCGGCCCGCTCGGGAGGCGTAGACCGATACGCCGTCCAGAATCGCCTCGCCGCTGTCCGGTTTCAGAAGCCCGCAAAGCACCCGGCCCATAGTGGATTTTCCGCTGCCGGACTCTCCCAAAATACCGAGGCAGGTCCCTCTTTTTACGTTCAGGGACACATCAAAGAGCACCTGCTGACGGGTATGTCCGAACACCTTGTCCTGACGCTCGCTTCGGAAACTGACGCAGATATTTTTCAGTTCAAGCATAGACACGCTCCTTTCCTCCCAGCACCTGGCTGTATCGGCGCATCACATCCGTCCGCTTTTCCACCAGCAGCTTGGTATAGGAATCGGTTGCATGGTGAAGAATGTGTTGGAAATCGCCTTGGTCCACCACAAGCCCCTGATTGAGGACTACGATCCGGTCTGCCACACGGGAAATCGCATTCAAGTCATGGGAGATAAAGACCATCGCTGTCTGGTGTTCCTGCTTGATCCGCAGCAATTCGTCCAGGATCTCAAATTGAGTGATGGCGTCAATAGCTGTGGTAGGTTCGTCCGCGATCAGAAGGGACGGCTTCATAGAGGTCGCAATGCCAATCATAATCCGTTGAAGCATTCCGCCGGAGAGCTGATGCGGGTACTTCTCCAACACCTCCTCCGGATTACGAATCCGCATTTTCTCCAGCATCTCCAGAGAACGCTGGCGGATATCCGCCTTGCTCCAATCATTGTGGGCCGCAAAGGTTTCGGCAATCTGGGCTCCGATCCGGTAGAGAGGATCAAAACAGGTCATCGGGTTTTGAAGGATGATGCCTACCTGACCGCCTCTTAGACGGCGCAGTTCTTCATCACTTCTCCCCAGCAGCTCCTCTCCCTGGAATTTGGCACTTCCAAGCACGTGGAAGCTATGATCCAAAAGGCCCATCGCCGCTTTCATAGACATGGATTTTCCACTTCCGGACTCCCCAAGGATTCCAAGGCACTCCCCAGGATATACCGAGAAGGAAACTCCCTTCACCAACTCCACCCCCTGATGCCGGTGTGTGCAGAGCAGAACATGGAGATCTTGCAATTCCAGAACCGGGGTCATTTTTCCACCTCCTTGGGGTCCAGCACATCCCGCAGGGCGTCGCCCATCAGATTAAAGCAGCACACCAGAACCACGATGGCAATACCAGGCGCGATCATCTGGGTTGGATTACTGGTAAGTACATCCTTCGCCTCGTTGAGCATGGCTCCCCATTCCGGGGTTGGGGCCTGCACGCCCAGCCCCAGGAAGGACAGGGTAGAGATATTGATAATGGCCCAGCCCACATCCAGAGAGGCCAGCACCGCAAGATCAGAGGTAATAGACGGCAGAAGGTGTCGGAACAGGATGAACCGCTCCGGCATTCCCACGCACCGGGAGAACTGAACAAAGTTCCGGTCCCGGTACTGCATGACACCGGTTCGGATCATGCGGGCATACCACGCCCATTTGATGAACACATTGGCAATGATGACATTTTGGACATTGATCCCCAGAAGGCCCACCACGGCGAACACCATGATCTGGCTGGGGAAGGAAAGCATCACGTCCACCACCCGCATGATGACCTCTTCCACCACGCCCCGGAAGTAGCCGGCCATAACGCCCAGCAGCGCGCCCAGTGCGATGGTCCCCAGCATGGTCAGAAGGGCAAGTCCCAGCGTTGGCCGGATGCCGTAAATCAGGCGGGAGAGGACGCACCTGCCCAGATGGTCTGTGCCCAATGGGTACTCCAGGCTATACGGCGCGAATTTGTTGAGGATATCCGTAACATAGGGATCATGCGGCGCCAGGAGCGGGGCAAGAATGCCGATCAGCGCGATCAGGAGGACGAAAGCCACCGTCACCACAGCGGCACGGTTGTGCAGAAAGCGTTTTCCCATGGCTCAGCTCTCCTTTCTCAGTCTGGGGTCGGACACGGTCTGAAGGATGTCGAACACCAGATTGAATACCACGAACAATACGCCGATGAACAGCACATAAGTCTGGATGACCGGCAGATCACGATTGAAGATGGAACTGATGCACAGCGTCCCCAGCCCCGGCCAGGAAAACACGTTCTCCACCACGATGGTGCCGGCAATCATCTGGGGGATGCTCATACCCATGGCCACGATGCAGGTGTGCATGGAATTTTTGAGCACATGTTTCACCCAGATGGAGCGCTGGGGCAGGCCGCGGACATTGGCGTAGAGCACATAATCCTGCTTCATATTCTCCAGCATATTATTGCGGATGAGCCGGATATAGGTAGAGATGTAACTGAGCGCCACGGTAAAGGCAGGCAGTATCATATGCTGCCAGGTACCGTTTCCGTTGGTCGGCAGCAGACCCAGCTTGACGCTGATCCCCCACATCAGGAGCAGCCCAACCCAATAGGCAGGCATGGCCGTGGAGATAAAGACCAGGCCCCGCATAATCTTATCAAACCAGCCATCCTTGTACACAGCGCAGAGGAAGCCGATAGGGATGCTCAGCAGCAGCACGATCACAAACGAGGCCGCCGCCAACTGCAGCGTGGCGGGCAGGCAGCGGGCCAGTTCTCCGGCGACTGTGCGGGCGGGATTGACATAGCTGATGCCGAAATCCCCCTGGAGACAGCCCAGGACCCAGTCAAAATACCGCACCAGAAAAGGTTTGTTCAGACCCAGCGCCTCCTCCATCTCCGCAATCGCCTCATCAGTGATAATGGGCGTCTGCTGGATTCGGAGGACGACCTCCGCCGGATTTGAGGGGATCAGGTTGATGAACACAAAACAGACAAAGGAAATCGCCAGCAGCAGGGGGATTGCCATCAGCAGCCGGCGGATTACATAGCGCTTCATAGATGCCCCTTTCTTTTTTGCATAGTTGCAAAACTTAAACTCTATTTTGCGGAGCCCGCGCACGCGTGCTTCTTACGTGCTTCGCACCTGTGGAAAGTGTGAACACCCCCGCGAGCGAAGGCAATTCAGCACAAGGGCCGCCTCCAAAGAAGCGGCCCCGATGCCATCAACGATTACTCGAAGTACATGCTTGCGAAATCCACATCATACTGGTCGGTGCCGAAGTGGACCCCCTTCAGTTCCGAGGTATAAAGGGCTTTGTTGGTTTCGTAGGTCAGGGGAATGTAGACAGCATCCTCATGGAGCCGGGTCAGAACAAAGTCATACAGTTCCTGACGTTCTGCCTCATCGGTGGAGGTGAGGATATCCGTGATGGCCTGATCAATCTCTGCCTTGTCCTCCAGTCCCTGCTGTGCGGCATAGTCTCCATACACTGGGGCCCTCATAGCGGCCAGAGAGGACTGGGGATCATAAGGCATACCCCAGCAGATGTTGAACACCATATCAAAATTACCGGCCTTCATATTGTCACGATAGGACTGTTCTTCCTCGCCGTGGATGTTCAGGGAGATGCCCAGTTTCAAATACTCACTCTGAAGATACTCAGAAATGGTCTTCTCAGTAACGCTGTCGCTATTGTAGAGGAGGTCCAGTTCCAGTTTCTGCCCATTCTTGGAGCGGCCCCCGTCGCTTCCCATAACCCAGCCGGCCTCGTCCAGAAGGCGGGCCGCTTCCTCGGTGTCGTAGGCATAGGGCTCCAAATCCACATCACAGTAGGGAACGGTTGGGGAATAAAGGGTATCCGCTGCCGGTTCCAGGCCGTAGAAAATACCCTCGGAGATGGCCTGCCGGTTTGTGGCGTGCTGGAGCGCCTTTCGCACCGCTGTGTCTCCCAAAATATCGTGGGTGGTGTTCAGCACAATATGCCGGGTGGAGGTGGGGTCAGACAGGCTTACGGTGAACCGGTCACTGTCCACATACTGGCTGATGGCATCAGCGTCCAGCATGTTCTTGCCGAAAATCAGGTCGATCTCCTCATTCTCCAGGGCCATAATGCGCGTCTGGTTGTCGGGGATGACCTTGACGGTGATCTTCTGAATTGCGGGCGCCTCACCCCAATAATTCTCGTTGCGCTCAAAAACGGCGTACTCGTCAGTGACAAAGTCCGTGAGCACATAGGGGCCTGTCCCGATATAGCCGTTGACACCGTTCATCGTGCTGCCGTCGATCATGCAGTTAGGGGAAATCATTGCGAACGGACGGATGCAAGCCAGCTCGGTGAGCATGGGGTAGTACGGCTCGCTCATCTCAATGACGAAGGTATCCTCGTCCGGAGCGGACACACCGACCAGCAGATTCATCATCTCCAGCCAGGTGTGGCGCTCACGGTTCTCCAAGATGGCGTTGAAGTTGGCCAGAATGGCGTTGGCGTCGCAGGGCGTTCCATCGGAGAAGGTTACGCCGTCCCGGATATTGAAGGTATAAATCCGGCCGTCATCGCTGATGGTCCAGTCTTCCGCCAGACAGCCCACATAGCCGTCTTCCGTATTGCTCACCAGGGTGTCGTAAAGGATGCTCTGGGCGTACATCTCACCGGCGTACAGGTGAGGGTTCAGATCCCGGATATCCCGGTAGTTGACAAATATCAGCTCATCCCGCGTACCCGTTTCACTGTCTGCGTCGGACGAGCTTCCGCTTGGAGCCGCTTCGCCCCCTTGTCCGCAGCCGGCGAGCGCCGTCAACAGCAGGGCGCTGCTCAACAGCACAGAAAAAATCCTTCTTTTCATAAAAGCCTCCAGTCCTAAATATTACAGTCTTGCGCTATGGTTTTTCATTTTACAGCAGTTAGCCAAGACTTACCAGAGGCCAATTTTTCATGGAACCCCATAACAATTTGTTATGCCTTTTACAGCATTTCTCCAAAGCGCTCTGTCAGCCAGGAGGCCTGCGGCGAGAGCGGACGCTCCGGGTCCCGCACATAGCCGATTTGAAGAAACGGCTCGCATCCGTTGATGGCCAGCGGTTTGATGTCATATTGCTCATAGGGGCGGTGCATAAAATTCAGGCCCAGACTGCAAACATCCGTATGGAGCAGGAAATTGATGATCGAGTGGTCGCTGTCGCTGTATATCACGTGCTTCATAACGCTTTGGTCAATGACCCCCATGCTCACCGTTTCAAGATGATGTTCCATAGAAAAGAAATCCCGTACTCCACGCATGAATTTCAGATTTGGAAGATCTGAAAAGTCCACACTGTCCGCATGATACAGTGGGTGCTGAGGTCCTACGTAGACACAGATGCTCTTTTCACTCTGCGGAATAAACTCCAATTTCTTGTGGAGAAGAATGTGCTGAAATGTAGGCACCTGCTTTTGCGCCACATATACGATTCCAACTTCAGAAATTCCTTGGTGGACATGGTCGGTGATCTCCTCCACGGTGCCCTCGTGGTGCTCAATATGGATTCCAGACCCCCAGGTTTTGTAAAAGTCTACCAAAAGGCGGGACACCATGTTGCTGGGATATGCCGACAGCCGCAGACCGTTCTGCTCATCCGGCACGGCCAGAGAGGAGATCGTAGCCGTTGCTCTCAGAATCAGCTTCGCATACTCCAGCACGTTCTTTCCATAAACCGTAGGCTGTACGCCTTTCCCGCTCCGGACCAAAAGGGGCCGCCCCAGTTCATGCTCTAAGGTTCGGATGGTTTTGCTGACATTTGGCTGCGTGGTGTACATACAAGCCGCCGCTTGCGAAAGGCTTCCGCGTTCGCAGGCAGTCACAAAGCTCTCCAGTTGTTTTATTTCCATTGATCTGTCCCCCATGCCATCGGTTTGCTATTGCTAACCACAATATACTACATCTGGCGCTTGCGGACAACAAATATATTCTCATTCAGGATGTCATGCACTTGGAAGTGATAGAAATGTCCGGTACAATTTATTCTGGTGAACCACAGGCTGGGTTCCTTTTGAATGGCTGATTGCCAATATAGTCAAGCAACAGTCTAAGCAGTCGGTCCTCCGCTTTCCGTTTGCAGAAAATGCAATCAGGGCATTCTTGCGACGAAGGATAACTGGATCAGGAACCTGTTTTCTGGTCTGCTGCATATCTTTGAAACGAGCTTTATCAGGCTATGCTCTGAATTTTTACTGCATGGAATCAGTTACAAATCTCTGCCTGCACAAAAAACGCAGTTACCCATCAAGGATAACTGCGTTTTTTCGGAAAAGGCTTCTCAGGTTATGGAGGCAGCTCAAACTTATAGCCGCTGTGGGGGACGGTACGGATCGGATTTCCCGGTCCCATCTTCCGGCGGAGCTGGCTGATGATATTGACCACGGCCGCGCCGCAGTCCTCCGGGAACTCATGCCATACGGCCTCATAGATCTGTTCCTGCGTGAAGACCCAGCCGGGATGTCGGGCCAGATACGCCAGCGTGAAGAACTCCAGGTGCGTAAGGTGGAGAGGCTGGCCCCGCCACTTT
>URQA01000099.1 GCA_900549885.1 uncultured Eubacteriales bacterium | reverse complement strand
TTCACCGCCTCCATCAAAAATGTGAAGGACACCCGGGTGGGCGACACCATCACCGAGGCAAACCGGCCCACTGCGGAGGCTCTGCCCGGCTACCGCCCGGTACAGCCCATGGTGTACTGCGGCGTGTACACCGAGGATGGCTCTAAATACCCCGACCTGCGGGACGCTCTGGAGAAGCTCCAGCTCAATGACGCCTCTCTGTCCTTCGAGCCGGAGTCCTCCATCGCCCTGGGCTTTGGCTTCCGGTGCGGCTTTCTGGGCATGCTCCACATGGAGATCATCCAGGAGCGGCTGGAGCGGGAGTTCGACCTGGACCTGGTCACCACATTACCTTCCGTTATTTATGAGGTGACCAAAACAGACGGGACTGTGGTGAAGGTGGATAACCCCCACAACTACCCCGACCCCGGCTCCATTTCTGAGGCCCGGGAGCCCTATGTGAACGTGTCTATCATCTCGCCCCCGGATTATGTGGGCAACATCATGCCCTTGTGCCAGGACCGCCGGGGGGAGTACAAGGACATGCAGTACCTGGACACCAACCTGGTGGAAATCCACTACCTGATGCCCCTCAATGAGATCATCTACGACTTCTTCGACACCCTGAAGGCCCGCACCAAGGGGTATGCCTCCCTTGACTATGAGCTGGAGGGCTACCGCCCCTCCGACCTGGTGAAAGTAGACCTGCTCTTAAACGGCGACCAGGTAGACGCCCTATCCTTCATCGCTCACCGGGAGAAGGCCTATAAGCGGGCGAGGCGTATCTGCGAAAAGCTCAAGGAGAATATTCCCCGCCAGATGTTCGAGGTGCCCATCCAGGCGGCCATCGGCGGCAAGATCATCGCCCGGGAAACCATCAAGGCCCTGCGCAAAGACGTGCTGGCCAAGTGCTACGGCGGCGACATCACCCGGAAGAAGAAGCTGCTGGAGAAGCAGAAGGAGGGCAAAAAGAAAATGCGCTCCCTAGGTACGGTGCAGATGCCCACCGAGGCGTTCATGGCCGTGCTTAAGCTGGATGAGGAGTAAAAGCCGCCGTAGGCAGTCCTCCCGCCCAAGCCCAGCGAACGGGTTTGGCGGGAAAAGGAGACGCAAGGAAATGCGGCAAAAAGTACCCCGCAGGGCGCTGCGAGCGGAATGGACTTTGTTTCGGCGCCATGGCCGTGCTCCAGCAGGACAAAGAATGATGGCATCATGGTTTCGGAGGCTGTGTGTTAAATGTGCTGCCTTTTTATCGCCGCTCTACCAGAAAGATACACATAGACGATTGTCTGGTATTGTCTCCACAACAAGCACAACCGTATTGTTAGAAAACGCGCTATCTATGGATAGCGCGTTTTCTGTGCCATATTTACCGCAGTATTCTCCTGTAAAGTGCTCTTGCCGACAATGGGAGAAACGCACTTTCTCTCACGAGACCAACTGCCGCACACACCGATGCCGGGTAAGCCGTTTTAGGCGCCTACCCCCACTCAACGTGGCAGGCTGTTTGGCAATCGGTTGCAATTTTAGAATCCGCTCTTCCTAAAATTGCTGTCATCTGACAAACCGGCCTCCCGAGTTTTCTTATCCCATTTTATGCTCCTGGCAAACACCGGGCCATAAAAAAGCCCCCTCCTTGCCCTCAAGCTTTACGCTACTTCAAATCGTCTCGATCCGCGAACACACTATCCAAGTGTCTCGCCGTAACAGAATGTCCTCAGCTCATGTGGAGTCCCGTTCTATAATCTCGGATAAAATCATCATTTTATGGGCTGCAGGCTCATTGTTCAAAATATGTACCAAAATGTTGGAGCAAGCAATGCTAAGCTCCTGCATTTTGTTATCCAAAACGGTCAGCTGAGGGCGGGATAGCCTCGCATACAGGGAGTTGTCTACACCAATGACCGCAATATCATCCGGCACAGAGACCCCAGCGTCCATCATGGCTTGAACGCCAGCATTTGCCAATAAATCAGTGGAAAAAATAATAGAATCGATGTTAGGATGCCTGCAAATCAGTTTTTTAATTTGGTCGTAACAGGTCTGCCATTCCTCCTCGCCCTCGTTGTGGTGTAAATGAATAACCGGGGGATCCATGGCCTCAGTGGGGTTTCGCTCCCGCCAAGCCGAGACAAACCCCTGAATCTTTAGGTGATTGCTGGGTGTGTCATTCATGTTGATATAACAGGGGTGGGTGCGCCCCTTTCGGTAGAGCAGGCGCAGGCATTCCGCTATGCCGTTCTGCTCATCGGCCAAGATGCTGTATACATTTGGCAGATCAAGCGTGCCGTTCTCTATGATGACAGGCATATTTTTCAGATATTTTCGGATATTTTTGGCCACACTTTCCGTCTGGAAGGTCGATCCGATCAGAACCACAGCCTCTGCCCGCCTAGAGGCCAGAATGCGGAAGCCGTTTTCCCGGGACGCCTCAGAAAAGCCGGAATTCACAATAATACAGGTATAGCCGCTCTGCTGAAGCTGTTGTTCAATAAAGTAAGCGCCTTCTGCATGATGAGACGTGCGAATGTCCGACATCATGATACCCACAATCTTCGATGAGTTGCTGACCAGTCCCTGGGCAGAGGCATTGGGCTCAAAGTTATATTTTCGCAGCAAACGCTCAACCTTCGCCCGGGTTTCCAGATTGACGCCCATTTTATTATTCAGAACCCGTGAGACCGTGCTGGCGGAGACACCGGCTTCAGCGGCAATGTCATAAATCGTCATAGAAAGAACCTTCTTCATGTTCTGTAATAGCATGGATTATTCAGGAAGGATATCCTGTGTTCGTATCCGCAGAAAAGCGGCGAAAACATCTTCTGTACCCGATTATAAGGCATATTGAAATAGATTGCAATGTTAATCGGCTACGAAACAGGTTTTTGTGAACATACGACAAGAAGAAAATCAACAATTTTGTAGACTTGTAACAAAATAAAAATATTTATTTTGTCTAAAAGAAGCATTGAAAACAGAGGAATCGACTGCTAAAATTGAAATCAGAATTAATGCAATCGATTGCATAATGTCGGAACGTGTATTTTGTGGTTGCAAAACGCACGAAATTTTTTAACTGTTGATTGCAATCGATTGCAACAATGCATAGGGAGGGAATTATGGTCAAATTTGTTTCGTTTTTCGGCGAACGGTCACAGCTATTTGAGGAGCTCAACCAAAAGACCAGGGAATATGCACGGAGCAAGGGGATCGACTATATCTGGGTACCCCAAACTCCTTATGATGTGGATGAGGTCGTCGAGCAGCTTAATAACGCAGATGCGGGTATGATCGATGTGGAGCCCTATGATGAACGGATTTTTAGCCGCATGAATGACCGGTGCAAGCTGCTGGTTCGCTTTGGTGTAGGATTTGACAAAGTCAACCTACCGGATGCCTCTGCCCACGGACTGGCCGTGGCCCGGACCACAGGCGCGAATAAGACCGGAGTGGCCGAGATGGCGCTGATGATGATGCTGGCCGCCGGACGTCAGGTTATGCTGAACCGAAAAACCGTGGCCTCTGGGGTATGGGAAAAGAATATCGGCCATGAGTTGATCGGAAAAAAAGTAGGGATTCTTGGCTTTGGCAATATCGGCATGGCCTTGGCAAAGCTGCTCCAAGGGTTTGACTGCGAGGTGCTGGCCTATGATACCTACCGGAATGAGGCTGCCGCCAGTGATTTGAACGTCCGATTTGCTGATCTGAACGAAATCCTCACCACTTGCGACGCGATCAGTGTCCACCTGCCCTACAACAAGGATACAGATCACCTGATTGACGCCAACGTGTTTAACAAAATGAAGCCCGATTCCATATTGGTCTGCACGGCCCGGGGCAAAATCGTAGACGAGGATGCGCTTTATGAGGCTCTGGTCAGCCATAAAATTGGCGGCGCGGGATTGGATGTATATGCGGTGGAACCGCTGCCCACAGATTCCAAGCTGATTGGACTGGATAACATTGTTTTAACCCCCCATGTCTCTAGCCAGACCTATGAGTCCATCTGGGCAACCTACAAAAAGGGCGTGGATATTGTGGCGGACTTTTTTGCCGGCAAGGAGCTGGACCGCAGCGACCTGCTGAATCCCGATTACGCGCAGAACGCGCGAAAGTGACACGCAGTACCGGCAACGTCTCCGTCGTGGGGACGGCAAAAATGAGGAAAGGATGATGTTTTTATGAAAGTGATGCACGGAGACCCCAACAGGGCTGAGCACCAAAAAGTCTTTGTGGAAACCGCGGACGGGAAGTTCAAATACCAGTTGTTTATGGACTATGCCAAGGGCCTGCCTGATTATCTGGAAATGGTGCCTTATATGGGAAACATCTCTGGCGGCTGCGTGGGTCCAGACGACTGCCTGTACTGCGGACTGCGGGGCGGCGGCTTTATGAGTCCCGAGCCCCCCTCTAGCATCATCAAGCTGGACCCGGAGGGAAATTTTATCAGGACCATTGGGGAGGGAATCATCAGCGGGCTGCACTTCTTTGAGGTTACGGACCGGGGCACGGTGATCATTCCTGACACCGGCGCCAGCTATGTCTATGAACTGGATTTAGAAAGTGAGAAAATTGTGCGCACCTGGGGGGAGAAGGGTAAGCCCTGCGACAACATCAAGGATGTGAATGTGTTCACCCGAGTGAGAATGCACAACGGCATTTTTGCCACGGAGCCCTGCCACGGCTACGACGGCGGTTCCTATGAGTGGATGCTCAAGCATGAGTTGAAGGAACTGGGCAAGCCCTTCCACAACCCCACTGATGTGGCGCACGACTCTCAGGGGAACATGTATGTCTCCGACGGGTACTCCAATTTCGCCGTACATAAGTTTAACAAGGATGGCGATTATGTAGAGACTTGGGGCGGCAAGGGCGTTTGGGACCCGTACACCGATACGCCGGGCAAGTTCCTGGTGGTGCACTCCCTCTGCTGCGACCCCAGAGACCGCATTTGGGTATGCGACCGGGAGAAAGACGCCGTCCATGTATTTAACACCAAGGGCGAGGTCGTTTTCTACATGAGTAACGATATGGGGCAGCCCTCTGGGGTGGACACGGACGGAACCTATGTCTATGTGGTGGGCCGCGGCGGCTATATCACCATCTTTGATTTGGACTTCAACGTGGTAGGGCAGTTGGGCTTCTTCAACGGCAACCTACGGGGCCACACTCTGGCCGCCGACAGCAGGGGAAACCTTTATATTTTCCCCACCCACGCCAATGAAGAGCATCAGTTCATCGCTTTGAAACGGGTGAACGAAACAGAGAAATAGACAGGATGATTGTTCATCCGGGGGTGAAAAATGGCTCGATATACGATCAAACGAATCTTATGGATCATCCCGATTTTAATCGGCGTGATTACCATCGTATTTTTCATTTCCGCCGTCACGCCAGGCAACCCGGCCGCCTCCCTGCTGGGCCCCTCGGCAACCACGGAAGAAATCCAGGAAATGGAGCATGTCCTGGGCTTGGATCAGCCGCTGATCAAACGGTGGGTGGATTACATCATTGGTATTTTCACCCGCTTTGACTTTGGAACCTCCTATGTGACCCGTCAGCCGGTACGTGACGAGATTTTTGCCTTCTTCCCGGTCACTCTGCAGCTGGCTATTTACTCCACTCTTTTGGGCATTGCCTTTGGCATCCCCCTGGGGGTTGTATCCGCATTAAAGCAGTACACCTGGGTGGACAGCGTCATTCTGGTCGTTTCTGTGCTGATGATTTCCCTTCCCAACTTTTGGCTGGCAATGATGCTCATTAAGGTATTTGCGGTGGACTTGAAATGGCTGCCATCCTATGGCCTGGATAGTATATTGGGCTGGGTCTTGCCAGTGGTCGTCGCCGGACTGCAGTCCATGACCCAGATCATCCGGATCACTCGGTCAAGTATGCTGGAGGTTATGCGGCAGGACTATATCCGGACCGCACGCGCGAAGGGACAGGATGAGCGGATCATCGTCACCCAGCATATGCTGCGCAACGCTATGATTCCCGTAGCCACCAGCATCGGCTCTAGCCTAGGCAACTCGCTGGGTGGAAATATGGCGCTGGAGTCTGTGTTTGCGCTTCCCGGCCTGGGAAACTATGTGGTCCGTGCTATTACGGCCATCAATACGCCAGCCATGCTGGGGGGCATCCTCTTCATCGCCATCATGTTTACCATCGTAAACCTGCTGGTGGACTTGTCTTATGTACTAATCGACCCCAGGCTAAAGAGCCGGGTGACCGGAAAAAAACTCAGTAAGCGCGCGATACGAAAGATGCTTGCGGAACAGGAGGCGGCGTGAATGGCCAAAATGACAACTCCGGCTATGGAGCGGATCAACAAACGCCGCGCCAAAAGCAACGGAAAGCTGGCGAGATCTACGCCGGGCAGAGACGCCTGGCGCCGGCTGATTCGCAACCGGACGGCGATCCTGGGTATGATTATTATTATTGTGCTGTTGGTGATGGCGCTGTTTGCCCCGCTGATTGCGCCGTATGCATATGACGAGATGGATGTCATGCACATGCTGGAAGGACCCAGCAGCATCCACTGGTTTGGAACTGATGAGTTGGGCCGGGACATGCTTTCCCGCTGCATCTATGGGGCCAGGATCACTTTGCCCATCGCCATCTTCACGGTGATCGTGGCTATTCTGCTGGGAGGAACGTTAGGTACACTCTGTGCCTACTTTGGTGGGCAGTTTGACAATATCGTAATGCGCTTCATCGACATATGGGGGTCTATTCCCGGCCTGATGCTGAGCATCGCCATTGTGGCGGCACTGGGAAACAATATGTCGGTCTTGGTCATCGGTTTGGCGGTGGGGGCAGTGCCCAACATGACGCGTACCTTCCGCGGGGCAATTTTTACCGTGGTGGACAGCGATTATGTGGAATCGTCAAAATCTATGGGGGCCAGCAGCTTCAATATCATGTTTAAGCACCTGCTTCCCAATGCGGTGGGCCCTGTCATTTTGGCCATTGTCGGCCTGCTGGGTGTGGAGGTGCTGTGCGTGTCTACTCTGAGCTTTCTCGGTGTGGGTGTCAAGCCTCCCACGCCGGAGTGGGGCTCCCTACTGTCCACCAGTAAGGGATACCTAAACTCCGCCCCTTATCTGTGCGCCTTCCCCGGCCTTTTTATCATGTTGGCTGTGCTGGGTTTCAACCTGCTGGGGGATGGCCTGCGGGACGCGCTGGACCCGCGTCTGAAGTGAGGAGGACATCGCAATGGAAGATAAGAATGTCCCCGTAGTTGAGGTCAAAGATCTGGTGGTTCATTATGAAACCTATGACGGTGTTGTGGAAGCGGTGAATGGGGTTTCATTTAAAATCGAAAAAAAGGACGTACTGGGACTGGTGGGTGAGACTGGCGCAGGCAAAACTACCATTGCGCTAAGTCTGATGCAGCTGCTACCTCATCCGCCAGCTCACATTATCAAAGGCAGCATCAAATTAGGCGGCGAGGAAATTGTCCTTCCCGACGACGCAACTAAGGCCGAACGGAAACAGCTGGAAAAACGGATGAAGGAGTACCGGGGCAAAAAAATCAGCATGATTTTTCAGGATCCCATGACTGCCCTCAACCCTGTGCAGCCCATCGGGGACCAGATTTGCGAGGTGATCGCCCTGCACGAAAACTGCAGCAAGTCAGAGGCGGAAAAAAAAGCCACAGAAATGTTGGAAATGGTAGGCATCCGTCCGGAACGGTATCGGGATTATCCCCACCAGATGTCTGGCGGCATGAAGCAGCGAGTGGTCATCGCCATCGCGCTGGCCTGTAGCCCGGAGCTGTTGATCGCTGACGAGCCCACCACGGCCTTAGATGTGACCATTCAGGCCCAGGTGCTGGACATGATGAAGGATCTGCGCAACCGTCTGGGAACGGCAATGATGCTGATTACTCATGATTTTGGTATCGTAGCGGACGTATGCAACAAGTGCGCGGTTGTCTATGCCGGTGAGATCATGGAGTGCGGGAGCGTGGAAGACATTTTTGACCGCCCTCAGCACCCCTATACCATTGGATTGTTTGAGTCCATTCCCAGTCTGGATAAAGATGTGGAACGTCTTAAGCCTGTTCCCGGACAGACGATCGATCCCAATGATCTGCCTGCCTACTGCAGTTTTTACAGCCGCTGCTCCCGGCGGACCGAGGCCTGCAAAAATTGCGATCCTGTCTTGACTGCGGTGAGCCCCGGCCATTTTGTGAAGTGCATCCATGCGGGGGGGAAGGAGGATGGCGCATAATGGCGCTGCTGGAAGTATCCCATTTAAAGAAATATTTTCAGGTCAGCAGCGGCATATTGCACGCTGTGGACGACGTGTCCTTCACTCTGGAGCAGGGCAAGACCCTAGGTGTGGTAGGAGAGTCTGGGTGCGGTAAGTCCACTCTAGGCAAGACCATCATCCGCCTGACCGATCCCACCGCGGGAACCGTACTATTTGATGCAGTGGATGTGGCGGCCTACTCAAGCAAGGAGTTCAAAAAGGTCCGCCCCAACATGCAGATGATCTTTCAGGATCCGTTCGCCTCACTGGACCCCCGAAAGACGGTGACAGAGCTGATTGCCGAGCCCATGAAGATCTATAAAACCGGCAGCAAGGCGGAAATTTATCAACGGGTCAAAACGCTAATGGATACGGTTCAGTTAGCAGAGCGGTTTCAAAACAGCTATCCCCACGAGCTGGACGGCGGCCGCCGTCAGCGCATCGGCATCGCCCGCGCCCTGGCGCTGAGGCCTAAGCTGGTGATCTGCGACGAGCCGGTGTCGGCGCTGGACGTGTCTATCCAGGCGCAGATCTTGAACCTTTTGAAAGACCTGCAGGAAGAGTTGCAGCTGACCTATATCTTTATTGCGCATGGCCTGCCCACCGTGCAGTACATCAGCGACCGAATTGCCGTGATGTATCTGGGAAAGATCATGGAGCTGGCGCCCGAACACGAGTTGTTCGAACATACCATGCATCCATATACCGAAGGGCTGCTGGACGCCATTCCGGTGGGAGACCCCACAAAGAGGGACGAGGAAGACAAACCCATTTTGGAGGGGGATCTGCCCAGCCCGCTGAACCTGCCGAAGGGCTGCCGGTTCTGTTCGCGCTGCAAGTATGCGCAGCAGGTGTGTGCGCAGAAAGTCGCGCCCGCCCATGCTGTCGATGGCGCTCATAACCGACGCAGGCAGGGCAAAAGGCCGATCGCCGATGACCGAGTCGACGGTGATGCGGATGACCTGCGGCATGAGAAACTGAAACAGAATACTCAGGCCGCTGGCAGCAATGGCCAGAATAAAAAAGCGCTTATAGCCATGGGCAAAGCGCACAAAAGTCCGTGAAAGTGAATTTTTT
>URQA01000098.1 GCA_900549885.1 uncultured Eubacteriales bacterium | reverse complement strand
TAGGCCTCCTCCAGGGCGGCCATCATGGTGCGGCTTTTGATATAGCGGCCGTTGACGAAAAAGTGCTGAAAACTCCGGCTGCCCCGGCAACACGCTGGCAGGGAGGCGAAACCAGACACGCTCATTCCCTCGCCAGAACCCTGGATAGGCGCGAAACCCAAGGCCAGATCCCGGCCCAGCACGGCGTAGACGGCGCTTTTCAACTGGCCATCCCCGGGAGTGAGCAGCTCCTGTTTGCCGTCCCGGATGAACTTCACGGACAGCTCCGGGTGGGACAAGGCTAGACGCTGGACCACGGCAAAGACAGCGGCTCCTTCGGCGGCGTCTTTTTTCATGAACTTGAGCCGGGCGGGGGTGTTGTAAAACAGGTCCCGGACTACCATGGTGGTTCCGTTGGGACAGCCCGCCTCATCCTGGCTGAGCACCACCCCTGCCTCTAGAGTGAGGGCGGTTCCCAGAGGGGCGTCGGCGGTCTTGGTCAGCAGATCGATGCGGCTGACCGCAGAAATGGCGGCCAGAGCCTCCCCCCGGAAGCCCAGGGTGCCGATGGCCTCCAAGTCGTACTCCGTGGAGATCTTGGAGGTGGCGTGGCGGAGGAAGGCGGTGGCGGCCTGGTCGGTGGGGATGCCGCCGCCGTTGTCGCTGACCCGGATGAGGGTCATGCCGCCGTGCTCGATCTCCACCGTGACGGCGGAGGCTCCGGCATCAATGGCGTTTTCCATGAGTTCCTTGACCACAGAGGCCGGGCGTTCCACCACCTCGCCGGCGGCGATGAGGTCGGCCACATGGGGGGAGAGTTGTCTGATGACTGGCATAGGGTACCTCCTGAGCTGCTGCCCTTCGGGCAGCGGGGATGTTGGGGGCAAGGGCGCAGCCCTTGACTGTTTCAAGGACTGCGTCCTTAAAGAACGCCTTTCCCGCCCCCATTTCTTTTGACAGCGCCAAAAGAAACGGTGTCGGACCGCCAAAGAAAAGCGCTGACTGGCCCTTCGATGTGTCCTTCTATGACCGGCGCACCAAAACAGGACACACCCTACCCCCTGCGCCATTGCCATTGATGCCTACAAAGGCGATACCCGCTGCGGCCCATGGTAGAGCGCCTGACGCAAGTCTACGCTGTGACCAGGCGTGTCTCGAGGCCCTGACAGGGAACTACATCAGTCAGCGGAGCGGCAGCGGAAATTAGGGGCAGGGAGCATCGGCTTACCCCGCACCGGAAAGAGGACGTTGCATCATCCTATCCTGGACCCTCGTAAAAATAGGGGACCGGGGGAAAGGCCGCTAAGGACAAAAGCGCGCCCTTGGCGCTTGCAGTCCCGCTGCGGCTGTCCCCCGGCGATTCTTTGGTGACTTTCTGATCGCTCAGAAAGTCACCCGCCGGAGGCCTCGGCAGGCCTCGTTAGGCCGCAAGGGCCCCGGCCCTTGCCCGGTTCACCCCCTCCGGCCCTGCAGGCCACCTCCCCCGTCCAGGGGGAGGCAAGAGCGCGGGGCGCTGTCAAAAGAAATGGGGTCGGGAAAAACTGTTCCCCAAGTGCGAAGCACTTGGAAAACTCGTTTCTCAAAGGTGAAGCCTTTGGATACCCCCCCAGTCCGCCTAGCGGCGGACAGCTCCCCCGCAGAGGGGGGAGCCAAAGAGGTGCCAAGGACTTCGTCCTTGGGATGCAAGGGCCGCAGGCTCTCACACCTCCAGCAGAATGGTCACCGGGCCATCGTTCTGGGAGAACACCTGCATGTCTGCACCAAATTCCCCGTGTTGGACCTCGAACCCCTTCTGCCGGCACGCGGCCATGAAATGCTCATACAGGGGAATGGCCAGAGCGGGAGGTGCGGCATGGGAGAAGCCCGGCCGCCGGGAAGAGGTGTCAGCATACAGGGTAAACTGGCTGACCACCAGCACAGCGCCCCCAACAGCGGCCAAGTTTAAGTTCATCTTCTCGTTTTCATCCTCAAAGATACGAAGGCCGCACACCTTATCGGCCATCTTTTCGGCATGAGCCGGGGTATCCTCTGGCCCCACGCCCAGCAGCACCAGAAGGCCCTGGCCAATCTGGCCGCTGACCGTGCCGCCAATCTCCACTCGGGCCTGCTTCACCCGGGTCACAACTGCTCGCATATTGGTTCCTCGCTTTCTAAATGGGCGGCGGGGCGGGATCTCCCGCCCCGGGCGTATCAGCGGTATTCCCGCCGGAAGCCCCTGGCATACAGCGGATTCAGGTCAAAGGTCACCGTGTCCCCCTCCGAGCATTTTATCCCAGTGACATCCAGCAGCGTCTCGGTGGCGCCCAAAGCGCCCAAAACCCGGGCTCTCTGGCCGTTGACCCGTACGGTGCGGCGGCGGGCGCGAAACAGGCGTTGGATGGCATCCCAAAAACCGGAGATGGGCTTGTCCACTCCATAGCCCTGCTGATAACCCACCGGAATAACAGCCACCCGGGTGGAACGGCGTAGGGTCACATGCCGTTCATTGCCGACTGTATGGCCTTTAGGCAGCCAGCGGATGCTGTCTACCTGGCTTTCACCGCGGCCCACGGTGAGCAGTCCATCTCCCCGGGTACGGCGGCACCGGCCCAGCAGCACGGAGCCTGCCCGCACCGCGTCCAGATGGGACAGGTCGCTGCGGAGCATGGCATAGGAGCCGGCGGCGTGAATGATGCCAGTTTCACATCCGGCGGCTTGGATGGCGTCTACCGCCTGCTGAAAAGCGGACAGCTGGACATCCATGGCGTGTTTGCTGGCCAGCTGGGTGTATATGCCGGATACTGCCACGTTGGGCAGGTTGCGGATGAGGGAGACGATTTTCTCCGGCTCCTCAGCAGGAAAACCGCCAAACCCCATTCCACAGTCGATTTGGAGGTGGGCCTCAATCACGGTGGCCCGGCCTTCCGCCAGAGAATTGAGGGCCATGCCTGCCTCCAGGGTGCCTATGGAACACACTGCGTTCAGATCGCACAGCTGCTCCAGCACTTCTCGGTCAGAGGTGGAGTGAAGCATCAGGATTTCTTCATCTACCAGGCCGGCTTTGCGCAGGGCGGCAGCGGTTTGGGCACTGTCCACACAGAAGCGGCGGATCCCCTCGTCCCGGAGAAACTGGGCCAGGGGCAGTGCCCCAGCGCCATAGCCGTCTCCAGAGAGGTTGGCGTAAATGTATGCCCCTCCGGCTAGTTCCTTGACCCGGCTGATGTTGTTTTTCAAGGCGCTTTTCTCAATAACCAGTGTGTTCATAAACAGCTCCTTTTCCGGCACAAAGGACGAAATGGGGGGATATTTGTCTTTGAAAACATTATACACACATCAAAAGGGACAGTCAACAGAATATCGGGGGCTGTCGGGAGCCGGTATGGAAAGAAGCCGGGCTGACCTCCATCCTGCAAAGGGAGTTTTTCCACATGGAAAGAAGGTGCGCACCTGAAGAGAAGAAAAATTCAGGGTCCCGGCAACGGCCGGGACCCTGAATATAGGAAAGAAACTCAATCGTCCGTACGGTAGCGTTTCTGGGGCACATAGGTGCAGTGGAGCAGCTCGTGGGCCAAGTGGCCGCCGGGCTCACCCAGGAAGGTATCATAGACCTCCTTGACCACAGGATTTTCGTGGCTCTTGCGGAACTCCATACCCTGGTCCTGCTTATAAAGAGCCTTGGCCCGGAGGGTGCGCAGGTCGGTGAAGGAGCGTACCGTAGCCGGGTGCAGGGGCTGGCCGCCGCCGTTGATGCAGCCGCCGGGGCAGGCCATGAACTCGATAAAGTCATACTGCATCTGGCCAGAGCGGACCCCGTCCAGCACGATCTTGGCGTTGGCTAGGCCGGAGGCTACGCACACCCGGACGGTCTTGCCGGGCAGGTCGTAGCTGGCCTCCTTGATGCCCTGGGTGCCCCGGACTTCCGTGAACTCCAGGGGGCCCATCTCATTGCCGGTGACCTTGGCCACCACGGTGCGCAGAGCGGCCTCCATCACGCCGCCAGTGGCGCCGAAGATGACCGACGCGCCGGTGGACACGCCCAGCATGGGGTCGAACTCCCCGTCGGGCAGGTGGTCGAACATCATGCCGGCCTGGGTGATCATCCGGGCCAGCTCACGGGTGGTGAGGGAGGCGTCCACCGGCATACAGCCGTTGGCCATGCGCTGCTCCTCCCGCTTGCACTCGTACTTCTTGGCGGTGCAGGGCATAATGGACACCACATAGATGTCCTTGGGATCGATGCCCGCCTTTTCGGCGTAGTAACTCTTCACCAGGGCGCCGAACATCTGCTGGGGGGACTTGCAGGAGGACAGGTTGGGCACGAACTCGGGGTAGTGCTGCTCACAGAACCGGATCCAGCCGGGGGAGCAGGAGGTGATGAGGGGCAGGGTGCCCCCCTCGGTGAGGCGGTGGATGAACTCGGTACCCTCCTCGATGATGGTGAAGTCGGCGGCGGTGTCCACGTCAAACACCTTGTCAAAGCCCAGCCGGCGCAGGGCGGACACCATCTTGCCCTCCACATTGGAACCGATGGGCATGCTGAAGCACTCGCCCAGGGTGACGCGCACCGAGGGGGCGGGGCCCACCACCACGTGCTTGGTGGGGTCGTGCAGGGCGGCCAGCACCTCGGCGGTGGAGTCCTTCTCCGCCAGAGCGCCGGTGGGGCAGGACACGATGCACTGTCCGCAGGAGACACAGTCCACCTCGCTCAGATCCCGGTCGAAGGCGCAGCCGATGTGGGTGTGGAAGCCCCGGTCGTTGGGGCCGATGACGCCCACCTCCTGCAGCTTGCGGCAGGTGGCCACGCACCGGCGGCACAGGATGCACTTGGAGTTGTCCCGCACCAGGTGCAGGGCGGTGTCCTCGATGCGGGGCAGCAGCTCGTCGTTGGCATAGCGCACCGCGTCGATCCCCAGGTCGGCGGCCAGCTGGCGCAGCTCACACTGGGCGTTGCGGGAGCAAGTCAGGCAGTCCATCCGGTGGTTGGACAAGATCAGCTCCAGGGACAGCTGCCGGGAGTGGCGTACCCGGGGGGTGTTGGTCTTGACCTCCATGCCCTCGCTCACCGGGTAGACGCAGGAGGCCATCAGGCTCCGGGCCCCCTTGACCTCCACCACGCAGATGCGGCAGGACCCGATCTCGTTGACGTCCTTCAGGAAGCACAGGGAGGGAATCTTGATGCCCGCCGAACGGGCGGCCTCCAGCACTGTGGTACCCTCGGGAACGGTGACGGGGATGTTGTCGATCGTCAAATTTATCATTTTCTGTTCCATATTCGTCACTCCTTCCCTCAGTGCTTGGAAATGGCGTCAAAGCGGCAGTTGCTCATGCACAAGCCGCAGTGGATGCACTTGTCTTGGTCGATGGTGTGAGGGCCTTTGACGGCGCCGGAGATAGCATTCACCGGGCAGTTGCGGGCGCAGAGGGTGCAGCCCTTGCACTTGTTGGGATCAATCTCAAAGTGGATGAGGTTGCGGCATACTCCGGCAGGGCAGCGCTTCTCCACCACATGGGCGATATACTCATCCCGGAAGTATTTCAGGGTGGACAGCACCGGATTGGGGGCGGACTGGCCCAGGGCGCACAGGGCGGAGTCCTTCAAGTGGTAGCACAGCTCCTCGATGGTGTCCAAGTCCTCCAGGGTGCCCTTGCCATCGGTGATCTTGCACAGCAGGTCGTACAGCCGCTTGGTGCCGATCCGGCAGGGGACGCACTTGCCGCAGGACTCGTCCACGCAGAACTCCAGGAAGAACTTGGCGATGTCCACCATACAGTTGTCCTCGTCCATGACGATCAGGCCGCCGGAGCCCATCATGGAGCCAATGGCGGTGAGAGAGTCATAGTCGATGGGGGTGTCGATGAGCTCGGCGGGGATACAGCCGCCGGAGGGGCCGCCGGTCTGGGCGGCCTTGAACTTCTTGCCGTTGGGAATGCCGCCGCCGATGTCCTCGATGATGGTGCGCAATGTGGTGCCCATGGGGATTTCCACCAGGCCGGTGTTGGTGATCTTGCCGCCCAGGGCGAACACCTTGGTGCCTTTGGACTTCTCGGTGCCGATGGCGGCGAACTTCTCCCAGCCGTTGTTGAGGATCCAGGTGATGTTGGCATAGGTTTCCACGTTGTTTAAGAGGGTGGGCTTGCCGAACAGGCCCTTCACTGCCGGGAAGGGAGGACGGGGACGGGGCTCACCACGTTTGCCCTCAATGGAAATCAGAAGGGCGGTTTCCTCGCCGCACACGAAAGCGCCAGCGCCCAGGCGCAGCTCCAGGTCAAATGAGAAGTCGGAGCCCAGAATATTCTTGCCCAGCAGGCCGTACTCCCGGGCCTGACTGATAGCCAGCTCCAGGCGCTTGACGGCGATGGGATATTCCGCCCGGATATAGATGTAGCCTTGGCTGGAGCCCACGGTGTAGCCGGCGATGGTCATGGCCTCGATGACGGAGAAGGGATCGCCCTCCAGCACAGAGCGGTCCATAAATGCACCGGGGTCGCCCTCGTCCGCGTTGCAGCAGACGTATTTCACGCCGTCGTCGCTCTTGGCGTCGTATGTAAACTGCCACTTCATGCCAGTGGAGAAGCCCGCGCCGCCCCGGCCTCGCAGGCCGGACTTTTTCAAGCAGTCGATGATCTCCTGGGGAGGCGTTTGCTCAGTGAGAATGCGTTCCAAAGCGGTGTAGCCGTCCACGCCCAGGTACTCGTCGATGGATTCGGGATTGATGACGCCGCAGTTGCGCAGGGCGATGCGCAGCTGATGCTTATAGAATTGGGTGTCCGACAGGGAGGTGACCGTCTCTCCCCCGTCCCCGTCCATGTGGAGCAGCCGGGTGACGATACGGCCCTTGACGATGTGCTCAGACACGATCTCGGCCACGTCGTCCACGGTGACCTTGGTGTAGCAGGCCCCCTCGGGGAACACCATGACGATGGGACCCATGGCGCACAGGCCGAAACAGCCGGTCTTGACCACCCGGACCTCCTGGTCCATCTTAGCCTTTTTCAGCTCGGCCTCAAAGGCCTCGATGATCTTGGGGCTTTCGGAGGAAGAACAGCCGGTGCCAGTGCACACCATGATGTGACTGCGGATATGGCTCATGTTGTGTTTCCCTCCTTACTCGGCCGCGCCGATGGTGTAGTCGGTGACGACCTGGTGGTTGACCAGGTGCTGCTCCACGACGACGGGGACCATCTCGGGTTTCATTTTTACATAGGTGACCTTCTCCTGGCCGGGGACAAACACTTCCACAATGGGTTCCAGCCGGCACACACCGATACAGCCGGTCTGGGAGACGGTGACATTCTTCAGCCCCCGCTTGTCAATCTCATCCAAAAAGGCGGTCATCACAGGGCGGGCGCCTGCGGCGATGCCGCAGGTGGCCATGCCCACCACCACGCGGATATTGTCCTCGCTGCTGTCCCGCAGGTCCATCTGCTTTTTCATCTTGTCGCGGATGGCCTTCAGCTCTTCCAAACTCTTCATAGCGCTCCTCCAGCTCGTTGTATTTGGGCTTCTTGTTCCGAAATGTAATCCGTGATCCAGGCGAACAGCTCCGGCTCGGCCAGGGAGATATCCGGCCCCAGAATGCCCCGCAGGGCGCCGGTGGACAGCTCCGCCGTCCCCCGGGGGGTGGTGTGCCGGTAGTGAAGGTCCAGCTCCGGACTGCCCTGGATGAGCAGGGCCACAGTGCCCGCCAGGTCCCCCAGGGGAGGGCAGTCCAAGTGCCGCCGGTGGAATACGGCGGTGACCGTGGTTCCCTTACCCAGGGTGCTCTGAATATCCAGGCTGCCCCCGGTCTGCTCCGCCGCCATGCGGTACAGCGGCAGGCCCAGGCCCACCTTTCGGGTGGTGCGGGTGGTGGTGAAGGGGTCGGTCACCTGGGCCAGAAATTCCGGGCTCATCCCCCGCCCATTGTCCGAGATAACGATGGTCAGCCGGCCATCCTTGTCCTCGTCCAGAGAGATGTCCACCCAGGTGGCCCCGGCGGCAACGGAATTCTTCGCCACATCCAGCAGATGAAGAGAGAGTTCCTTCATCCTTTTTTCAAGTATTGGTCCAGAATGGGCCCCACCTGGGCGGGGGTGAGACGGCCGTACACGTCCTCATTGATCATCATGACCGGGGCCAGACCGCATGCGCCGATGCACCGGCAGGCGTCCAGAGAGAACAGCCCGTCCTTCGTGATGCCGCCAGGGGAGATGCCCAGCTTTTTCTCCACCGCGTCCAGCACGTCGGCAGCGCCTTTGACGTAACAGGCGGTGCCCAGACAAACGGAAATCTGGTACTTTCCCTTGGGGTTTAGGGTGAAGAAGGAGTAGAAGGTAGACACGCCGTAGACCTCGCTGAGCGGGATATCCAGCCCCTCGGCCACCATGATTTGTACCTCCTCCGGCAGATAGCCGAAGATCTCCTGGGCGGCCTGGAGCACCGGCATGGTGGCGCCGGGCTGGCCCTTGTGCTCCTCGATGACCTTGCGCAGCCGTTCCTCCTGTTCCGGAGTGCCCCGGTAGGGGACTGCGGTCTTGCAGTTAGGCATATGGGTTCCTCCTCTTTGAAATGTGGCGGCGTTCCCGGTAGGACCGCCGATCAATGCTGAAGCAGGTAAAAATGCAAAACTTTGTTTGATTTTAACACAATTTTTTGGTTAGCACAAACTAACAATCAGAATAGAGCGAGAAGATTTTGCTGTGCTAAAGAGTGGAAATGGCATAAGATGCCCAATTTTGTTAAAAAGTTAACCAGCCAACCATGCCAGCACCGCTTGAGGCGTGCGCTCCGGCAAGGCCATATACTGGTGTGCGTCAGGAATTTGATCCAGATAATGGGCGTCGCAGGCAGTGATGTGCCGTACTCCTGACAGATCCGGGCGGTCAAATAGGTCCGGAGGACAATTTTTGGATACTTCCGCCAAGGGAAAGCCCATAGCCGGGTCCCAAAGCCCCAGATTGGACAGCACGGAGAAAGAGGGGCGGTCGATGTGCGCGGGAAAGGCTGTCCCGCCGAAGGAGCGGACCAGGCCGGCCACCTCGTATACTCCGATACCAGTGGCACCGGCCAGCAGGGCGGTCTCCTCCCCCAGCACCCGGTCGTCCGCATCCATGAGGACCTGGGGGCCGAACACAGCCGGGTCGTTGACCATGGGGGGGAGCCGGTGATGTACAATGGCATCAAAGGCGCTGGCGCAGGCCAGGTCAGGAAACAGGCAGATGATATGGGCTTCCTCTAGGGTGGTCAGCTCCATTCCCGGCAAGGCCAGCAGGCCGTACCGCTCCGCCGCCGCACAGAAGGCGGCGCAGTTGCCGGTGGTGTTGTGGTCGGTGAGGGCCACGATGTCCAGCCCGGCCAGGGCACACATCCCCGCTAGATTGGCGGGGGTGTTGT
>URQA01000097.1 GCA_900549885.1 uncultured Eubacteriales bacterium | reverse complement strand
CGCCGGCCGCGGCCACAAGGGCCAGAAGGCCCGCTCCGGCGGCGGCGTCCGCATTGGTTTTGAGGGCGGCCAGATGCCCCTGGCCCGCCGGCTGCCCAAGCGGGGCTTCAACAACATCTTCGCCAAGCCCCTGGAAGTCATCAATGTCTCCGCGCTCAATAAGTTTGAGGACGGAGCCACGGTGAATGTTTGCGATCTGCTGGAAAAGGGCATCCTTTCCAAGTGCGAGTACGGCGTCAAGATCCTGGGCAACGGCGAGGTCACCAAAAAGCTCACGGTCCGGGCGTCCGCGTTCTCCGCCTCCGCCAAAGAGAAGATCGAAAAGGCAGGCGGTACGGCGGAGGTGATCTGAGATGATTCAGACCCTCAGAAACGCGTGGAAGGTGCAGGAGCTGCGCAATAAGATCCTGTTCACCATCTTCGCCCTGCTCATCTTCCGGGTGGGCTGCGCCATCCCGGTGCCCTTTATCGACGGGAATACACTGTCTGACTATATGCAGCAGCAGTCGGCTACTATTTTCGGCCTGCTGAGCGTGATGAGCGGCGACGCGTTCTCCCAGGCGACTCTGTTTGCCCTGTCCATCCAGCCCTATATCAACGCCTCCATCATCATCCAGCTGCTGACCATCGCCATCCCGGCCTTGGAGCGGATGCAGAAGGAGGGCGGCGAGGAGGGCAAGCGCAAGCTGACGGCCATCACCCGCTACACCACCGTGGGCATTGCCCTGCTCCAGGGCTTTGGCTACTACACCTGGATCAACTACTACAACAACAACGGTATCTCCATGCTCAACGTGCCTGAAGGCTACGGCGTATGGGCGGCCATCGTGATCATCGCCGCTTTTGTGGCCGGTTCCGCCTTTGTCATGTGGCTGGGTGAACAGATCACCGAGTTCGGCATCGGCAACGGGATCTCCATTATTCTGTTCGCTGGTATCGTCTCCCGCGGCCCCACCATGGTGTCCTCTATTGTCGGCGGCGTATCCAACTGGGCGAATGGCGCAGATAGTGCTAGTGCCCATACTCTGCATCCTGCTTTCATCCCCCTGATCGTCATCGGGATGCTGGCTCTGGTGGTGTTCATCGTGTTTATCACCAACGCCGAGCGGCGCATCCCCGTGCAGTACGCCAAGCGGGTAGTGGGCCGGAAGATGTACGGCGGCCAGTCCAGCCATATTCCCATTAAGGTGAATATGTCCGGCGTGCTGCCCATTATCTTTGCTCAGACCATCGCGTCCATCCCCGCCACCATCGGCATGTTTGTGCCTAGCGCCACCCAGGAGGGCAGCGGCTGGAACACGTTCCTGAACATTTTTGACAATACCGGGCTGATCTACAGCATCGTGTATTTCCTGTTGATCATTATGTTCAGCTACTTCTACTCCACCATTCAGTTCAACCCAGTGGAGGTGGCCAACAACCTGAAGAAGAACGGCGGCTTTATTCCCGGCTTCCGGCCTGGTAAGCCCACCGCCGACTTCCTCCACAAAGTCATCTCCCGTATCACCCTGTTCGGCGCCATCTATCTGGCTATTGTGGCCCTGCTGCCCACCATCACGGGCAACATCATGAATGCGGCCGGCTCCACTGCCGGCAGCGGTCTGGCCATCGGCGGCACGTCCATTATCATCGTGGTCGGCGTGGCGCTGGAGACCACCAAGGCTCTGGAGGCTCAGCTGATGATGCGCCACTACAAGGGCTTCCTTGAATAAGAAAAGAGGGTGAGCGTCATGAAGCTGATCATGCTCGGCGCCCCGGGCGCTGGGAAGGGCACCCAGGCGGCGGTCCTCAGTGAGAAGTTGGGTATTCCCGCCATATCAACTGGAAACATCCTCCGGGCGGCCGTGAAGAACGGCACGCCCGTGGGACTCCAGGCCAAGAGCTATATGGATGCGGGCAAGCTGGTCCCGGACGATGTGATCATCGGCATCGTGGCGGAGCGGGTAGCTCAGAGCGACTGCCGGGACGGCTATATTCTGGACGGAGTGCCCCGTACCATCGCCCAGGCGGAAGCCTTGGAAGAGGCGGGCATCACCTTTGACAAGGTACTGTCTCTGGAGATCTCCGATGCGGAGATCGAGGAGCGCATGGAGGGCCGGCGGTTCTGCCACACCTGCGGCGCCACCTACCACATCCACAACGCTCCTCCCAAGCGGGAGGGCGTGTGCGACAAGTGCGGCGGTGCGCTGGAGCAGCGGGATGACGATAAGCCCGAGACAGTCAAGCGCCGGCTGGAGGTCTACCACGCGGAAACCGAGCCGCTCAAGGCATTTTACGCCAGGCGGAACATTCTGCGGCCGGTGGACAATCAGCCCACTATCGAGGCAACCACCCAGGCGGTGCTCAAGGCGCTGGAGATCTGATATGGAACTCATCACTCTGAAATCCCCCAGAGAACTGGATTGCATGCGAAAAGCCGGACGGATCACCGCGGCGGCCCGCGCTTTGGCGGGAAAGCTGGTAGTCCCCGGCGTCACAACCCTGGAAATAGATACCGCGGTGCGCAAGTTCATCGAGAGCCAGGGAGGGAAACCCTCCTTCCTGGGATACGGGGGCTTCCCCGGGTCCGCCTGCATCTCGGTAAACGACGTGGTCATCCACGGCATCCCCTCAAAAAAGGTGGTGCTCAAGGAGGGTGACATCGTCAGCGTAGACGTGGGCGCCTTCGTCGATGGCTTCCACGGCGACTGCGCCGCCACCTTTCCCTGCGGGAAGGTGAGCGAAGAGGCCCTGCGGCTGATCCAAGTCACACAGCAGAGCTTCTGGGAGGGCGTCAAGCACGCCCGGGCCGGACAGCGGGTATCCGACATCTCCCATGCTGTACAGCAGTATGTGGAGCGCCACGGCTACTCCGTGGTGCGGGACTTTGTGGGCCACGGCGTGGGCACCAAGCTCCACGAGGCCCCAGAAGTGCCCAACTTCGGACCTGCCGGCCACGGTCCCCGTCTCCAGCCGGGCATGACCATTGCCGTAGAGCCAATGGTCTGTCAGGGCGGCTGGCAGGTTCGGGTGCTGGAGGATAAATGGACCACCGTCACAGCGGATGGTTCTCTGGCGGCCCACTATGAAAACACCATCCTCATCACGGAAGGCGACCCGGAGATTCTCACCGCGCCGGGAGAACTGGACGCATGAGGGTTGAGAGAGCGCAGATCGTTCGTTCCCGCCAGGGCCGGGATCAGGGCTGCCTGTTTTGTGTCTTAGACGCATCGGACGGGGTCCTGCTGCTGGCCGACGGGAAAAAGAGAAGGGTGGCCGCCCCCAAGCGGAAAAACGCCAAGCACGTGGAGTACGTGGGGGCGATGGACCATCCGGCCATCGAATTAGTCAGAGAGGGGCAGCCAGTGCGCGACCGGCAGCTGCGGCAGCTGCTGGCGTCCTTTCGAGACGAAATGGAGGTATGACGCTTTGGCGAAAGACGATATGATCGAACTGGAGGGCGTCGTCACCGAAGCCCTTCCCAACACCACATTCAATGTGGACATTGGAAACGGACACATCATCCTGGCGCACATCTCCGGCAAGCTGCGGATGAATTTCATCCGTATTCTGCCCGGTGACAAGGTGACCGTCCAGATGTCGCCCTATGACTTGACCAGAGGGCGCATCACCTGGAGATCCAAGTAAGAAACGCGGCGTGAGCCGTGGCCGGGGCGCCCTCCGGGCTGTCCGCGGCATAGAGCATCTGTCAGTATCAACGACCAGAGTCGGAACGGGCCGTTCTTTCAGGGGCCTTGCCCCCGGGGAGACGCCCTGAACAGCGGCCGAAGGCCGCCCCAAACCAAAGCCCAGCGAAGTGGGTTTGGTTTGGAGAGGAGGAGCGGCGGAGTGAGTGAGCTTTTGGCCAAGGCCGGAAGCGAACGATACGGAGCCCGCGACGACGACGGGGCCATTCAGGCATTCACAGGAGGTTAAACGATATGAAAGTCAGACCGTCTGTCAAGCCCATGTGCGAGAAGTGCAAGATCATCAAGCGCAAGGGCAAAGTCATGGTCATCTGCGAAAACCCCAAACACAAGCAGAGACAAGGTTAAAGGAGGGGCAAAAGAAGTATGGCACGTATTGCCGGTATTGATCTGCCGAAGGATAAGCGGGTGGAGATCGGTCTCACCTACATCTACGGCATTGGCCGCACCAGCGCCAATAAAATTCTGGAGAAGGCGGGCATCAATCCCGATACCCGCGTGAAGGATCTCACCGACGCCGAGGAGGCCAAGCTGCGTGAGATCATCGGCCACGAGTACACCGTCGAGGGCGACCTGCGCCGGAACGTGGCGATGGACATTAAGCGCCTGACCGAGATCGGCTGCTACCGCGGCATCCGCCACCGCAAGGGCCTGCCCGTCCGTGGCCAGCGCTCCAAGACCAACGCCCGCACCCGCAAGGGTCCGAAGCGTACCGTGGCCAATAAGAAGAAGTAAGGAGGGGAATGTAACATGGCTGCTGCTAAAGGCAAGAAGGTAATCAAGCGCCGTCGTGAGCGCAAGAACATTGAAAAGGGTCAGGTGCATATCCGCTCCTCGTTCAACAACACCATGATCACTGTCACCGATATGCAGGGTAACGCCCTGTCCTGGGCTTCCTCCGGTGAGATGGGCTTCCGGGGTTCCCGCAAGTCCACCCCCTTCGCGGCCCAGACCGCCGCTGAGACGGCCGCCAACGCCGCCATCGAGCAGTGCGGGCTGAAGAGCGTGGAAGTGTATGTCAAGGGTCCCGGCCAGGGCCGTGAGGCCGCTATCCGGGCGCTCCAGGCTGTAGGTCTAGAGGTCACCCTGATCAAAGACGTCACTCCTGTCCCCCACAACGGCTGCCGCCCGCCCAAGCGCCGCCGCGTGTAATTGCAAGTAAGGAGGAATTAGCGATATGGCAAAGAATATGCAGCCCATCGTGAAGCGCTGCCGCACGCTGGGCATCTCTCCTGCCGTGATGGGTTACACCGGAAACAGCAAGCGGGAGTCCAACCGCAACCCCGGCCCCCAGCGCAGAAGCAAGAAGAGTGAGTACGCGCTCCAGCTGACCGAGAAGCAGAAGGTCAAGTTCATCTATGGCGTGCTGGAAAAGCAGTTCCACTCCTACTATGAAAAGGCGTCCCGGATGAAGGGCAATACCGGCGACGAGCTGATGACCCTGCTGGAGCGCCGCCTGGATAACGTGGTGTTCCGCCTGGGCCTGGCCGGTACCCGCCGTGAGGCCCGTCAGTTGGTTAACCACGGCCACTACACGGTCAACGGCAAGCGGGTGGACATCCCCTCCTATCTGGTGAAGGTGGGCGATGTGATCGCCGTGTGTGACAAGAGCCGGTCCACCGCCCGCTTCAAGAAGCTGGTGGAGGATGACAAGTTCGTGGCCGCGCCTAAGTGGCTGGAAAAGGACAAGAACGCCCCTCTGGAGGGCAAAGTGGTGGCGATGCCCGCCCGGGACGACATCGACTTCGATGTGTCCGTCAACCTTATCGTCGAGCTGTATTCCAAGTAATGCGGCACCCTCGCGCAGACAAGGAGCATTGGCAATTGTCAACTGTATTGCAACAGGAATGAAGGAGGGTAACACGATATGGTAGAAATCCAGAAGCCGCGTATCGAATGCATCGAGAATACCGGAGATGACTCTTACGGCAAATATGTCGTAGAGCCGCTGGAACGGGGCTATGGCACGACGTTGGGCAACTCATTGCGACGCATCCTGCTGTCCTCGCTGCCTGGTACCGCGGTTACCACCATCAAGATCGCCGGTGTTCAGCACGAGTTTACTACCATTCCTGGCATCAAGGAAGATGTAACGGAAATTGTGCTGAACGTCAAGGGGATCATCGCGAAACTCCACAGCGAAGGGGTCAAAACGGTCTACATCGAGGCCTCCGGCGAGGGTGTCGTCACCGCCGGCGACATCAAGGCCGACAGCGATGTAGAGGTGCTGAATCCAGAGCACCACATTGCCACCCTGGGCCCCAACGCTTCTTTGAATATGGAGCTGACGCTGTCCCAGGGACGGGGCTATGTTACCGCAGACCGGAACAAGCCCACCCAGGGCATCATCGGGGTTATCCCCGTAGATTCAGTCTACACCCCTGTGCGCAAGGTCAACTATACCGTGGAAAACACTCGTGTGGGCGACGCCACGGACTATGATAAGCTGACCTTGGAAGTGTGGACCAATGGGACCATCTCCGCTCGAGACGCCGTCTCTCTGGGCGCACGCATTCTCATGGACCACTTCGCCCTGTTCACCGACCTGTCGGAGACCATGGGCTCTAAGTCCACGGTGGTGGAGAAGGCGGAGGCACAGCGTGACAAAGTGCTGGAGCTGACCATCGAGGAGCTGGACTTGTCCGTACGGTCCTTTAACTGCCTCAAGCGGGCAAACATCAACACCGTGGAGGACCTTATCTCCAAGACGGAGGACGAGATGATGAAGGTGCGCAACTTGGGCCGTAAGTCTCTGGAAGAGGTCATTAACAAGCTGGCCATGATGGGCCTGTCCTTAGCCAGCGACGAGAACAACTGAGAAGCGTGAGGGCAGGCGCATAGGGAAGATAAGCCGGGAGCGGATGGGCAAAGCCTAGGGGCGGCCAGGGGCCGAATCGGGTTTGCCTGTAGTCGGACGGCTTATCGACCCGGCCATGCGCCCAGCCCGAGCGTGACATCGTCGGCGCAAAGTCCGTTCAACTGCGTTTCCGCCTGACGGCGAAAACTACGTTCGCTTCCTTGCGCCTCTTCTCATCCCAAAGCTCGTTTCAATGGGCTTTTGTAGGGACCCCAACACAGTGCGGTGGCTGTGCCCCCGCCGGGCAGGGCGGATGTATGTAACGTTCCATCCCGTCCACGGATTGTCCCTCTTTTTGGGGGTGCCGGAACGAATTTAACAGGATCTCGCCACGCGAGGTCGAAGGAGAGTTTACTATGGCTACCAACCGCAAGCTGGGCAAGCCCAGCGACCAGCGCCGCGCCATGCTGCGCGCCATGACCACTTACCTGCTGGAGAATGGTCAGATCAAGACCACCTACGCCCGCGCGAAGGAGGTCGCTCCCATGGCCGAGAAGATGATTACCTTGGCCAAGAAGAACAACCTGGCCGCCTATCGGCAGGCCCTGTCCTACCTGACCAAGGAGGATGTGGCTAAGAAGCTGTTCGACCAGATCGGCCCCAAGTATGCAGACCGCAACGGCGGCTACACTCGGGTGCTGAAGATGGGCCCCCGCCGCGGCGATGCAGCGGAGATGGCGATCATCCAGCTGGTGTAAATAAGAGAGCAGACATCCCCCGTCAATAGACGGGGGATTTTTGCGTCGCTGCGGTGGATGTGGGGGCCCCGGGAAAGACGGAGCCTTTCCTGGGGAGAGGAGAGGCAAGAGAGCGGGCAGAATTTTCTCTGCAGCGGGAAATGGAGTGAAGTGAACTTCGCCTCGACCATGCAACGCAGCGGAGATGTCAATCGGCCAGTTGGTATAAATCAGAGAACAGAGATCCTCCGCCTGCTGACGGGGGAACTCTGCATTTTGCAAATACATGCAGCAAGCTTTATTTAACCATTGCTTGCGAATAGAACGAAAATATGATATCCTGCATTCAAAGGGGGCGAAGATATGGGGGAAAAACAGGATTGCTGGGATGGAAAGACCCTGCCCTTTGGCGAGGATTGCTATGACTATTGCCGGCGGGTGTTCTTCAACCGTTGGAAACCCCGGATTATCCACGCCATCCAGTTTGACAACGACTGTACCCGTTTCTCCCGTTTTACCCGGCAGCTGCCCATCTCGGAAAAAGTGCTGGCGCAGAACCTGCGGGAGCTGGAGGAGGACGGCATCATCACCCGGACGGTGTATCCCGAGACCCCCATCCGGGTGGAGTACCACCTAACCCCTGCGGGCAAGTCCCTGTGCGCCCTGCTGGATGCCATCTATGACTGGGGATGGCACCAGATGCGGGAATGCGGCCTGGACATTGACCCGCTGGGCGAGATGTGGCACGGCTACCGCACTATGGACCCGGATATCATGGAGGCGCCCCAGAAACGGTGAAGGCAGGCACTTACCTGGAGGTATGCCCCTGACTTTCATGTGCGTTATTTACAACCAGCACCGGGTATGTTAAAGTGTAAATACCGAATGAAAGGCCGTCCGGCTCATCCGGGCGGCCTTTTTCTATGGATCGCTTTAAACTGATCTGGAAAGGATGATGATTGTGAGCTGCACGAAATATCCCCATATGTTTGCCCCCATGACCATCAAGGGCGTAACGTTCAAAAACCGCGTGTTTGCCTCTCCCATCACCGCAAACCGCATTGTGGACCACGGCTACCCCACCCCGGAGGGTATCGATGCCTACGAGACCAAGGCTCGGGGCGGCTTTGCCGAGGTGACGGTGACCGAGTCCTTCATCGACCATGAGTACGCCTGGCGGCATGAACACGGCCTGGACGTGTGGTCCAACCCCATGACCACTTTTCACATGGAGTCCATCATGACCCTCACCGAGGCCATCAAGGCCCACGGGGCGGTGGCCTCCATCCAGCTCAACCACGTGGGCGCCATGAACCACCCCGACGCCATCCCCGGCCACAAGAATCCCATCGGTCCCTCCGCTTTCGTCCGGGAGGACGGGGTCCAGGTGGAGGAGATGACCGTGGAGATGATGGAAAAGACCGCCGCCCAATGGGCAGAGGCGGCCTGGAACTGCAAGGCCCTGGGCTTCAACATGGTCAACCTCCACGGCGGCCACGGCTGGCTTCTGAACCAGTTTATTTCCCCGCGGTTCAACCACCGCACCGATGAGTTCGGCGGCTCCATGGCCAACCGTGCCCGGTTCCCCATCATGGTGTGCAAGAAGATCAAAGAGGTGTGCGGCGACGACTTCCTCATTGAGTACCGTATGTCCGGTTCCGAGCGCATCGAGGGCGGCATGACCTTGGAGGACGGCATCGAGTTTGCCCAGATTATCCAGGACTATGTAGACCTCATCCACGTTACCTCTGGCGTGTACCAAGATCACGTGAACACCAAGGCCTTTTCCTCCATGTTCGACGCCCACGGCTGTAACCTGGACCTGGCCGAGGCCATCAAGAAGCACGTCCATGTGCCCGTGGTGGCGGTGGGCGGCTTCAACGGGCCGGACCAGATTGAAGAGGCCATCGCCTCCGGCAAGTGCGATTTCGTGGCTCTGGGCCGCCAGCAATTTGCCGACCCTGCTTTTGTCAACAAGACCCTCCAGGGCCGGGAGGATGAGATCGCCCCCTGCCTGCGCTGCTCCTGCTTCAACCCCCTGGCCTCCGACCCGGACGCGCGCCCCATCCCCGAGCTGTGGCACTGCGCCGTCAACCCCTGGTCCGGTCGGGAGCTGCGCTGGCGCAACGCCCCCC
>URQA01000096.1 GCA_900549885.1 uncultured Eubacteriales bacterium | reverse complement strand
CGGCGCCTCCAACGACATTGAGCAGGCCACCAAGCTGGCCCGGGCCATGATTACCCGCTACGGTATGACCGGCGAGTTCGACATGGTGGCCCTGGAGGCGGTGACTAACCAGTACCTGGGGGGCGACACCTCCCTGGCCTGCGCCGCCGAGACCGCCTCCCGGATCGACGCGCTGGTGGTGGACACCGTCAAGGCCGCCCACCAGAAGGCCGCCGGCCTGCTCCGGGACAACCAGGACAAGCTCCATGCCCTGGCCGAGTATCTTTTGGAAAAGGAGACCATCACCGGCGAGGAGTTCATGGCCTTGCTGAACAAGTGACCGCAAAAGCGCCTGTCCGATACTGTCGTCGGACAGGCGCTTTTTCCTTTCCCATGAAGGTGGTCAACACTTGATTATCGCCCGCTTCACCGCAGGGACGGAAGCAGGGGAGACGGACAGCTCATCAATGCCCACGGACATATAGAAGTCTGTTAGGGCGGTGTTAGCTGCCGACTCGCCACAGATACCGACCCAGATACCGGCGGCATGGGCATTTTTGGCCGTCAGTTCGATCAGCCGCAGCACCGCTGGGTCGGCGGGGTCGAACAGGTCGCTGACCTGGGCGTTCATTCGGTCGGCGGCCATAGTGTACTGGGTTAGGTCATTGGTGCCAATCGAGAAGAAATCCACCTCTTCGGCCAAAACGTCGCTCATGACAGCAGCAGCCGGAGTCTCCACCATGATGCCGTACTGGATATCCGAACGGAACGGCACTTTCTCGGCCGTCAGCTCTCTCTGAAGCTGAGCAATCATCTGTTTAATCTGCCGCACCTGTTCCAGCTGAGTGATCATAGGAAACATAATATTAAGCCTGCCGTACACTGAAGCCCGCAGCAACGCCCGCAGCTGGGTTCGGAAGATATGGGGCTCCTTCAGGCAGATGCGGATGGCCCGATAGCCCATAGCTGGATTTTCCTCGTTCCCGATGCCGAAATAGGGGGCCTGCTTGTCGCTGCCCAGATCCAGGGTGCGCACCACCACCGGACGGGGTGCCAGCCGTTCCAGCACCTGCTTGTAGATCTGGAACTGCTCCTCCTCAGTTGGGAAATCCGGGCTGTTGAGGTAGATGAACTCACTGCGCAGTAGGCCCACCCCATCTCCTCCATAGGCGGTGACGGCATCGACGTCCTCCAGGCCCCCGATGTTGGCACACACCAGGACCTTGTGTCCGGCGGAAGTCACCGCTTCCCGGTCCCGGTATTCTTTCAGCGCCGCCTGGTCCGCCAGATAGGCCTCCCGCCTGGCCTGAAAATCCGCCAGAACCGCCCCAGCCGGATGCGGGACCACCTCTCCGGTGGAACCGTCCATGGCTGCCGTGCCGGAAGGGGGCAGACGGTCAAAATCCTCCCCCATGCCCACCACGCAGGGAATACCCAAGGTGCGGGCCAGAATTACGGAGTGAGAGGTCGAGGAACCATATTTGGTGAGGAACCCCGCCACCTTCGCCTTGTCCAGCTGGACCGTCTGGCTGGGCAGCAGGTCGGCGGCTGCCACGATCACCGGATGGTCTACCTCCATGACCGTGTCCCGCACCCCCTTGAGGATGCGGATGAGCCGCCCGGCCACGTCCCGCACGTCGGCGGCCCGGGCCTGCATATACTCGTCCCCCTCCATAGCCTCAAACATCGCCGCCAGGCCGTCAGCTGTCTGCTGGACCGCCCACTCGGCGCTGGCCCCTTGGTCCAGCGCGCCGGATACCCCCTCATAGAAGTCCGGATCGTCCAGCATCATCCGGTGGATATCAAACACTTGGGCGGTCTGTTCATCCGTCTGGCATGCCTGGTCATACAACGCATCCAATTGGGACAGCGCCTGGGCCGCCGCGGCATTATACCGCGCCCGCTCGGCCACCGGATCACATTCCATATCCGGAGCAACTGTCAGATCCGGTTCTCTCAGATAAAACAGCTCGGCAATGGCCACACCGGTTGAGGCGGCAATTCCCTTTAACATATGCAGTTCCTCCAATCATTTTTCATAAACTGAGGGGTTTCTTTTCTCTCTCTATTGTGTATATCACAGAACAGCGTAAGCTTCAATGGCTTGCCGCCGGCAAATTTTAACGCAATCGGTCAAGCCCCCAGGATAGACATTCCGGACGTCTCGGGATATAATACGGCTTATGAAAGCAACAGATGTCATCATTTATACTGATATGGACGGCACTGCCCTCACCGACTGGAGTTTGGGCCCTGTGGTGCCGGAGCGGAATCTCGCGCGCATTCGGGCCTTTGTGTCTGCGGGCGGTCTGTTCTCTGTGGCCAGCGGCCGACAGGCGCCTGGTATTCTCCAGCTTTTTCCGGGTGTGGCGTTCCACGCCCCCCTGGTGTGCGGCAACGGTTCCGTTATCTATGATCCGGCGGAACAGCAGGTGCTACGCAAAACCTGCCTGCCTGCGGATTATAAGTGTGCCTGCGTGTCTTATTTTCTCACCCACCCGGAGGTATGGATTGTAGCCGCCGACGAGACGCGCATTTGGCAGATCGTCAGCGGCGACCCAGCCCGGGACGACCAACTCAATGACTGGCCCCGCCCCCGTATGTCCATCGAGGATTTTTTATCCGGAGACTATGTCAAGGTGGTGTACATCCTGGCCGAAGGCGGAGATATGGAGGCTCTAAAGCATGAGGTAGCTGCCCTGCCCGGCGCGGAATTGGTGACTGGCGCTCAGTCCGGCCCCCGCTATCTGGAAATGGTGGACCACACCGTCAGCAAGGGAGTAGGGATTCGGCAGGCCCTGGCCGCCGCCGGGCTGGAAAAACGGACGCTGGTTTGTATCGGCGACTACTTTAACGATGAGTCTATGCTGCGGCAGGCCGACATTGCCGCCTGTCCATCCAACGCCGCCCAAGGCATCCAAGAGATCTGCCAGCTCATCACTTGTTCCAATAATGACGGGGCGGTGGCCGATCTGATCGAGCAGTTGGGCCTGGCTTGACCCCATTATTGATCGCAAAATGAAAGACGTAGGGGAACGGAATCGTTCCCCTACGTCTTTTTATTGATTTGGATCGTCGTCCTCCTCATCGTAGTTGACTCGGACACCAGGAGTTACTGGCTTCTGATCTGTCCTTTCATGCATTTCCCTATGGTTATTTTCCTGTCGGTACTGCCGACGGGCCTTTCTGTCATATAGATGTGGAGAGATAGAGGGGCAAAACTGCACGCCCAGTGCACCGGCTACTTCCCGGGCCGCAATTTCACTGGCATAGCCATGATTGATGGTGTTCAGTGTCGAAATGATGGACAACTGGGAATGGTCCTCTCCCTCTATTACAATAACCCGAGTGGTCTGACCGTTAACCAATACCTCTCGTGTGTAAACCTTAGATGCCCCAGCCACTTGGTCTGTCCGAGCTTGAATCCCCCGTAGCGTGACCGTTTTAGCCCCTGGGTCCACGAAAACGACAGAGCGAAACACCTGAACATTATAAAATCCAATCAGGAGTCCTGCCAACGCTACGACCAGCAAGGCCCACCATGAAAACGCCAGCGTCAGCCAGAACATTGCGGCCCCCGCAATCAGAACATCCCCCAAGACACAGCCGAAACGGACCGCTGGCGCAGCCAAGGAAATCTTTTTCATAATAGGGTCTCCCTCCCCAGCATGGCTAAGTGATACTTTTCTATACCGTACAATTAATTTTATCACATTTTCACAAAAGGTCAACCATCTCTCCCCCTTGGCCATGTTAATTATTGACGCAATCAGTCAAAGCATTGCCCCTTGAAATGAGGTCTGCTAAAATATAAGGCGAAATGGAACAGGCGGACTTTTCCGCCGGAAAGGGTGAATCTGCTATGGGACAAAATTATTTTCGGATCGACGACCGCCTAATTCATGGCCAAATTGTGACAGCTTGGTGTAGCCATCTGAATATCCAGGAGATTATTGCCATTGACGATACGCTGGCTGGCAATAGCATGCTACAGTCCATCATGCTCATGGGGGTGCCCAAGCAGTACAAATCCTGCGTGGTAACGATGGCACAGGCTAAGGAACTATTTGCCCAGCCTTCAGACTGCAACCGACTGTTTGTCACCCGCTTCCCCCAAGACCTGACTCATTTTCGGGAGGAGCTAAAGCGTTGCGAAATCGTTATTATCGGCAATGCAGCAAAGCGTCCCGGGGCGAAGTTCAACCTGACAAAAGGCGGCGGCAGCGTCTTTTTTGCCAGTGAAGAGGACATTCGTCTGTTTGATGATATTGCCGCTGACGGTGTAAAGCTGATTTATCAGACGATTCCCAATTACCCAGCTCGGGATTGGCCGGAGTTGCGCCGGAGCATCAAACTCAAGTAATCCGGTTTCTTTGGGGGGAGACCCCTGGAAATAAAAAAGAGTTATGGAGGGAAAAAGTCTATGAACACGTTGCAAGTGATCCTCATCGCCCTGTTCATCTACTTGGGCGCAATCGGGTCCATTGTCGGCAATACCCTAGGCTGGTATTGCGTGGGACGCCCCCTGATTGCCGCCTTTGTAGTAGGACTCATTATGGGCGATATGTCTACAGCCATGCTGGTAGGCATCCCACTCCAAATCGCTTACCTGGCCAACGTCACGCCAGGTGGCGCGGTCTCCTGGGACTTGTCCTATGCCACCTATATTGGCACTGCCATGGCAATCGCCCTGAAGGGTACTGTGGGCGATGAGGCCGCCCTAGTGGGCTTGGCCTTTACCGGCGCCGGTGTGGGCGGCATGGTGGGCGGAACCATGTGGAACGTTCACTACGCTCTGGACGTGTTTGTCAATCGCTGGGCCAACAAAATTGCCGAATCCGGCGAAACTAAGAAAATGTGGATGCCCAACATCATCGGCGGACAAATTATCGGTTTCCTGTGCCGATTCGTCCCTGCTGTTATCGTGTTGACTGCCATTCGGGTAGCCGGCGATGCCGGTGGTATTGCCATTCCCGCCTGGTTCACGACTGGTATCTCCGCATTTGGCTCCATGATGGCTGCTCTTGGAATGGGTATCATCCTGTCCTTCCTGGTAAAGAAAGGGGTTCACTGGGCCATCTTCCTGGGCGGCTTCGTGCTAGTCACTTACTTTGGCCTGAGCACTATGGCCGTGGCTGTAGTGGCCGCTATTATTGCCGTCATTAGTTACTTCATCATGAGCAATAGCAGAGAGGAGGTCGCCTAACATGAAGTCTGTCAGTAAGAAAACCCTTCGTAAGTCATTCCTCAACTGGTTCTTCTGGAATGGCTGCTCTCAACAGGCGGAAACCATGCTTGGTATGGCCTTCGGTCAGGCTATGGCCCCGGTCATTGAGGAACTGTACGACACCAAAGAAGATCGGGCAGCCGCCCTTCAGCGCCATATCACCCTGTTCAATACGGAAGCTCAAGTTGGATCTATTTGCAACGGTATTGCCATCGGTATGGAAGAGCAGTTGGCCAACGGTAATGGTACTGCGGAAGCCATCCAGGAGGCCAAAGTAGCCCTGATCGGCCCCACCTCTGCTATCGGCGATTCTCTCTGGGTTGCTACGATTATCCCCCTATTGCTTACCATCTGCCTATCTGTGGCCAGCGCTCTGACTACGGCGCCTTGGGTCGGTCCCGTGATTTATATTATTGTCTATCCAATTGGTACTTATCTGATGAGCTGGAAGCTGTTCACCTTGGGCTACAAGGCCGGACTGGAAGGTGTTCAGCGATTCATGGCATCGGGTCAACTAGACCGCATTATGCAGGCCATTTCCATTCTAGGCTTAATCATGGTGGGTGCCTTAACCGCCAGTTTCGTCACTTGCACCCTGAACATTGACATTAAAACCGCTGCCCAGGTCTTTGATGAGGCCACTGGTGCCTATGTGGATGGAACCATCACCGTGTTTAATCTGGACAATCTGCTCAATACGGTATTTCCGAACATCGTTCCCTTGGCCCTGACTCTGGGTGTGTACCGTCTGTACTCCAAAAAGCATTGGACCCCCTTGGCTATCATGGGTCTGATTCTAGTTTTGGCCGCTGCGCTTACTGCTATCGGCTATATTCCTGTTATCGGCGCCTACGTTTAATGCGGCAGGCACATGATAAAATTATAACCTTTTACCCATCCAAAGGAGGAGTAACACAATGGCTCAGCTCGAATATCTGACCAAGATCATGCAGGTCATTGAGAAAATCGACAAAGAGCAATCCGAAAACATCCAAGCCGCGGCCGACCTGTGCGCCGCCACCATCCACTCCGGCAAGCTGGTCCACCTGTTTGGCAGCGGACACAGCGTGCTCCCGGTCCAGGATGTATTCCCCCGCTACGGCGGCGTAGTGGGCTGGCATCCTGTCATGGATCCCCGCCTGATGTGGAACAACGTCATCGGCCCCGGCGGCGCCCGTGAACTGCTGTGGATTGAGCGGCAAGAGGGCTATATTGCCAACTTCCTCCAAAGCTACAACTTCCAGGAGGGGGAAGTCATGATCGTCTTTTCCCACGGCGGGTTGAATGCCGCCCCCATTGAGGCTGCTATGTACGCCAAGGAGCGGGGCCTGAAGGTTATTGCCATCACCAGTGGTGAGAACTACCAGAAGGCCACCGCCACCCACTCCTCCGGCAACAAGCTGGGCGACGTGGCGGACATTCTCATTGACAACTGCTGCCCGCTGGAGGACGCGCTGGTTGCCATTCCCGGTTATCATCAGAAAGTAGGTGCCTCCTCTACGGTGGCAGTCATCACCATCGCCCAGTCCATCGCCTCCGAGACCGCTCTGCGGCTGGAGAAACTGGGCCACAAGATGTACATTTTTGTCTCCCCCAACGTCACCGAAGTTCCTAAAGAGTATATGCATGAGGTGTACGCGGACTACCGTCGCTTGGTGTTTGACAACTCCAACATGTGATATGCCCGCCCCATAGGAGGGAGCGTTCCGCTCCCTCCTATGGGCCTTTTGCCAGACAGCGCGCAGGGCCCACATGAGTCCCAAAAGCAAGGGACATCATGCGGCCCTTATTTTATAGGAACTACTGAGAGGAGCGTCATCAAAATGTCTAAGGTCATCGTCACCGGACATGGCGGCTATGCTACCGCCATGCGCCGTAATCTGGCCATGCTTGTGGGGGAGCTGGAGGGCTTTTATTTTGTAGATTTTAATGAAGAGGACTCTCTTGATATCCTTCAAGACCATCTGGATCAGGTCTTAGCCCAGTTCAGCCCGGAGGAAGAGGTGCTGTTCGCCTGTGATCTAGCGGGAGGCTCTCCCTTCCGGACTGCGGCGGTGCTGTGCACCAGCCACCCCGCCTGGGCGGTAGTGGCTGGAATTAACACCTCCGCCTATTCCGAACTCTCCTTTAATCTGGAACTGCCCGCTCATGAACTGGCCGAGTTGGCTTGCAGCGTGGCTCGGGAAACCATTCTGATGTACCCGCCGAAGGAGTGAGGTTATGAACGTGCCCCTGTCCTCAGTCCAGCTCCAAGCATCCGGCGTGGACTGGTTGCCGTTGGCGCTGACCCTCGTCATGATGGCGCTGATCTTTCTGGCCCTGCGTCTGCTCTCCGCCTTGCGCACCCAGGCCGAGAAGGAACTGCGCCGCTTATACCAGCAGGATGTGGCGCTCTATCTGGAACGGCTGGAGCACAACCGGAGACTCAAGCTGGTTTTTCGCAAAAGCGTGCTGCTTCTGTATCGGCTGGAGGGCTATATGAAGCTTGGCAACAACCAGATGATCCGTCAAATTATCGCTCAGCTGGATCAGATGAGCCTCCAACCCCGGGATAAGCTGCTCTTCCTCCAGGATCGACTGTCCTTCTTCGTATCCACGGGGGAGTGGGATGAGGCCCGGGCCAGCCGGGACTCTCTGGTGTCCTTTCTTCACAAAAGTAAAGCAGACCGCCAGGCGCAATACCAAAAGGTGATTGCGGATGCCGACCAAATCATCGGCGTTTATGTAGAACGGGATACCAGTCTGATTCCCGCCCTACGCGCCCAGGCGGCGGACACCGCAGACCCGGTTCAGCGGGGCGTACTTCAATACCGCCTGGCAAAGCTCTATCATTTCGCTGGAAACGTCGAGATGCGGCAGGTTTATCTAAAACGCGCAGCAAAAAACTTGCAAAATACCTATTATGCGGTTATGATTAAGGAGGCGCAAACGGACCCCACGGTCCTGGAGCGCCAATGAGGAGGAACACAAATGGTATCCTTTGATTATCTCATCCACGACGCCATGGGCCTGCACGCCCGGCCAGTGGGCCTGGTGGTCAAGGCAGTCAAGCCCTATCAGGATTCCCAGATCACCATTACCCACAATGGAAGGCAGGCGGACGCCAAACGGATGTTTGCCGTCATGGGGCTGCAGGTCAAGCAGGGAGAAACCATCACCGTCTCCGTACAGGGCGGGGACGAGCAAAAGATCGCAGATCAGATTCGCGGTATTTTTGAGGCGGAACAGCTCTAAGCTTTTTCGTCTGCGGTTGCGGGAGGGTCGGTATGGGAAACATTTTGATTCAGATGGCGGAGATCAAGGATCTGTCTCCCTCCGAACGCCATGTAGTGGACTATATTCTGGAGCATTACCAGGAAGTATGTAGCATGGGCATCGTGGAACTGGGAGAGAAAACCTTCACCTCTACCACAACGGTCAAGCGGCTCTGCCGGAAGCTGGGCGTGGACAGCTACACCGACTTTCGCCTTCGCCTGTCCGCTGCCCAGGATAACTTTATGCACCAGGATATCCTGAACAGCGACCAGGCCTCGGTCAACCGGTATGACTCTGTAGCAGAAATTCTGGAAAAAGTATCTCATCAAAATGCCTCGTCCATTTTAGAGACCAGCCGAATCGTAGACTCCGCGGTGCTGGAACAGGTGGTAAAGCTCATGGCTACGGCGCAACGGATCGATTTCTATGGGGTGGGTCCGTCCAATATGGTGGCTCAAGATGCCCAGCTCAAGTGTATGCGCCTGAAAATTCCCTCCTATGCGTTCTGCGACCGGGTTTCTATGCTTATGAATGCCAAAAGCTGTGGAGATGGTTCCCTCGCTTTTCTCATCTCCTATACGGGGGAAACTGACGACATCATAGAAGTCGCCCAGGAGTTACGCAAGCATCGGGTTCCCACCGTTGCCATCACTTCATCGTCTGACAACTCAGTAGCCCGAATCAGCCTGTATACCTTGTGTGTGGATGCCAGCGAGAGCTGGGACCGACTGGGGGGTATGTCTAGCCGTATTTCCACACTCAATGTAATTGATGTTCTGTTTACCGCCCTTTTGAACACGAACTATGACCAGTACATCCGTAGCATGGTGGATACCTGTGTCAACAACCGCCGTTTGCCGCTGTAAATCCAAACGTTATCATTTTCATTTGGACATGGTCCGCTCTGATAGAGCGGACCATTTTTTATTCCTTCCTTCTGTAAGGGGATTTTGAAAGAAAAAGGGGATATTTTTGGAATTAACTGTAAAAAGAGGGGATAGCTTATCGGCGGAGTAACAGAAACTGGAAGAAAAGTGTTGATTGGGCC
>URQA01000095.1 GCA_900549885.1 uncultured Eubacteriales bacterium | reverse complement strand
AGTATATCGTCCATGTCGACGTGCGGGGAACGAAGGCGAGGTGGGAGTATTGACAGAGGTAACAGCATTTCTGCTGGGCCTTCTGCCCAGCGTCATCGCATCCTGCGCAGCGTATTATTTCCAAAGGGCACAAAAGCGGCGCGACCAGGCTAGCGAGGCCCACGCCGCTGCGCGCAAGCAGGAATCGCTCCTCAATTTAGAGGTCACCATGGCCGCCGCCAAGCTCTCCTACGCCTGCGCCATGGCCATCAAGAACCAGCTGGGGCTGGTGTGCGACCCGGTGGCCGGGCTGGTGGAGGTGCCCTGTGTCAAGCGCAATGTCATGGGTGCGGTGAACGCCTTGGCCTGTGCGGACATGGCGCTGGCGGGCATTGCCGGGGCCATCCCCTGCGATGAGGTCATCGACGCTATGGCCTCTATCGGCCGCTGTTTGCCTGCCTCCCTGCGGGAGACAGGGGAGGGCGGCCTGGCGGCCACGCCCACCGGGCGGAAGCTGGCAGAGGGCCGGCCTCTCCCCAGCCAGATGTGATACTGAAAAAGGAGCTTTTGTCATGTATACGTTCAACCACTTCAATTTTAATGTGACCGATTTGGACCGGAGCTTGGCCTTTTACAAACAGGCTCTGGGCCTGGAGCCTGTGGGCAAGACGATCACACCAGAAGACGGCGGCTTTGTCATCACTTACCTGGGAGATGGCAAGACAGATTTTCGGCTGGAATTGACCTGGGTGAAGGATCACCCCCAGCCCTATGACCTGGGGGAGTGTGAATTTCACTTGGCGATGACGGCAGAGGACTATGACGAGGCGCTGGCCAAGCACAAGGCCATGGGATGTGTATGCTTTGAAAATCCAGATATGGGGATTTATTTTATCGAGGACCCGGACGGTTACTGGATTGAGATTGTTCCTCAACGTTAACGGGCGGAAAAAGGAATAGGCCTGGCTGTCTGTCAGTTGACAGCCGGGCCTATTTTCGTTAGAATAAAAAATGTAACACGGCTACAACTGCCGCAGGTCCTGGATGACACCTTGGATTAGCTTAGACGGGACCCAACTGTCCAAAAAGTCTGCCAATTGTTCCAGTGTAACCGTGCGGGCCGCGCCCTTGACCGGATGCTTGGCCAGCATGGGTACCTTCCGCTGAAAGACTGCCCGGCTGCGGGGATTATCCCACAGCTCACCCAGCGTAATCTGATTGTTCCGTAAGTCCATTGCTTCACCTCCCCACCCAGTATATGTGCCAGTGCGTTAAAAATACGCTTCGGACCGATGGGGCAGACTAAAACCAGACCCCGGTCCGGCGGCGAGTCCGGGTGGGGCCGCTTGAACGGGGGATCCAAATGAGAAAAGAACAGGAGCCAAAGCTGCTCAGAGGCCGCCATGTGGCCAACAAGAAACTGGTATATACGATCTACTTCACCCTGCGGGTGCTGGTTATTGTAATGATGGTGGCCCAGTTTTTCAACGGAAATTTTGAAAATGTACTGTTGTGCGCGCTCACCCTGGTGCTGTTCCTGCTGCCCTCGGTGCTGGAACGAAGCCTTCACATTGACCTGCCGGATACCCTGGAGATCGTCATCCTACTGTTCATTTTTGCTGCGGAGATTTTGGGGGAAATCCAGTCGTTCTATATCACCTTCCCGTATTGGGACACCATGCTTCATACCATGAACGGCTTTTTGTGCGCCGCTATTGGCTTTGCTCTGGTGGACCTGCTCAACCGCAATGAGCGGGTGTCCCTGAATTTGTCTCCCTTTTTCATGGCGGTAGTGGCCTTCTGCTTTTCCATGACCATCGGTGTAATCTGGGAGTTCTTTGAGTTTTTCATGGACCATGTCTTTTTGATGGACATGCAAAAGGACACCATTTTGAACACCATCTCTACGGTTAACCTGGACCCTGACCACGGCACCAAAGCCGTCATCGTCCGAGGCATCCAGGACGTAATTCTGGTGCTGGAGGACGGATCCCAGATGCCCCTTGGGCTGGGCGGTTATCTGGATCTGGGCATTGCGGACACCATGGAGGATCTGCTGGTTAACTTCATTGGCGCGGTGGTGTTCTCCGCGATTGGTTTTATCTATGTTAAAACCCGGGGAAGAAGCCGTATTGCGCCCCAGTTTATCCCCCAAGTGCTGGATGTGCCGGAGGAAGCCAAAGAGGACTCTGCTGCCAAGGCAGGAGGAGGGGCGGCCCAAGAGGGCGGGGTTGAAAAATTGGAAGAATAATCCATCGGTGCTCAGGCCATACTATCCTCGTATCCGATATGGAACGCGAGGAGGAAAACACACATGTTTGATCAAACCAACCCCAGCATTAAGTGCAATGTGTCCAGCTGTGCCCATCACAAGAACCAGTCCTGCACTCTGAATGAGATTCAGGTGGGCTGCACCCAGAACAGTGTGGGCAACTGTAAGGAGACCGAGTGTTCTTCCTTCCAGTTGGGCGACCATGGCACCAACTGTGGCTGCAAGTGACCGATTGAACCCGGAGAACAAAGGGGGACGAGAGATCGTCCCTCTTTGCTTTTTGCCTAAAAATCTTTTCGTTTAGAGCAGTTCTTTGGAATAGTGCAGAAAAATTTGAAAAACATTTGGTTCGCCGTTGACAAATCGCCCGCGACACGGTATAGTAGCTTTATTACTCTAAAGCAAATAATGCGTTGAATGCGTTGACCAGGCGAGTAGCCCCCCTGCGCAAGCCCAGAGAGAAGGCGGCCGGTGTGAGCCTTCGTGAACGGGGTGCGGTGAACGTCACCTGAGAGCAGTCCGGCTGAACAACGGTTTCCTGTTTAGTAGGCTGGAACGGCCCCCACCGTTATCGGGCAATGAGTGTGCAGGACCGATTGGCCTGTAAATGTAGGTGGTACCACGGAGCATGGCTTCGTCCTATCAGGACGATGACCATGCTTGTTTTTATTTCCCGGTAAAGTCCGGGGAAACAGTTTATAAGGAGGGAGAGATCCAAATGTTGATGAGAGGGTCCCAGATTGTGATGGAATGTCTGCTGGAGCAGGGGGTAGATACCGTATTCGGCTATCCCGGCGGTACGATCCTGAACATCTACGACGAATTCGAGCTTCACGGCTATAAGGAGAAGATCCACCACTACCTGACCAGCCACGAGCAGGGCGCGTCCCACGCCGCCGACGGTTATGCCCGGTCCACTGGAAAGGTGGGAGTATGCTTCGCAACCTCCGGACCCGGTGCCACCAACCTGGTCACTGGCATTGCCACAGCCTATTATGATTCCTCCCCTGTGGTGTTTATCACCTGCAACGTGTCGGAAAATCTGATTGGAAAGGACTCTTTTCAGGAGGTGGACATCACCGGCATCACCATGCCCATCACCAAATGCAATTTCCTGGTAAAAGATGCCGCGCAGTTGGCTGATGTCATCCGGGAAGCCTTTGCCATCGCCCGGTCCGGCCGACCGGGGCCGGTGTTGGTGGACATCGCCAAGAACGCCACTGCCGCCATGGCTGACTACGAGCCTCTGCCCGTATCCGAGCACGCCAGCCATGGCCGGCTGGCCAACATGCTGCGACGGGCGGACCGGGACTTGAAAAACCCTGAGCCAGACCAGGGAGACATCGACAAGCTGCTGGATCTGATCGAGCAGTCCCAGCGGCCCATGGTGCTGGTGGGGGGCGGCGTGATCCGCTCCAGAGGCGCGGTGCCCGAGTTCCGCCGATTCATCGAGACGCTGGACGCCCCAGTGGGTTCCACCATCATGGGCGGAGGGGCCTGCCCAGGGGACCATCCCCTGTTCACCGGCATGGTGGGCATGCACGGTTCCCACGCCTCCAACATGGCCACTGCCGAGTGCGACCTGCTCATCGCCATCGGCTGCCGCTTCTCTGACCGGGTAGCCACCGATCCGGCCACCTTTGCCAGAAATGCCAAGATCGTACATATCGACATTGACCGGGCGGAGATTGACAAAAACGTGCTCACCTACCACCACATCATCGGAGACGCCCGGCGGGTGCTGGAGCTGCTCAATGAGAAACTGCCCAAGCATGACCATTCTGAGTGGAAGGCCCAGGTGTTCGCCCGCAAGGAGATCCCACTGAAAAAGGACGATATCCTGCATCCCCACGAGATTTTGGAAACCATCCAGGAGCTTACCGGCGGAGACGCTATTATCGCCACGGATGTGGGGCAGCATCAGATGTGGTCCTGCCAATACTATCACTTCTCCCGGCCCGGCCAGTTGCTCACCAGCGGCGGGTTCGGCACCATGGGCTTCGGCCTGGGGGCGGCGATGGGGGCCAAGGTGGGCAATCCGGACAAGGTGGTGGTCCACTGTACCGGAGACGGATGCTTCCGCATGAACTGCCATGAGCTGGCTACAGAGGAATACTACAATATCCCGGTGATCACCGTCATTTTTGATAATCGGACTTTGGGCATGGTTCGCCAATGGCAGAACCTGATTTATGACAAAAGGTTCTCCCAGACGGATCTGGACCGGGGCCCCGACTTCGTCAAGCTGGCCCAGGCCTATGGACTCCACGGCTTCCGGGCTGCCAATCAGGCGGAATTCGCCGAGGCGTTCAGGCAGGCTTTGGAGCTGGGCACCGGATGCGTGATCGACTGCGCCATTGACATCGACGCCATGGTTCACCCCATGGTCAACGGCGGAACCCCGGTCACTGATTTCCTGTTGGATTAAGGAGGGAACAGCATGAACACGGCCAATTATAAACGCCATACCCTGTCCGTACTGGTGGAGAACGCCGCCGGCGTGCTCAGTCAGGTATCCCGGCTGTTCTCCCGCAAGGGATACAACATCGAGTCCCTGGCTGTAGGCACCACCGATGACCCGGAGGTGTCCCGTATCACCATCGAGGTACTGTGCGACGACCAACAGATCGAGCAGATTACCAATCAGTTGCGCAAACAGTTCACCGTCTATTCTGTGCGGCTGCTGCCACCGGACTCATCTATCCGGCGGGAGCTGGTGCTCATTAAGGTTAAGGCGGAGAGCCGGGAAGTGCGAAACGAGGTCATTCAGATCGCCAACATCTTCCGGGCATCCATTATTGATGTATCCACCTCCACCCTGACCTTGGCGATCATCGGGGAAGAGTCCAAGGACAATGCACTGGAAAAGCTTCTAGAGGAGTTTGGAATTCTGGAGCTGGTGCGCACCGGCATGGTGGCGTTGGAACGGGGCAGAGCCACCATTAGTGATAACGAGGACAACAAGGAAACCGGCGAGTTTGTATTGGGCAAAAACCTGCTATGAGCGAGAATAGCAGGGGGCGGCCTTGGGCCGCCTGGGCTGTTGTGGCAGTATGGACTGTATGCTTTTGCCTGGATTTGTCCCTTGACGTTTCTGGGACGCTGGCTGGACAGGGAATCCATGCGCTCAACGGACAGTATTACCGGCTTTTTTCCGGCCTGCTGCTTCACTCCGGATTTCTCCATTTAGCGGTCAACTGTATGGCCATGTACTGGGCCTGTCGGGTGCTTATGCCCATTCTGGGCTCGGGCAAGTTGTTGCTGTTTGCGCTGGCGGCAGGCTGCGGGGCGCAGGCGGCTTTTCTCCTGCTGCTGGCGCCGGACGCGGCCTATTCTGTGGGCGGCTCTCCTCTAGTGTTTGCCCTGATTGGTCTGCTTATCCCGCTGCGGCTGCTGCGGCCAGAGGCCTCCCACCGAGTGCTGGGTTCGTGGTGTGGACGGCTGCTGCTGTACTATGGGGTGTTGGCCAATGTGCCGGTGCTTCCCGGCATGGATATAAGCACCCTCGCCCTTCATCTGATGGCCTTGGCCCTGGGCGCTGCGGCAGGATGGGCAGCCTTAGGCTGTGGGGTTTTATAAGTTTCTCACTTTATTTTTTAAGGAGTTGTTTTATTATGGCAAAGATGTACTATGAAAAGGACTGCGACCTGAGCTACCTCAAAGGGAAAAAAATCGCCATCATCGGCTACGGCTCTCAGGGCCACGCCCACGCCCTCAACCTGAAGGATTCCGGCTGCGATGTGTGTGTTGGCCTGCGGGAAGGGTCCAGGAACTGGGCCAACGCCGAGGCCGCCGGTCTGACAGTCAAAACCGTGCCCGAGGCCGCGAAGTGGGCAGACATTGTGATGATGCTCATCAATGACGAGGTCCAGGCTGAGGTCTATAAGAAGGATATCGCCCCCTATATGACCGAGGGGAAGGCCCTGGCCTTTGCCCACGGCTTCAATATCCGCTACCAGCAGATCGTGCCCCCTGCCGGGGTGGACGTATTCATGGCCGCTCCGAAGGGCCCAGGACATACCGTGCGCTCCACCTATGTGGCGGGCAAGGGCGTGCCCTGCCTGGTGGCCGTGGAGCAGGACGCCACCGGCCGGGCCTATCAGATTGCCCTGGCTTACATTGCCGGCATCGGCGGCGCCCGGGCAGGCGTGATGGAGACCACCTTCCACGACGAGACGGAGACCGACCTGTTCGGTGAGCAGACCGTGTTGTGCGGCGGCGTGGTGGACCTGATGCGCTGCGGCTTCGAGGTGCTGGTGGAGGCGGGCTATGAGCCGGAGAACGCCTACTTTGAGTGCATCCACGAGATGAAGCTGATCATCGACCTGATCAACAAGGGCGGCGTGGCAGCCATGAACTACTCCATCTCCGACACCGCTGAGTTCGGCGAGTACGTCTCCGGCCCCCGGGTCATCCCCCACGAGGAGACCAAGGCTCGGATGCGCGCCGTGCTGTCCGACATCCAGGACGGCACTTTTGCCGGCAAGTGGATCGCCGAGAACAAGAATGGCCGCACGTTCTTCAACTCCAAGCGTCAGCAACTGAAGAAGCACCAGATGGAGGTTGTTGGCGAGGAGCTGCGCCGCAATATGATCTGGGGCGGGGACCAGGATCTGGATACTGCTTCGAACTAAATCGGAGGGAAAAAGGCTCCGCGCAAACCTGAAAAGAGAATTTCATTGGAAAGGACCTGCCTGCTGGACAGGTCCTTTCCTTTTTGAAGTCTGTTTCCACAATCACCCCGGGAAGCGGAGACAGATGCATACCCGATATAGAAGCGAAACGGCAGGAACTTTTTCGTTTGGAGGAAAAGGGCAGGCATGTCCGGTGCTTGACACCATTTCCCCTTCGTGGTAATATACTAACACAAAAGCATATCGCGATGAACGCAGGAAGTAACCCGTCTGGAAAGCGTCAGAGAGGGGCCGCCACCGGCTGAGAGCGGCCTTCGTGGAACATTTGGGTGAAATGCAAGCGGGAGCGAGGGGGACATGGATGCCCTCCGTCCGGCCACGTCACGGCCTTTGAGTGAGAAACGAGAGTGGAACCGCGGTCTTGCCGCCTCTCATACCATGGAGTATGGGGGGCGGTTTTTGCATGCCTCCCAACCAAGTGTTTTTGTGCGGAAAAGGAGGCATACTATGACCCGATTAGGAGAGCTGCTCCGGGCCTATCAGGACCGGGACCCGGCGGCCCGCAGCCGCCTGGAGATTTTCCTGCTCTATCCCGGCGTACACGCCGTCATTTTTCATCGGGTGTCCCACTGGCTGTGGCGGCATAACCTGCGTTTTTTGGCCCGGCTCAACTCCCAGATCGCCCGCCACTGCACCGGCATTGAGATCCACCCCGGAGCCAAGATCGGCCGCCGCCTGGTCATCGATCACGGTATGGGCATTGTCATCGGAGAGACCGCCGAGGTGGGGGACGACGTGCTCATTTACCACGGCGTCACCCTGGGGGGGACGGGGAAGGACCATGGCAAGCGCCACCCCACCATCGGCAGCAATGTGCTTATCTCCACAGGAGCCAAGGTGCTTGGCCCCTTCAAGGTGGGCGACGGGGCCCGCATCGCCGCCAACGCCGTGGTGTTGGGGGAGGTGCCGGAAAACGCCACCGCCGTGGGCATCCCCGCCCGAGTGGTGCGGGTGGCCGGACAGAGACCCGACTTCGCGGAAAAGGTGGACCAGGTCAACGTCACCGATCCGGTCCAGAAGGAGCTGCAAGCCATCCAGTCACGGCTAGAATTTTTGGAGAAGCTCATGGAGAAGAAGATACAGGAGGAGTCTCCGCCCTCCTGACCAAAGGAGAGCGATCCCTGAGACCGAAGACCACCCCGGAGGCCTGAGACCGCCGGACAGACAAGGAGGAACCACCAATGTATTTATACAATTCTGCCACGCATAAAAAGGAGCCGTTTCAGACCCATACCCCCGGCCGGGTGGAGATGTACACCTGTGGACCTACGGTGTACCACTATGCCCACATCGGCAACCTGCGCTCTTACATTATGGAGGACGTGCTGGAAAAGTACCTGCGTTACGAGGGGTATGACGTGAACCGGGTGATGAACATCACCGACGTGGGGCACCTGGCCTCCGACGCTGACACCGGCGAGGACAAGATGCTCAAGGGCGCCCGGCGGGAGCACAAATCGGTCATGGAGATCGCCCAGTTCTATACCGACGCTTTTTTTGCGGACTGCAAGGACCTCAACATCAAGACCCCCGACGTGGTCCAGCCTGCCACGGGGATGATCGAGGACTATATCAAGACGGTCTCCGGGCTGATGGAAAAGGGCTACGCCTACTTTGCCGGGGGCAATGTGTACTTTGACACCGCCAAGCTGCCCCATTACTATGTGTTCAACGCCCATGACGAGGAGGACCTGGCCGTGGGCGTCCGGGAGGGTGTGGAGGAGGACCGGAACAAGCGCAACAAGAACGACTTCGTCCTCTGGTTTACCAAGTCCAAGTTCGAGGACCAGGCTCTCAAGTGGGATTCTCCCTGGGGGGTAGGCTATCCCGGCTGGCACATTGAGTGCTCCTGTATCTCCATGAAGTACAACGGGGAGTATCTGGACCTGCACTGCGGCGGCATCGACAACGCCTTTCCCCACCATACCAACGAGATCGCCCAGTCGGAGGCCTATCTGGGCCACCCCTGGTGCAAGCAATGGTTCCATGTCCACCATCTGAACACCAACTCCGGCAAGATGAGCAAGAGCAAAGGGGAGTTCCTCACCGTCTCTCTGCTTCGGGAGAAGGGGTACGATCCCCTGGCCTACCGCTTCTTCTGCCTCCAGAGCCACTACCGCAAGGCACTGGTATTCTCCTGGGAGAACTTGGCCAACGCCGCCACTGCTTACCAGAAGCTGGTGAAAAAAATCGCCGCCCTGAAACCGGGAGACGGCGGGGTGGACGAGACTGTGGTGAAGGAGTACCGGGAGAAATTCATCCAGCAGGTGGGCAACGATTTGAACACCGCCCAGGGGATCACCCTGCTGTACGACGCGTTGAAGGCCAAGACTGGCGACGCAACCCGGCTGGCCATCCTGGCCGATTTTGACCAGGTGCTGTCTCTCTCTCTGCTGGAGAAAGCCGCCGCGGAGCGGGAGAAGCTCCAGGCGGCGGCCCAGCTCACCGCTCAGGTGACGGGCGACTTCCTCATTCAGAATGCCCAGGGACGAGTGAATGACCAGATCACCGCTCTGTTCCACCAGCGGGATGAGGCCAAGAAGGCGAAAAACTACGCCGAGGCCGACCGCATCCGGGCCGAGTTGAACGCCATGGGCATCCAGTTCAAAGACATCCCCGGCGGGGTGGAGCTACTCTGATCTTGGCGGGGAGCGGCAGGATCGCCGGCCTGAGAAAAGGCGGGCGGACA
>URQA01000094.1 GCA_900549885.1 uncultured Eubacteriales bacterium | reverse complement strand
GGGGGGGGCGGGCCGTATGCCCGCAGGGCGGGTAGCGGCCCTGACTACTTTTATGCTTGGACGCGCCATTTGGTTCCAGGGGAGGCGGGGTGGGGGCGGAAAGACCCCGTCCCGGGGCAGGGGGGAGGGGCCTTGCTATTCCACACAGAAAGTGGTATAATAATTTGCCATTTTATTTAGACTTTGTTTTGGTTTGGAGGATATCCCATGTGATGAGAAGCCATTGAATGGAGCGGGAAACATTATGATTTATCTTAAATGGAGGGATCTCCTTGTCAAAATATGAAGCTGAAATCAATCGGAGAAGAACCTTTGCCATCATCTCCCACCCAGACGCGGGCAAGACCACACTGACGGAAAAATTCTTGCTCTACGGGGGAGCCATCGCCCAGGCCGGAGTGGTCAAGGGCAAAAAAAATGCCCGGGCCGCCACCTCAGACTGGATGGAGATTGAAAAGCAGAGGGGCATTTCCGTCACCTCTTCGGTGATGCAGTTCCAGTACGAAGGGTTCTGCATCAATATTCTGGACACTCCGGGCCACCAGGATTTTTCCGAGGACACCTACCGCACCCTGATGGCGGCGGATTCCGCGGTCATGGTCATTGATGCGGCCAAGGGCGTGGAGGCCCAGACCCGGAAGCTGTTTAAGGTGTGCGCCCTGCGGGACATCCCCATCTTCACCTTCATCAACAAGATGGACCGGGAGGCCCGGGACCCCTTTGAACTGTGCCAGGAACTGGAAAAGGAGCTGGGGATCGACACCTACGCCGTCAACTGGCCCATCGGCTGCGGGAAAGAGTTCCAGGGCGTGTACGACCGCCAGCGCCGGAAGATCATCCACTTCACCTCCAACACCAACGCCAAGGCGGCCATCGCCACCGAGGTGGAGCTGGACGACCCGGAGCTAGCCAACCTCATTGGCCAGGCCAAGCGGGATCAGCTGGCCGACGAGGTGGAGCTGCTGGACGGCGCTTCCTGCGAATTTGACATGGACCGGGTGCGCCACGGTAAGCTCTCTCCGGTGTTCTTTGGCTCCGCCCTGACCAACTTCGGGGTAGAGCCTTTCCTGGAGGACTTTCTCCGCATGACCACGCCGCCCCTGCCCAGAAAGGCCGGGGAGCTGCTCATCGACTCCTTTGACGACGACTTTTCCGCTTTTGTCTTTAAAATACAGGCCAACATGAACAAGGCCCACCGGGACCGGATTGCTTTCATGCGGGTGGTGTCCGGCAAGTTTGAGGCGGATAAGGAGGTCTACCACGTCCAGGGGGGCAAGAAGCTCAAGCTCTCCCGGCCCCAGCAGCTCATGGCCGCCGAGCGGGAGATCATTGAAGAAGCCTATGCGGGGGACATCATCGGCGTGTTTGACCCGGGAATCTTCTCCATCGGGGACACCCTGTGCGCCCCGGGCAAGAAGTTCCAGTTTGACCCCATCCCCACCTTTGCCCCAGAGCACTTCCGCCGGGTGCGCCCCTTGGACACCATGAAGCGCAAGCAGTTTCTCAAGGGCATGGAGCAGATCGCCCAGGAGGGCGCCATTCAGATCTTCAAGACTCCCTACTCCGGCATGGAGGAGGTCATTGTGGGCGTGGTGGGTACGCTGCAGTTCGATGTGCTGGACTACCGGCTGAAGAACGAGTACGGGGTGGATCTCTATGTGGAGGGCCTGCCCTATGAGTACCTGCGCTGGGTGGAACACGATGGGGACGAGCCTCTCCGGGCGGACGACCTCATCCTGCCCAACGACGCCATGCTGGTGGAGGATTATAAGGGCAACCAGCTGCTGCTGTTCGCCTCCCTGTGGTCCATCAACTGGACGGCGGAGCGCAACAAGCAGTTGACCCTGCTGGAGTTCGGCGGGGCAAAATTTTAAAAACAGCACGGCCCGGCAATCTGCCGGGCCGTGCTGTTTTCGCAAGGGGATACGCGCGGTGAAAGAAGTGACGGGCTTTCCCCCTCGCTCCCGAAAGCCGGACTTCGTCCGGGATGGACGGCCCGCAGTTTGGAAACAGGACCGGCAAACTGGCTCATCCCAGAGCAAGGGTAAGCGGAATTTCAATCGTCACATCTTCGTATTGCAACAGGCAAACCGCGCCTTCCAGGGGCGGGACAAACATATTTGGGGCATACTCCCCGCTGACGGTGTTGTAGGAGGAATACCATGGAGTGGTCAGCGACTGGATATCCCGCGCTCCAGCTAGGACTACGCTGCCATCCTGAGCGATGATCTGATAGGCAAGTTGTTCCGACGAGGTGCAAATCTCCGTCTCCCCGGTGTACTGGCCGATCATAGCGGAGGCATACACGTCGTTTTGAGAGATGTCTTCTTCCTGCTTGCGTAGCTGTTCACAAAACGCTTCATATTGCTCCCGGGTCAGCGTGTGGTGGACGGTATAGTTTTCTTCTGTCATGGTGCGCTGGCTGTCCAGTGTCTGTAAAAGAAATTCCTTTTCCTCCGGGGTGGCGGTGCGTACCTCTAGTAAAATGCGCCAGCCGTCCGCTTCTCCCGCGAGAGAATAAGGGACCTTTTGAGCGTCCTCCGAAGCGACCGCCCAGTGAAAATTCTGCCGTTCCGGCGGGACGTCGAATACGTCGAGCCTGTCGGAGTGCGGGCTGCAGGCGGCCAGGCAGAGGGACATGGTGCCGGTGAGCAGCAGAATCAGTCGTTTTTTCATCGTATCCTCCTAAGTAGAATCAGAAAGAATTTGTGTGGCAGCTATATACGTCTATGAAAAGATCTGTGCAACCAAAGGCTGGACAGGACAGAATGCAGAGGCAGAGGTTCTCCGGGAGCTTTGACAGAATGCCCGGCATATGGTATGATGCTCCAAAGAGGGTGGGCGCCATGTATGAGAACGTGCGCAGAACAAAAGGCCCCGGACTTTACCGTTTGCGGGGAAATCTTTTTCTGACCGGCGGCATTTTGGCGTGTGTGGCTGTCGCCGTGCTGGTCATTGGGCTGGTCGTCTATGCCGGATGGTACCAACTGCGCTTCCGCTCCTTCCTCCGTGACCTGTCTGACAGCACGACCTTTGCCTATGAAAATGACTGCCTGTATGCGGAGATGGACGACCGGGAGGCCCTGATATCCGGGGACAATGTCTATATCATATACAGGCTTATCACCAATGCGGGCCCAGGGCGTCTGGGCGCTGTCCCCGATGAGGAACCGGATGTAGTGCTGGAATATGGAGACGGCTCTTTCCTGCAGCTGTGGTCCGTTAAGCTGGTCAACTCGTCCACCGGCCGGGAGTACGGCCTGTTTCTGCGGTATGTAAACCAGCAGGGACAGTCTTACGCCTATGATACAGACCGGATTTTCCTGGAGCAGATGACGGCAAGGCTGCCTGCGGCGGAGCCGGCCTTGGAAAAATAAGCTGCGGTGCGGCAATGGAGAACGCCTATGTCAGATATGTACGAAAAAGTATCCAGGCCAGAGCGGCGGCCCCGCCGGGGGCGGGGGATAGCCCTAGGCATTGCTCTGGCAGCGGCTGTCTTGGCCATCGGAGTGTGGTTGCTGTCCGTCTTTGGCGTTTTGTCGGTCCGCCCCAAATTTTATCAGTTTGTATCCGCCCTGTCTGACAGCACCATTTATGCCTATGATAACCATACGCTCCGGGCGGAGGGAAATGGCCAGTCTGTGCGGGTATCCGGAGACAACGCCTATGCCATCTACCGGGGGATGAGTGCCTGGTCTCCCACCGGCTTGCCGAGACGACTTCCAGCAGGGGAGGCGGACTTGGCGCTGGACTACGGAGAGGGAACCTGCCTTCAAGTATGGATCTGGAAGGAGAAAAACGGCCAGCCAAAGGCTCATGGCCTTTCCGTCCTATTGGAAACAGGGGCAGGGGAACGGTTTGTGCTGGAATTTGGTTCGGCCAGCATCAGCCCGCTGGAGCGGTGGACTGCGGCCGATGCCATTGGAAACGAACTATGGGCGTAGTAGGGAAACGTCTGAAGCTCAGTCCAGGCGGGCGCGCCAGCAGTCGTTCCGGCACAGCTGGCTCAACCGCAGGAGAAAGGGACGAACTCCCGGAGGGCGCTGGCCCGACATCATCTGGCCGGTGAGGGCTCCCGGTCCGCGGTGCCAGCAGATTCGGATGGCAGTACGCAGAGCGCTGTCCACCCCTGCGGGGGTGGTCCCAAAGGCACGGGCCACATCCACACAGACCTGTTTGTTGCCTAAGGCCAGCCACCGGGGATCATCTTGGTCCCGGCGGAGAATATAGAACAGATAGTCATAGCCCCAGTAGACCCGAGTCAGCCCCATGGCCCGTAGCAGTTCGTGGATATTCCGGTCGATTGAATCCATGGCGAGCCCCCTCTGAATGGGTGTTTTTCGTATTTTACCGCCAATGCCCTCCTGCTGTCAATGAAAAGGACAAGGGAGAGGGCTTGTCTATTTACGAGTGGTGAAAATTGTGGTATGCTGGTTCAGTCAGCCGCTCCGCGGGGAAAAATTTACACTTTGTTAGACAATTTGCCCGCCCGGTGGGGTATAATGTGCACGTTATGATCATAGACCAGAGCTTATTAAGGAGGCATCTCCCTTGATTTACCGAAACGGATACGGTCCCATCGACCGCTTCTGTGCCAAGCATCCCCGCTTTGGCATTTCCAACCTCATGCTGTACATCGTCATCGGACAGGTGGCTGTGTTTATTCTGGACCTATTCTTCCGGGGGATGCTCAGTAGTTACTGGTTGCCCTTTTCTCGGGATCTCATCCTCCACGGCCAGGTATGGCGGCTGGTGACCTTTATCTTTCTGCCCAGCGACAGCGGAAACCCCTTCTTCCTGCTGTTGGGTTGCTACTTTTACTACTGGATCGGTACGATGCTGGAACGGGAGTGGGGTACGGCCCGGTTTACCCTGTTCTACCTGTCAGGGGTGGTGCTGTCCGTCCTCTCCGGCATGATCCTGGGCATCACCGACATCTACTACATCAACCTGTCCATCTTCTTGGTCATCGCCACCCTCTATGGAGAGATGCAGGTGCTGCTGTTCTTCGTCATCCCTATTAAGATGAAGTGGATGGCTCTCATCGATGTGGCCCTGATTTTGGTGGCCGTCATCCAGAATCTGATGTACGGGTCTTGGGTGGGCGCACTGCTCCCCCTGGCCAGCTTTGTCAACTACTTTATCTTCACCTGGCCCTTCTGGGGGGCCAAGCTGGGAGTGCTCCGCCGCCGGGCGGACCCTAAGGTGGTCAACTTCAAGCGGGTGCAGAAGCAGGCGCAGAAACAGGCCAAGGCCACCGGCGGCTACCGCCACAAGTGCGCTGTGTGCGGCATTACCGATGCCGACGACCCCAATATGGAGTTTCGCTATTGCTCCAAGTGCGACGGGTACTATTGCTACTGTATGAATCATATCAACAACCACGTTCACATCCACCACGACTGAGTCCGCCGGCCGGCGGAGGAAGGCACGCGCCGAATGGCGCGTGCCTTTTCGCTGTAACGGGCAGGCAGTGGGATTGAGAGAGCCAGAGAATGGAGACAAATTTTCGGCAGAGCTTGCTATTTTAACGCAGATGTGGCAAAATAAAACCGAAAAGCCCATGGTACAGAAAAAGCGTGAAGGAGGCCCTGCCATGAAGTTCCCACGCCGGATTGTAGCCTTGCTCCTGCCCCTGGCGGCGCTGGCGGCGCTGGCCTTGCTGCCCGCCCTGGCGGCGGAAAACGGTGCGTCCGCTGAGCAGACAACCATTTTATTTACTCATGATATGCATTCCCATTTCCTGCCCACGGACGACGGAGAAGGGAATACCTACGGCGGCTATGCCCGTCTCAAGACGGCCATCGACCAGCAAAAGCAGCTCCACCCGGATGCGCTGCTGCTGGATGGAGGCGATTTCTCCATGGGCAGCCTGTTCCAGACTGCCTATTCCACCTCCGCCCTGGAATTGCGGATGATGGGCGCTCTGGGCTATGATGCCACCACCTTCGGAAACCACGAGTACGACTACCGTGCCTCTGGGCTGGCGGATATGCTCCAGGCTGCCGTGGCCAGCGGGGAGAGGCTGCCCGCCATCGTAGAGGCCAACTACCTACCGCCCCAGGAGGGGGAGGAGGGCTATGATGCCGACGCCCAGGCGGTGTGGGACGCTTTTGCCGAGTACGGCGTGGCCTCCTATCTGCTGTTGGAACGGGGAGGTGTGTGGTACGCCGTATTCGGCCTGACTGGGATAGATTCCGATGCGTGCGCCCCCATGTCGGGTATGGTGCTCCATGACATCCATGCCACCGCCCAGCAGGTGGTGGACGCGGCCACAGCCGCCTGCCTGGAGGCCAATGGTGTGGAGCCCATGGTCATCTGTCTGTCCCACTCAGGCACGGATGGCGAGGGCAAAGGGGAAGATTACGAGCTGGCCCAGGCGGTGGAGGGCATCGACGTCATTATCTCCGGTCACACCCATACGACCCTGACCCAGCCGATCCAGGTCAATGATACCCTGATTGTGTCCTGCGGAGAGTACGGAAAGAATCTGGGAGTGCTGACGGTGGCCCGCCAGTCTGACGGCACTGTGGCCCTGGCTGACTACCAACTGATTCCCATTGACGGATCCCTGGAGGAGGACCCAGCCACTGCCCGGTGGATCGAGCAGGCCAAGGAGGAGGTAGAGGAAAACTACCTCAGCGACTTCGGACTAACCTTTGACCAAGTCCTGGCGGATAATCCCTATCCTTTTGATAGTGTGGATCAGGTGTACGCCACCCATCACGAATCCACTTTGGGCAACCTGTTCTCCGACGCATATAAGTGGGCGGTGGAGCAGGCTACGGGAGAGAGCGTGGACCTGGCCCTCACCGCCTCGGGGGTCATCCGGGAGAGTATCCCCCAGGGGGCGGTCACCGTGTCTGACGTGTTCAACGCGGCCTCTCTGGGCATCGGGGCGGACGGTGTGCCCGGATATCCGCTGGTGTCGGTGTACCTCACCGGGGCGGACCTGAAAACGGTCATGGAGATCGATGCGTCGGTGTCCGACCTGATGACCGCCGCCCGGCTGTACAGCTCCGGTGTGGAATATTCCTACAACACCAACCGGATGATCTTCAACAAGGTCACGGACAGCGCCCTGCGCCGGGCCGACGGCAACACCCAGGCCATTGTGGATGATCAGCTCTACCGGGTGGTCACCGGGCTGTACTGTGGGCAGATGCTGGGGGCGGTGGAGGATACCTCCTTCGGCCTGCTGTCCGTGACCGCCCGGGACAAGGACGGCAGTCCCATCGACATGAACCATTTGGAGGACTATATCGTCCATGACCGGGAGGGCAACGAGGTGAAGGAGTGGTATGCCATCGCCTCTTATCTCCAGGCCATGGGGGGCGAGGTGAACAGCGCCTACAGCCAGACCGACGGCCGGAAGGTGGCGTACGCCAGCTGGAATCCGGTGGATCTGCTAAAACACCCCAACAAGTTTACCTGGATCGCCTTGGGCGTGCTGCTGGCGCTGATTCTGATTGTAGTGCTGGTGGTGCGTCTGGTGGTGCGGCGCTTGGGCCGCCGGGGCGGACGGAAGAGCGCCAAGGGGTACTCCCCATATCGGGGGAGATAGGAATGGACAAGGGCTGGCGCCCTTGACCCGTTATCCAAAGGCTTCGCCTTTGGGGATGCGATTTCCCGACCCCATTTCTTTTGACAACCACAGCAAGGGTGGCACCCTTGCAACCCCATAAGGTCCAGCCGGGCCTCCGGTGGGTAACTTTCTAAACGATTAGAAAGTCACCAAAGAATCGCCGGGGGTTGGGCGCGGATGAACTTCAAGCGCCAAGGACGCGCTTTCGTCCATAGCGCCTGCAACCCCGGACCCTCTCGTCCTCGCAAAGTCCGCTCAACTCCATTTCCGCCTGACAGCGAAAATTGCGTTCGCTTCCTTGCTCGTCCTCTCCCCACAAGACCCGCTTCGCTGGGCTCTTGCGGGGGCCCCAATTACGGGGGGGCAGGATAGGGTGGTGCAGCGTTCTCCATCCGGCGTACAAAGGGGGATGCCCCCAGCTTCTCGTTTCGCTGACGCTCCCCTGTGCTGTGTTCAGCTGCGGACAGTTTAACACAGTGCGCCTCATGCACACTAGATGCAGGGCACCTGCGGCCCACGGGACACGCCTGGCGCATGACAGAACAGAAAAAGGACCTCCGCCTGGTTGGTGGAGGTCCTTTCTGTTTGGATTCCTTTTTTATATCGAAACGTGGCTGTCAGCCCTGATTTTCATGTTGTTCCAGATATTCGGTCATCACTTTGATGATCAAATTAGAGACGGAGCGTTTTTCCTTTTCCGCCTGTATTTCGATCCGCCGTTTCAGATCTTCTGAAACACGAAACCCGATCTGCTTATCGCTTTTCTCCACTGGACCGCCCCCTATGTTTAGCATTATATAGCAATGTATATCTTTTGTCTTGACAATCATTGCTAAACATTGTATAACATAGTGGGATAGGGGATGAAAACATGAAAGGCTATGCGTCAAAACAGCTCAACACTTGCGGTGGCTGTAAGCACTTTTACCAGCACTACGTTCGGAGAGGACCCAGTGACTACATTGCGATCCAGTATGGGCACTGTGCGTATCCCATGCTCAAAGACCGGCGGGTCAATGAAACTTGCCCCCATTGGGAGTCGGCGGTGCCGCCAGAAGAAGAGAGTTGAAACAAAAGAAACATCAGGCGCTGTCTGATAGACCGTCCGCACCGTAAAACAGTACGACGGAGCGGCAGCGGAAAGCGGCGCTTCGTGCGTCCCAATTTGCGCGCCGGAAAGAGACGGACGCACAACCTATCCTGGGCCCCCGTAAAATGGGGGTTCTTAGGGGGCAAATCATAAGGGCGTGGCCTTTGCCCGCCTGATTTGCACCCCTAAGCGTGTCTTTGGGTACTTTCTGCACGAGCAGAAAGTACCCCGCCGGAGGCCGGGACAGCCTCATGGGGTTGTAGGGGCCTGCCCCTCATCCGCCCCCTTGTGGGGGCACATTCCCCCAAGGGGGAAGGCTTGCCCGCCAGGCGAAACCTGGCAAAATAAAGATTTCCTGTGGCTTTTTGCGCCCATCTGCTTCCATATTTTTCTATTTTTCTTCGGAGGTTTGCCATGAAGGAGCTCCTTCACATCTTAGACCAAGTCCCGGAGTTCCAGCAGCTGCTGGACGCCTTGGACGCGGGCCGCTCCCCGGCGGCGGTTTCCGGCCTGTCCCCGGTCCACCGGGCCCATTTCGCCGCGGGTATCCGGCGGCACTGGGACTGCCCGGTGGTGATGGTGTGCGCCGATGAGGAGGAGGGCCGCCGCCTGGCCGCCGATCTGACCGCCTTTACCGGGGAGGAAGTCACGCTACTGGCCGCCCGGGAATTTCTCTTCCACGACTCCGCCGTGGCCTCCCGCCAGTGGGAGCACCGGCGGCTCCGCCTCCTCTACCGCCTGACCCGGGGGGAGGTCCCCTGCCTGGTGGCCACCGTGGAGGCCCTGCTCCAGCGCACCCTTCCGCCGGAGGCGCTGGAGCGTGCCTGCACTGTACTGGCGGTGGGGCAGACCGCCGACCTGGAGGAACTGACCGCACATCTAACGGAGGCGGGCTATGTCCGCTGTGAACAGGTGGAGGGGCCGGGACAGTTTGCCCTCCGGGGCGGAATTCTGGACGTCTTCTCCCCCG
>URQA01000093.1 GCA_900549885.1 uncultured Eubacteriales bacterium | reverse complement strand
ACCTTTCCCGGCCTGGAGCTGCACCTGCGCAAGCAGACGGTAAAGTGGCGGGGCCGCTCCCTGCACCTCACGCATCTGGAGTTCTTTACGCTGGCCTACCTGGCCCGGCGCCCTGGCTGGGTCTTCACGCAGGAACAGATCTACGAGGCCGTATGGCACGAGTTCCCGGAGCATTGCGGCGCGGCCGTGGCCAACATCATCAGCCAGCTCCGCCGGAAGATGGGGCCGGGCAACCCCATCCGCACGGTACCCCACAGCGGCTATAAGTTCGAGCTGCCTCCATAACCTGAGAAGCCTTTTCCGAAAAAACGCAGTTATCCTCTATGGGTAACTGCGTTTTTCTATCTGAGTCAAGATCACAATAGCCCGCCGCTTTCACAAAAGTCTGTCCAAACAGAGCATAATCGTCTATATGGAGCGGACAGAACGATTTCTTTTCGCTAAAATAATGCAATGTTGAGGGACGCATGGCGTCCAATTCTTTATTCAAACGGTTAGCATTATCTAACCAAGAAGGAGTGTGTGCTATGTCTGGATCAAACAGCCGCCGCGGAATGGGCGGCAGGGATGTCATCACCGTGGGAATCTTCTCCGCCATCTACTTTGCCATAAACTTTGCCTTTATGCTCCTGGGCGGGCTACACCCGCTGCTATGGATTTTGATGCCGGGCTTTATCGCCCTGTTCACCGGCATCCCATACCTGATGATGTGCGCCAAGGTGCAGAAGGTGGGTTCAGTCCTGCTGATGGGCCTTATCACCGGGCTGATCTACTTCGTCACCGGCCAGTTCACCCCGGTAATCCTGGTCTCCTTTGTCATTGCCTGCGGCCTGGGGGAACTGGTCCGTGGCTGTACCCATTATACCAGCATCCGGGGAAACCTTGTGTCCTTCGTCCTGTTCTCCCTGGGCATGGTGGGCTCTCCGCTGCCCATCTGGCTGATGCGGGAGGACTTCCTGCGGCAGATCACGGAACAGGGGATGCCCGCAGACTATGTGAACACCCTGGCGGCACTGTCGTCCAGCTCCATGCTGGTGGTGCTGTTCCTGGCCCCTGTTGTGGGCGCGATCATTGGCGGCTTTATCGCCCGGGCCATGTTCCGCAAGCACTTTGAAAAGGCAGGCCTTGTCTGAGATGGAGCGGCGCATCTTTGACCCACGGGCCGGCCTGTGGCTTCTGGTGGCCGCCAATATCATCGCCTTCCGCCCCCATACCCTGTGGCTGGAGCTGGCACTGGTCGGCCTGCTGCTGCTCCTGATGGCTGCCCACGGGAAGTATTCCATGGCGGTCAAATGGGCGGTGGGCTATTGTGCCCTACTGCTCTTTCAGCAGTACATCCTGCCCGCCTCTCCCAAGATTATCGCCACCAGCTTTACCGTTTTTACCACCTACGCCCGCCGGATGTTTCCGTGCCTGATGACCGGATCGCTGATGCTGAAATGTACGCCTCTGCGGTATTTCATCGTGGGACTGCGCCAGCTCCGTGTTCCCCAGCGGCTGATCGTGGCCGTCTCGGTGACTCTGCGATACTTCCCCGCTATCCGGGAGGAGATGGGCTATATCCGGGACGCCATGAAGTTGCGGGATGTCCGGGGGCTGGCCCGACTGGAGGGCACGGTGATACCTCTGATGGTGTCCGCCACCGAGACGGCGGAGGAGCTCTCCGCAGCGGCGGTGACCCGGGGAATTGAGGACCCCGCGCCTAAGACAAGCGCCGTCTTCCTGCGGCTGTCCCCGGTGGACCTGGCCGGGATGGCGGCGGGCCTTGTGTTGCTGGCGCTGTCATTTGTGGTACAATAAGGAGGACCCTCGGAATGATCTCATTTGAGTATGTTTCCTTTGGTTATGACGGCTCCCGGGAGACCCTGGCCGGCCTGAACGCCGCCATCCGGCCGGGCGAATGTGTCCTGCTGTGCGGTGCCTCCGGCTGTGGAAAGACTACGGTGACCAAGCTCATCAACGGCCTGATCCCGGCCTTTACCCCCGGCTGCCGCCTGGAGGGACGGGTGGAGGTGGACGGCCTGGACCCCGCCAAGACGCCCATGCACCAGCTGGCCCGAAAGGTGGGATCGGTATTCCAGAATCCCAAGTCCCAGTTTTTCAATCTGGACACGGACAGCGAGCTGGCCTTTGGGCTGGAGAACGCAGGATGCCCGCCGGAAGAGATCCATGCCCGGGTGGCGGAGACCGTGGAGGCCCTTGGGCTGGAGAGCCTCTGCGGGCAGAGCATCTTCTCGCTCTCTGGTGGACAAAAGCAGCTGCTGGCCTTTGGCTCGGTCTACGCCATGGGCCCGGACATCTTTGTGCTGGACGAGCCAACCGCCAATCTGGATCAGGAGGCCATCGCCCGCCTTCACGACGAGATCGCCGGTCTGAAGCGGCAGGGGCGCACGGTGGTCATTGCCGAACACCGACTCTACTTTCTTACCGACCTGATCGACCAGGCATGGTATATCAGGCAGGGGAGCCTGTCCCGGCGCTTCACCCGTGAGGAGTTTCAGCGGCTGACTGATGAGGAACGGGAGAGGCTGGGCCTGCGCACGCTGTCATCGGCCCCCTGTACCCTGCCACCGGCGAAGCCGGCCGGGTCCGGGGAAGGCCTCTCTGTGGAGGGGCTGACCTGCGCCTTTCAGAAAAGAGAGGCGGTGTTCCGTGAGCTGTCCTTTTCCGTCCGGCCGGGTGAGGTAGTGGCTGTCACCGGGCCCAACGGCGTGGGTAAGACCACGCTCTCCCGCTGTCTGTGCGGGCTGCTGCGGGAGCAGGCAGGGACTGTCCGGCTTCACGGCCGCCCCCTGGGACGCAAGGAGCGGCAGCGGGCAGCCTTCTGCGTGATGCAGGATGTAAACCACCAGCTCTTTTCGGACAGCGTGTGGGGTGAGTGTCGAATATCCGCCCCGGATGCACCGGACGAAAAAATCGCCGAGGTGCTGGATCGCCTTCAACTGCTGTCCTTTCGGGAGCGGCACCCCATGGCGCTCTCTGGCGGACAGAAACAGCGGCTGGCGGTGGCCACCGCGCTGCTGTCGGAAAAGCCGGTGCTGATTTTTGACGAGCCCACCAGCGGCCTGGATTATGCCCGGATGGTGGAGGTGTCCGGCGTGATCCGGGATCTGGCCCGACAGGGCCGCATCGTGCTGGTGGTAACACATGACCAGGAGTTTTTGCAGCAGGCTTGTGACCGGGTCCTGCATCTGTAAGGAGGGGAACTATGCTGGAGCAGATGATAGCGGGAAATGGCTTTCCAAAAGTGGTGGTGGAAAATGATCATTGCCGGGTCTTTCAGATGATGGGCGGCACCGGGGATGGGAGCATGACCCAGTACGACCTGTACCCCGGGATCACTTTGATGTATAACGACTTCCACATGGAGGATTACGACTCCGACCTGACCATTACCGGAGATCTGCTGTGCATCGACTATTGCCGCCAGGGACGGATGGAGTACCCGGCGGGACCGGATGCTTATTCCTATGTGGAAGCGGGGGACCTGAAGCTGGACCGGCGGCTGGAGCACCGGGGGCACTTTGTCTTTCCACTTTCCCACTATCACGGGATCACGGTGGGGCTGGAGCTGCCTCGGGCAGCCCAGGCCCTGGCCGAATGGGTGCGGGACTTTCCGGTGGACCTGTACCGCCTCCGAGACAAATACTGCTCCGGCCCCCACCCCAAGGTACTCCACGGGGCCCCTTCGCTGGATCATATCTTCCAGGAGCTCTATGCCGTACCGGAACAGATCAAGCTCCCCTATTTCCGCATCAAGACGCTGGAACTGCTCCTCTATCTGGATGCCCTGGAACTGCCCGCGGAGTCGGAGAAGCCCTACTTCTACAAGACGCAGGTGGAGAAAATGAAAGCGATTCACCGCCTGCTGACCGGGGATCTGGAGCGTCACTACACCATCACTGAGCTGTCCCGGCGCTTTTCCATCCCGACCACGGCCTTGAAAGAGTGCTTCAAATCGGTCTACGGCCAGCCCATCAACACCTATATGCGGTGCCTGCGCATGGACCGGGCGGCCCTCCTGCTCCGGCAGGAGCCCCATGCCGGCGTGGCGGAGATCGCCGGCCGGGTAGGGTATGACAGCGCCAGCAAATTTGCCGCCGCGTTCAAGGCGGTAAAGGGTAAAACGCCCCTGGAATACCGCCGGGAGGGACAATAAATTCTTCTGTCCAAACGGGACAGGATCGGCGGAGCGGAGCGGAAAAGAGCTTTTTTATCAGTTACAATGGCTGCGGTTAGCGAAAGCAAATCGCAGTCATTTCTTTTGAGAGGAGTCTTGCCGATGAAAGAACGGACCTGGCTGAGCATCCTGCTCTCCTATGCCGGACCCTGCCGGGGCAAAATGGCCGCCTCGGTGGCCCTGGCGGTGGTCAGCGTGGCAGGAGGCTTTGTGCCGTATCTGGGAGTCTATCAAATCCTGCGGCTGTTTGTGGAGCGTCGGGCGGGCCTGGAGGGCATCCTGCTGTGGTGTGGGGTGTGCCTGGCAGGCTACGCCGTCAAGGTGGCGGGCTATGCCCTGTCCACCATGCTGGCCCATGTATCCGCCTATACCATTCTGGAGGGCCTTCGCCTCCAGGTGGCAGATCAGCTCATGAGGGCGCCCCTGGGCGAGGTGGAATCCCGGCCCATCGGGGCCATGAAGAGCACCATCGTGGACCGCATCGAGGATGTGGAGCCGCCCCTGGCCCACATGATCCCAGAGCTGAGCTCTAACCTGCTTCTGCCCCTGGCGGTCGTCATCGCCATGTTCGCCATCGACTGGCGGATGGGCCTGGCCTTGCTGGTGACCATCCCAGTGGCCCTGGTCCCCATGGCGGCGGGGATGCGGTCCTACAACAAGAACTATGCCGCCTATATGGCGGCCAACAACCATGTCAACAGCGTCATCGTGGAATATGTGGAGGGCATCCAGGTGGTCAAGGCCTTCAGCCAGGGGGAGCGATCCTACGCCAAGTTCGCCCAGGCTGTGAGCTCTTTCCGGGACTTTACCCTGAACTGGTTCCGCTGCACCTGGGCCTCCATGAATCTGTGCCTGTCCATCCTGCCCACCACCCTGCTGGGGACCCTCCCGGTGGGCATCTATCTTTACCAGACCGGGGTGCTGGACCCAGCTCAGGTGACGCTCTGCCTGATGATGGCCCTGGGCATCGTCTCCCCGCTCATGAGAGCTACCGCATTCATCAACTCCATGAAGAGTATGCAGTTTGCGGTGAAGGACACCCGGGAGCTGCTGGACCTGCCCCAGCTCTCTCAGGCGAAGCAGGAGGCGGATCTGGACGGCAGCGGCATCCGGTTTCGGAATGTGGCCTTTTCCTATGGCGGGACGGGGGGCGCGGAGGTGCTCCATGACCTGGAGCTGCACATCCCCCAGGGGAGCTTCACCGCCCTGGTAGGGCCCTCAGGAGGCGGCAAGTCCACCATCGCCCGGCTGGCTGCCCGCTTCTGGGATGTGACGGCCGGCTCCATCACCCTGGGTGGGCGGGACATCCGGGAAATGCCTCTGAAACAGCTCTCCCAGGCCATCAGCTTCGTCACCCAGGACAACTTCCTCTTTGACTGCTCTCTCAAGGAGAACATCCGCCTGGGAAAGCCGGACGCCTCGGACGAGGAGGTGCTGGCGGCGGCCAGGGCGGCCCAGTGTGAGGAGTTTCTGGCCCGACTGGACCGGGGCTGGGACACCCCGGCGGGAGAGGCGGGCAGACAGCTCTCCGGCGGGGAGCGCCAGCGTATCGCCATCGCCCGCGCCATTTTGAAGGACGCCCCCATTGTGATTTTGGACGAAGCCACCGCGTTTACCGATCCGGAAAATGAGGACAAAATCCAGAGCTCGATCATGGCCCTCTCCAAAGGGAAGACCCTGCTGGTCATCGCCCACCGCCTGAGCACCATCCAGAACGCGGATCAGATCGTGGTGCTGGAAAAGGGGCATATCGTGGACCAGGGCACCCAGGCGGAGCTGCTCCGCCGCTGCCTGCTTTACCAGAAGCTGTGGCAGGCCCACATCGGAGCCCAAGGCTGGGCAGTTACATCGGGCGCAAAGGAGGGACAGTGAGATGTTTCACAGTGTAGGACGGATCATGCGGTGGGCCGGAGCCTACCGGAAACGAATGGTGCTGGGCTTCGTGTGCTCCTTCTTCGCCACCTGGTGCACCGCCGGGCCGGTGGTGCTGGCGGCTTGGGCGCTGGGACAGCTGATTGTGGACGCCTGGGGAGAGGAGCGCCTGTCTCCGCACCTTCCCTGGCTGTGCCTGGGCGGGATCGTGGTGCTGATTCTTCTGCGGTTTTTCTTCACCTACTGGAAAAACCGGCTTCAGGAGAGTATCGGCACGGAACGGGCGGCAGAGCAGCGGATGGAGCTGGGGAATGTGCTCAAGCGGGTGTCCCTGGGGTACTTCGCCAAAAACGACCTGGGAGACATTTTGGCAGCCCTCACCACCGAACTGAGCACCCTGGAGCTCCAGAGCATGAAAATGGTGGATGCGGTGGTGAACGGCTATATCCAAGTGGCCGTGATCCTGCTGTGTGTGGCGTTTTTCTGCCCGCCTGCCGCGCTGGCGGCGCTGATCGGTGTGCTGGTGTCCGCCTTTGCTCTGCGGGGGATCGGCCGCCAGAGCGCCCGCACCGCCCCGGTGAGCCACCGGGCTCAGGAGGCGCTGTCCGGGGCGGCCATTGAGTACATTCACGGTCTGCCGGTGGTCAAGTCCTTCGGCCAGGATGGCGTTTCTGTCCAGCGGTTTCGGGAGGCCTGCCGGGCAAACAAGGCCATCCGCATCAAAAATGAGTTCGGCTTTGTCCCCTGGAACTGTCTGCACCTGTTTGCTCTGCGGGCGGCTTCCGTGGGGCTGGTGCTCACCGCCGGCTGGCAGGCCCTGGCCGGCGCCCTTCCCCTCCAGTATTTCCTGATGATCGCCCTGTTCTCCTTTACCATCTTCGGCAGTGTGGAGGCCATCAACGATGCGGCCCACATCCTGTCGGTGACGGACTCGGTGCTGGACCGTCTGGAGGAGCTGGAGCAAACCGATTTCATTGACAAGGGAGGAAAGGAGGTCGTGCCGGAGCGCTTCGATGTGGCCCTGAGCCATGTGTCCTTCGGCTACGGCGGCCGCGAGGTGCTCCACGATGTATCCTTTACCGCCCCCCAGGGGACCACTACCGCCATCGTTGGCCCCTCCGGCTCCGGAAAGAGTACCATCTGCAATTTGGTTGCCCGGTTTTATGATGTGAATGCCGGCTCTGTCTCCGTGGGCGGACACGATGTGCGGGAGTTTACCTGCGAGAGCTTGCTGAGAAACATCTCCATGGTGTTCCAAACGGTGTATCTGTTCCATGACACGGTGGAGAACAACATCAAGTTCGGCTGCCCGGACGCCACCCATGAACAGGTGGTGGCCGCTGCCAAGGCCGCCTGCTGCCACGATTTCATCTCTGCCCTGCCGAACGGCTATGATACCGTGATTGGAGAGGGCGGCTCCACCCTCTCCGGCGGGGAGAAACAGCGCATTTCCATCGCCCGCGCCATGCTCAAAAACGCGCCTATCGTCATCCTTGATGAAGCGACCGCCAGCGTAGACCCGGAGAATGAGCACCTGATTCAGCAGGCTCTGTCCGCTTTGACAAAGGGGAAAACCATCCTTACCATCGCCCATCGGCTGGCCACCATCCAGAGCGCGGACCAGATCCTGGTGGTGGAGGACGGCCGCATCGTTCAGCGGGGTACCCACGACGAGCTCATGGCCCAGGGCGGGCTTTACCGGCGATTCATTGAGATCCGGGAACAGGCCGAGGGCTGGAGACTGGCATGAGGGAGAACAGCAAGCGACAGCATCCCGCATCCTTACACGCTTCAGGCGAGGACTATCTGGAAGCCATCCTGATCCTTCATATGAAAAAGGGCACGGTGCGCTCCGTGGATGTGGCCCGACACCTGGGAGTTTCCAAGCCCAGCGTGTGCCATGCGGTGGCGTTGCTAAAGGACGGCGGTTTTCTCACCATGGATGAGGATTTCTCCCTATGCCTGACGGATGTGGGCCGGGAGGTCGCGGAGAGCATCTACGAGCGCCATTGTTTTTTTACAGAGAAGCTGATTGCCGCAGGGGTTGACCCCAAGGTGGCGGAAGCCGACGCCTGCAGGATTGAGCACATCATCAGCGCGGAGTCTTTTGAGCGGCTGAAAGAGGCGGCTAAAGGTATGAGGCAGGCGTAACGCCTCATTCTTTCGGCTCCTGAATAAGCACACTTAAAAGAAGCTGGAAAGGAACACCCCCTGCTTTGGCAGGGGGTGTTCCTTAATTGAAGCTGTTCAACCGTGCTCCGGCATTATTCCCGGCATTTTGCTCGTGACGCAAGTACAGAAATTTATCAGAAATTAAACATAATTCAGGAGAGTATAATACATCCATTTTCCATAAAAAGGAGATGAAATTACGAGCAGCGTCATTTCAGGAAAGCGTATTCTACTAATTGAGGAAAGCCAAGCACAGGCGGAGAGCATCCGAGCCTTATTGAGGAAAAACGGGGTTGATCCTTGCATCGCCTTGACAATCCAAAACGCGGTCAGCCAAATGATGATCCGCACCTTTGATGTAGTGGCTCTGGACGCGGATACCGAGGATGCTGCCCGTCTGATTGGTTTGCTGCTGGATCTTCGGCACGCAAAGAATACGCTTCTACTTATGTTCCCAATCGGTAAATCTGATGTTCGGGCGGCTTTTATGAACCGAGGGTTTGATATGTGCCTTGCGGAAAACAGTCCCAAGGAGTGCTCTGCCGCTGTCTGTGCCCTGCTTCGCCGTCCGTCGGCCGATGAATACCCTACGGAGGCCGCACCGCCTGGCCGTATCATTTATAAAGATCTGATGATGGACCCCTTGCGCCAAAGGGTCACAATGCGCGGAAGTCAGCTCTCCTTTACAGCTCTGGAGTTCAAGCTCCTCTATTTCCTGGCCAGCAATCCCTCTATCGTCTTTTCCAGGGAACTGATCTATGAACGGGTCTGGAGGGAGAGCAGTCTCTACGGCAGTAAGAGCGTTAACGACCTGATCTGTTCTATACGAAAGAAGATGGGCCTGTCTCCTAAAGATACCGATTATATCAAGACAGTCAAGGGAGTCGGGTACTGTTTCGCTCCATAATGTCGAAATAACACATATTCCGCCGCAAATTCTCTTTTAAGTCCACTTTGGGAGCGTAAGGAAACCATGATGCACCGCTATTCTGTGGATAACGGCACAAGAACCCACATCGCGACGAAATTTGCTTTCAAAGCATGGAATGAGATGGGGGAATATGAATAGGTCTGCGCCTCCACTTTTCCACCATGGCAGGGCAACAGCTTGGTCTACCGCTATCCTATTCTCCGGTGCCAATTTTCTTGCCTTGGATAAGAATTCCTCGCATGATGTCTCCTTGTGCTGAAAAATTTTATTTCAGAAAGAAAGGCGGGGGGATCATCATGGAGCAAACGAAAATAAGAGAACAGGTAATTGATGACTTGAAGCAATATCCGGAGCTGAAGAAGAAAGTCATCTTGCTTCGCTATGAGCAGGAACACCCCGCCAAGATTTCAGACAGCGAGGTGATCGACAGCATGGCGCTTTCACGGCCGGTGAGCGACGGCATTCGACCGGCGGGATTTATCTCAGATAAGACCATGCGTATCGCCACACAGTTCCGGGACAAGAAAGACCGACTCAACCAA
>URQA01000092.1 GCA_900549885.1 uncultured Eubacteriales bacterium | reverse complement strand
ATTCCCGTCTGCCGCGGCTTTCGAGAAGCTCTGTGGGACAGAAGAAGAGCCGTCCGGCCGTCGCCGGAAGTTGGCTTAATTCTCTTCGTCGGATTCGTCGGCGCTCTGATTCTTGTCACCGGCGGGATCGATGGCGATGCCCTGGTTTTTGTCCCCCTCAGGGTTGACGCCAAACTCATAGTCTTTTCCAGGCAGGATGGCGTTCAAGGCAATGCCGGCGATAGCGGCGATAGCTAGAGAGGTCAGAGTGATGTGGGCAGAACCGATGGTGAAAGTCAAGCCACCGGAGAAGCCCAGACCGCACACAAGAATCACGGCGGCGATGATGAGGTTGCGGCTGTTGGTAAAGTCCACCTGATTTTCCACCACGTTGCGCACGCCGATGGCGGAGATCATACCGTAGAGGATGAAGCTCACGCCGCCGATGATGGCAGAGGGGATGGAGCTGACCACCGCGGCAAAGGCGGGGGAGAAGGACAGAACCAGCGCGTAGACGGCGGCCAGCCGGATGACCCTGGGGTCATGCACCCGGGAGAGGACCAGCACGCCGGTATTCTCGCCGTAGGTGGTGTTGGCTGGGCCGCCAAACAGTCCGGCCAGGGAGGTGGCGATGCCGTCGCCGATGAGGGTGCGGTGCAGGCCGGGGTCCTGGATGAAGTTGGAGCCAACGGTGGCGGAGATGGCGGACATATCGCCGATGTGCTCCATCATGGAGGCGATGGCGATGGGGGCCATGACCAGGATGGAGGTCAGGTCAAACTTGGCCACGGAGCCGCCGAAGTCGGTAAGGAAGGGCTGCAGCCCCACGATACCGGTTCCAGCCAAGCCGGAGAAGTCCATCAGAGGCACTACATTGCCTGCAGAGTCCAGGGCGGTGGCGCCCAGCGCGTTGGCAATGACTGCCACGATGTACGCGCCCACCACGCCCAGCAGGATGGGGATGATCTTAATCATGCCGCGGCCCCAGATGTTGGCTACAATGATGATAGCCATGGCCACCAGGGCCAGCCACCAGCAGGTCTTGGCGTTGTTGACGGCGGAGGGGGCCAGGTTCAGGCCGATGAGGATGATGATGGGGCCGGTGACCACCGGGGGCAGAAAGCGCATGACCTTCTTCACGCCGACGGCCTTGATGATGGCGGCCAGGACGACGTATAGCAGGCCGGCGATGACGATGCCGCCGCAGGCGTACTGGAGCTTTTCCGAGGCGGCCATGTCGGCATACTTGCCGGAGGACAGGTTGGCTACCGCCTCAAAGCCGCCCAGGAAGGCGAAGGAGGAACCCAGAAAGGCGGGTACCTTCATTTTGGTGCACACGTGGAAGAACAATGTGCCGAGGCCGGCGAAAAACAAGGTGGTCTGGATGTTCAGGGGCAGACCGTAAGAATTGACTAGGATGGGGACCAGCACAGTGGCGCCGAACATGGCGAACATGTGCTGAAGTCCCAGTAGGAGCATCTTGGGCGTGCCCAGTTTCCGCGCGTCGCGGATGGGTTCTTGGCTGTTCATATTCTCTCTCCCTTTCTCTCATTTGGCCGGGCAAAAAAAGAGACAACCACCAAAATGGCGATTGTCTTACCCCAGCCGGGGAAAAAGAGGCTCCATGGTCAACAGACCGTTTTCAAACTCCAGCCGGTATGCAAACATGTTGACCCTCTCCTTCCACATTTCGACTTATCATATCACCAGGCGGGCAGAATTGCAAGAGGTAATATATTCCAGTTTAACGAGAGGGATCCCTCATGCGCACAAGGAGCAGGTTGGAATTATTCACAATTCTTTCATAAGACGTTGATAGTTTCTTCAACACTATCCACCGGGGGTATGGTATGCTATCTTCAACAAGGAGCACATCAGTCTGGAGCGAACTATCTCCCGGCTATACGCTGCCTGATGCCGCGGCGGACGCTGCGGATAAGCCGACAGCCAGCGCAATGCCAATAGCCGTACTGATCCTTATGCAGAATATAGATTACTTGGGCGCAGTTCAAAATGGCGAACTGCGCCCAAGACAATTTTAAAAGAATGTTCCAGAATAAACAGGAAAAGCGGGCGGGGCACCTTCAGCGCCCCGCCCGCTCCTGATGTTTCATGGATACCGGCGAACTACCGCCACCACCCGCCCCAGGATGGAGCAGCCCTCTCCGTCGATGGGCTGGTACTCTGGACTGGAGTTCTCCGGATAGAGCCATATATGGCCGTTTTCCCGGCGGTAAGTCTTGACGGTGGCCTCATCTTCAAACAAGGCTACCACGATATCTCCATTGTGAACCATCTGTTGCTGGTGGACCACCACCACATCCCCGGGCAGGATGCCGGCCTCCAGCATGGATTCTCCCCGGACTTTCAGAGCGAAATGTTCGCCTGTGAGGCCGCCGGTGTCAAATGTCAGGTATTCTTCAATGTTCTCCTGGGCCAAAATGGGAGAGCCGGCCGCCACATAGCCCAGCAGGGGAACCTGGTCCCGGCGGTTGTGGGTCCCGTCTGTGACAGAAATAGCACGGGTTTTTCCTTCCGCCTGGGTGATAAGTCCCGCTTGGCGCAGCCCCTTGAGGTGAAAGTGGACGGTGGACGGGGATTTTAGATCTACCGCCTGAGCGATCTCCCGGACAGAAGGGGGATAACCGTGCTCCTGGGAGAAGTCCAGGATGAAGTCGTAGATCTGCTGCTGTTTTTCCGTGAGCTTACTCATGGAGCATCCTCCTTATGATGTGGAGCATCTTTTGACAGGTTCAGTGTACCATAGGGATAGGAGAATGTCAAACGTTTGTTCTAAGCCCTGAGAAAGGATTTTTTTCTGGCTCATTTTTTGATGCAAAGTGACTATTGACAATCGTAAGCGGGCTAATTAAAATAGACAGCGTACTGATTATCAGCCCCCAAATTATTTAATTGGAGTGGCTGCCTGGAAGGAGGTTTTTTTCATGCCAGCGGATTTCAGGCCTGACCCCGAAGTCTCTCCTGATTTTCTGCTTCACGCCCTGCTGCTGGCTCACTTTAATGCCCAGCAGTCCGGCCTGCGCAGGAGGGGCCTGCCCCATCTGGGGTCTCCCAAAATCCTGTTTCTTTTGATGCGCTATCCGGAGGATGGTTCTTCCGCTCCATCTCAGAAGGAGTTGGCAGACCTGCTGCGCATCTCACCGGCCACTGTGGCCGCCTCCCTGAAGTCTCTGGAGTTGTGCGGCTATGTCACCCGACATGCGGACGAACAGGACAGCCGCCGTAATCGCATCTCCATTACGGCCAAGGGCAGGCAGGCGATGCAGACAAGCGGAGAGGTCATGCGGTCTGTGGATGAGTATATGTTTCACGGCTTCACCCCTCAGGAACGGGAACAGGTTATGTCGTTTCACAAGCGCATGCTGAACAATCTCTATCAAATCGGCGGCGACGTTGATGCCAGCTGTTCGCCTCCGCCGCCTCGGGAAAGGATGGTATAAACCCTATGCTAAGACGACTGATTCCCTACCTCAAGGGGTATGGGATGTACGCAGTGCTCTCACCGCTCCTGGTGATGCTCGAGACAGTCTGCGAACTGCTCATGCCGCTGCAGATGGCCAACATTATCGACAAGGGGATCCCCAGCGGCGATATGCGGGAAATCCTCACCTCGGGCGCCATCATGTTCGCGCTGGCGGTCATCGCCATGGTGTCCGGCACCTATTCCTCCAAGGCGGCCTCCTTTGCCGCTCAGGGAATGGGCGCTAATCTGCGCCGGGCCCAGTTCAATAAGATTACCACCTTTTCCTTTGCAGATATCGACCGCTTTTCCTCATCCTCCCTTATCACCCGTCTGACCAATGACTTGACTAATATCCAGATGGTAGCGGTCATGTGCCTGCGGATGATCGTGCGGGCCTCTACCATGGTAATCGCCGCCCTCATCCTAGCTTTCCAGCTGGGGCCAGAGCTTGCGGTTATCGTGTGCATCGTCATCCCTATCCTAGCTGTGTGCGTGGGTGGGTTGATGTACATCTGCCATCCTCTGTTTGAGAAGATGCAGAAGGCCATTGACAACCTGAACGAAAAGGTCCAGGAAAACCTGATCGCCATCCGGGTGGTCAAGTCCTATGTTCGGGAGAATCACGAGAGGAAGAAGTTCCAGGGTGCCAATGACCTGTTTACCAAGACCGGCCTGGCCGCTGTGTTGCGCATCGTGCTCATGCAGCCTATTTTGACTTTGGGCATCTCTATTACCACGGTGGTGGTGCTCTACAACGGCGGTCATATGGTTCTGGCCGGCGAATTGGGCGTAGGCGAGCTCCAGACCATCCTCAATTACATCTTCCAGATTCTTTTCTCCGTGCTGATGGTGGCTATGGCTTTGCTCCAGGTAGTCCGTGCCCAGGCATCCGCTGATCGTGTCTTTGAGGTACTGGATACTAATTCCGACATCACGGACGGCCCCCGTGCCCCGCTGCCCGCAGTTGGTGCGGATGGCGCGCCTTTTGTTCCCGCTCCGGGCGAAGAGGACCATTATCTGCCTCGCCCCCAGGGCCGGGTGGAGTTCCAGGATGTATCCTTTAAGTATCAGGCTGGCGGCACTGGAGAGGATGTGCTCCACCACATTGATCTCACCGTGGAGCCCGGTGAATTCGTCGCCGTAGTGGGCGGAACCGGAACGGGCAAGTCTACCTTGGTCAACCTGATCCCTCGGTTCTATGATGTCAGCGGCGGCCAGGTTCTGCTGGATGGTGTCAACGTCAAGGAATATCCTCTGGAGGAGCTTCGGGGCCGCATTGGCATGGTGCTGCAGAACAACGTGCTGTTCTCCGGCACCATTCGGGAAAACTTGCTCTGGGGCCGTGAGGACGCCACGGAAGAGGAGATGATCCAGGCAGCCAAGGACGCTCAGGCTTACGATTTTGTCATGAGCTTCCCCGACGGATTTGACACTTATCTGGAACAGGGCGGCGTCAACGTGTCCGGCGGCCAGAAGCAGCGTCTTTGTATTGCACGGGCCATGCTGCGCCACCCCGCGGTGCTCATCCTGGACGACTCTACCTCTGCAGTAGACTCCACCACGGAGGGCCTCATTCGGGAATCCTTCAAGAAAAACCTCAAGGGCACCACCGTCATCATCATTGCCCAGCGTATCAGCTCTGTGCAGTATGCCGATAAGATTGTGGTGCTGGACGATGGCACCGTCTCCGGCGTGGGCACCCATGACCAACTGATGAAAACCAATCAGATCTATCAGGAAATCTATGCGTCTCAGCAGGAAGGGGTGCAGGAATAATGGCACAGCAAGAACGCAAATTCCAAAAGCCCAATAACGGCGGCGGTCCGGGCGCAGGTCCTCGCGGAGGCTATGGTAAGCCCAAAAACCTGCGGGGCACCATCTTGCGGATGTTTTCCTACTTGGCTTCCCGCCCTTTACTGCTGGTACTGGCGGTAGTGTGCGTCATTGCCGCTGCGGTGCTGAACATTGCCGCGTCCTATATGATGCGGCCGATCATCAACAGCATTGAGAGCGCCTTTCTGGATGGTCAGGCTCTGCTGCCCTCCTTATTGCCTTCCTGCCTGCAGCTGCTGGGCCTGTATCTGGCCACTGCTGTTTGCACCTATCTTCAAGCGAACCTCATGGCCCAACTGGCTCAGAAGGGATGCAATAAGTTGCGTAAAGACCTGTTTGACAAGCTCCAGGAGCTGCCGCTGAGCTTCTTCGACCAGCACACTCACGGTGAACTCATGAGCCGCTTTACCAACGACGCGGACAACGTGCAGCTGGCGTTGGAGCAGAGCGTGGTCCAGCTGTTCTCATCCGCCATTACGTTCATTGGCGTAGTAGCCATGATGCTTTATATCTCCCCGGTGCTGTTCTTGTGCACCCTGGTGATGCTGGCAGTCGTATTGCTGGTATTCAAGCAGCGGGGTGCGCTCAGCCGGCTGTATTATAAGAAGCAGCAGGCTGCCCTGGGCGCGGTCAACGGCAACATCCAGGAAATGATCGAGGGCATGAAGGTAGTCAAGGCGTTCACTCATGAAGAACAAGCCAAGGCCGACTTCAACGGCCTTAATGATGAGTACCGGGAGTCTGCCAGCCGTGCCAACTATTACTCTGGTTCCATCATGCCCATCACTGCCTCCATCACGAATATGGGCTATGCGGTGACAGCGGCCGTGGGAGCAGCCCTGGCCCTGACTGGCTTTGACATCGGAGGCCTAATCACCTACCTCAACTATAACAAGCAGATTACCCAGCCTGTCAACCAGATCTCCATGCAGATGACCACTGTGCTGGCCGCTCTGGCCGGTGCGGAGCGCATCTTCGAGGTCATGGATTCCAAGCCTGAGGAAGATGAGGGCAAGGTCACTCTGGTTCCTGCGGAGAAAGACACCAACGGTACGTTGTCTGTTTACACTGGGAAGGGACACCCCCGCTTGTGGGCCTGGAAGACCCCGCGCACTGGGGGGATGACCTTGGTGCCTGTCTTGGTGGGGACAGATGGCGGCCTGACCGAGCTTGGCCAGGCTAGCAGAACAGGAGGGACCCTCACGCTCCTCCCCCCCGGCATAGATTCTGAAGAGGGCATTTGGGTGAAGGTTGCCTCCGACGGGACCTTGGTCGAAGTAGCCGATTTGTCCCAGCTATCGAACCACGGCTGGGCCTGGAAATATCCCGATCATACCGGAGTGCCTACGCTGCATCAGATCCGGGGCACGGTGCGCAACGTCCCTGGGGAGGACTACTACCTCACAGAGCTGCGGGGGGCGGTACGGCTGTCCCAGGTGGATTTCTCTTATGTGCCTAACAAGCCGGTACTCAAGCACGTGGACGTATACGCCAATCCCGGCCAGAAAATCGCTTTTGTAGGCTCTACCGGCGCAGGAAAAACCACAGTGACGAACCTGATTAACCGCTTTTATGAAATTCAGGGAGGCACCATCACCTGCGATGGCATCGACGTCAAGAATATTGAAAAGGACTCCCTGCGCTTGAGTCAGGGCTCCGTCCTTCAGGATACCCACCTGTTTACCGGCACAGTTATGGATAATATCCGCTATGGCCGTCTGGACGCCACCGATGACGAGTGCATTCAGGCCGCCAAAACGGCTAACGCCGATGCCTTTATCCGCCGATTGCCGGACGGCTACCAGACCGTGGTCACAGGGGACGGCGCCAACCTCAGCCAGGGCCAGCGCCAGCTTTTGGCCATTGCCCGAGCCGCCGTTAAGGATCCTCCGGTGATGATACTGGACGAGGCAACCTCTTCTATCGATACCCGGACCGAGCAGCACATTCAGCAGGGTATGGATGCCCTGATGGAAGGGCGGACGGTGTTCGTCATTGCCCATCGGCTGAGCACGGTGCGCAATGCTGACTGCATTGTGGTCATTGAACACGGTGAGATCATGGAAAAAGGCAGCCATACAGAACTGCTGGAAGAAAAGGGCCGCTACTATCAACTGTATACCGGCCAGTTTGAGTTGGATTGATTCTCTGGCTCAGTGCCGCTTACAACCCGCAGACGGGAGGAGAACGCTCCAACCGAGAGAAAAGAAACAGGGTGTCCGGGAAAACCGGGCGCCCTGTTCTTGCGTTCCAAGAATCCGGGATGTTGTGCAACTGAAGGAAAGGTTGACAGGGGGAACCTGCCCGAGGGCATGACCCAGTTCCACACAGACCGGGTGGCCCAGCAGTTGCGCCGGGGCACTGGCCGGACGTGGTGCTGCTGGATAAAGTGACCTCCGCCTTGAACCCTTCCACTGCCCGAGCAGTGGAAGAGTTGGTCCTGGAGTTGGACGTCTCCTAGTCATCCATGTCTCCCACAAGCCCGCTCAGGGGCTTATAGATAGAGCTGTACGACGGGGTGCTTACCATGGACGGGGGACGGCTGAGTAAGGTACAGGGAAAACAGCCGGTAGAGAAACGGCGCTGTGCGCCGACCCTTTCTCTATTTCTTCTTACAGGACTTGCAGGTTTCAGAACAGCCTTGGCAATTTCCGCCGCAGCCGCAGCCCTCCCGCAGCTGGCGGCGGACCGTCCGGATGAGATACCACACCGCCCAGACCGCCAGGGCGGCCACTAAGGCATAGATAATGTATTTCAGCATGTTTTCTCACCTCAGAACAGCAGGCTGCCCACCTGGAACACCACGAAGGACACCAGCCAGGCGGCGCACAGTTGCCACAGGATGGAGCGCACCGTCCACTTCAGGCTGTTCATCTCCCGGTACAGGGTGGACACGGCGGCCACGCAGGGGACGTACAGCAGGATAAACACCAGGTAGGCGTAGGCGGCCACTGGAGTGTGGAAGGTGGAGGACAGGGCCGCGGCGATGGTGGATCCGGCGTCCAGGGTGGAAAAACCGTAGAGCAGGCATAGGGAGGAAACCACCGCCTCCTTGGCCACTAGCCCGGCCAGCAGGGCTACCGCCGCCTGCCACGCACCGAAGCCCAGGGGGGCAAACACCGGGGCGATGAAGGAGCCGATGGCTCCCAGAATGGACTGCCCGGCATCATCCACCATTTGCAGCCCTTGGCTGGTAATGCCGAAGGACTGGAGGAACCAGAGCACCACGCTCATGGCCAGGATGAGGGTACCCGCCTTCACCAGGAAACCCCGCACCCGCTCCCACACGTGCATCAGGCAGTTGCGGGCGGTGGGTAGGCGGTAGGGGGGTAGTTCCAACACAAAGGCGGCGGGCTCTCCCTTGAACATGGTCTTGCGCAGCAGAATGCCAGACAGGATGGCGCACAGCAGGCCCAGCACATACAGGGAAAAAATGACCAGACCGGCGTAGCGGGGGAAAAAAGCCGCGGCAATCAGACCATACACTGGCAACCGGGCGGAGCAGGACATGAAGGGCACCAGCATGATAGTCATGCGGCGGTCCTTCTCATTTTCCATGGTGCGGGCGCCCATGATGGCCGGCACCGTGCAGCCGAAGCCCATGAGCATGGGGATAAATGCCTTGCCGCTCAGACCGAAGCGCCGGAGCAGCCGGTCCATGATAAAGGCTGCCCGGGCCATGTAGCCCGAGTCCTCCAAAAAGGAGAGAAACAGGAATAAAATGGCGATTTGCGGCAGGAAGGTGAGCACACCCCCCACCCCGGACAAAATACCATCCACCAGCAGGGAGTTGACCCAGCCGGCCACCCCGGTCTGGGTCAGGGCCCAGTCCAGCCGGGTGGCCAGCCAGTCGTTGAAGAACCAGTCCACGGCATCGGACAGCACCTGACCCGGGCCAAAGGTCAGGGAGAACATTACCAGCATCAGTACCAAGAAAGCAGGCACGGCCAGATATTTGTTGGTGACGATGGCGTCGATCCGATCGGACAGAGTGAGGGCGTCTACGGGGCGACCACGCTGGACGCACAGCTTCACCACCCGCTGGATAAAGCGGTAGCGGGCGTCGGCGATGAGGGTTTCCCGGTCTCCCAGAGGATAGGCCGACTCATACCGTTGGGCCACCGCATCTACCTTCCACCGGGTGGCGTCGTCCAGACCCAGGGCCTGCTCTACCAGCTCATCTCCCTCGATGAGCTTGATAGATGCCCAGTGGGCAGGGATCCCGGCGGCGTAGGCCCGGTCGTGGATGAGCTCGTCCACCTCGTGGTGAATCTGATGGGTGAACTCGTCGTACAAGTCGTCCGGTTCTACGGTGAATCCGGTGTGCATCTGCCGATGGGCCTCGTCCAGAAGCTTTTGGACGTTTTTCCCCGTCCGGGCGGTGATGGGGATGACGGGCACCCCCAGGCAGCGGCTGAGCCTTGCGATGTCCAGCTTGTCTCCCCGCTTTTCCACCTCATCCATGAAGTTCAATGCCACCACCATAGGCCGCTCCAGCTCCAGCAGCTGAACGGTGAGGTAGAGGTTGCGCTCGATGTTGGTGGCGTCCACGATGTTAATGATGGCGTCCGGATGCTCCCCCACCACAAAGTTGCGAGCCACGATCTCCTCCATGGAGTAGGGGGACAGAGAGTAGACGCCGGGCAGATCCACGACCGTCACGTCCCGGCCATCCACCTTGGCCAGCCCCTCCTTTTTCTCCACTGTCACGCCGGGCCAGTTGCCCAC
>URQA01000091.1 GCA_900549885.1 uncultured Eubacteriales bacterium | reverse complement strand
CGGCCACCTTCTTGCCGCCCTGGGAGGCGGGCACCCGGGCGATGGCCTCCTCCATGCCCACATGGGGGTTGACGGTGCACTGCATGTGCTGGGCGTAGTTGTCCGAGTCGTGACAGCGCATGCACTTGACGCAGGGCACCACATCCTCCTGACGGCCCTCAAGGCCCTTACGGATCCAGTTGGGGTCGGCGATGAACTGCCGGGCGGCCACCACCAGATCAGCCTTGCCGCTGGCGATGATGTCCTCCGCGTCCTGGAGGGAGCCGATACCGCCGATGGTGGACACCAGGGCCTGGGTGATCTTGCCGGATTTTTTCACGCCCTCGGCCAGGTACACGTTGGGCATGGGGGGCAGGAAGCCACAGGGGTGGGTCCAGGTCATCCAGTCGGGGTTGTGCATGCCGGCGGATACCTGGAGAATATCGGCGTACTCCTGGAACACCTCGGCGATGCGGATGCCCTCGGCCTCGTCGATGCCGCCCTTCTGGAACTCAGAGCCGGAGAAGCGTACGTCAAAGATCATGTCCTTGCCCACCGCCTCCCGGCAGGCGGCCAGCACCTCCAGGGGGTAGCGCACCCGGTTTTCAAAGGAGCCGCCGTACTGGTCGGTGCGCTTGTTGGTGTAGGGGGACAGGAATTGGGCGATGGGGATGGAGTGGCCGAAGTGGAACAGGATGCCGTCAAAGCCGCAGGCCTTGATGGCCTTGACTGCCTGGACATACCCGGCCTTGAACTGGTCCAGCACCTCCAGGGGGGCCTCCCCCCGGCCGATGGGGCCGCCCATGATGGAGCAGCCGTCAGACACGGTCCAGCCGTCGGGGAGCACACCGATCAGCTCCATGGTACACTTGGCGCCATACATGTGGATCTCGTCAGCCAGGTCGCACAGGGCGTTCTGGCGGTTGGGGATAGTGATGTCCCAAGAGGCGTGGACGCCGTCGTTGTTGAAGCCGCCAATGGACACGCCAGCGCAGGTCACCAGGCCCGCTCCTGCCCGGGCCCGGTCCACAAAAAAGCGCTTGCCCGCCTCGGTGGGGTGGTCCTCGCCATTGGAGGCGGTGTGGATGGTGGAGGGGCCGGAGATAATGCGGTTTTTCAGCAGATGGCCCGCCACCCGGACGGGAGAGAGCGCATGGGAAAAGGAATTGGACATGATATTCACCTCGTCAAATGTTTTCGAACCAGGGGAAAAGGGGGGGCAGCTCGTCTCTCAGCTTGTTGAAAAGGCCTCGCAAAGTAGGCGTACACAGACGCAGTGTGGCCGATTAGCTGCGACATGTGCATGGCCCAAACAATGCCGTTCAGCCCAGAAACGCGCCAGCGAAGCCAGTGTGCTGCAAGAGGACGTGAATTACAGGGAATGAGGCTTTGTTCCCGGCGAGATGCTGCCGAAAACAGAGCTTCAACAGCAATAGGAGGGGGCGGGCCCCGCCCGCCCCTCTTTCGTCTGTCAAAAGGACTTCACGGAGCGGGAAAGAGACGGCTGCGGCGGCCTTTCTCCACTAATGATACCGTGATTACAGGCTGGGGTCAATGAGAATTTTCAACATCCCGGTGCGGTCCTTGCGGTCCAGGGCCTTTTCTACGCACTGGGTCAGAGGAATGACATCGGTGACCATACCGGGGAACTCTACCTTGCCGGCGGCCAGCATCTCCAGATACATGCGCACCTCCTCAGCGGTGTAGACGAAGGTGAACTTCAGCTCCGGTTCGTGTATCGAGAAGGAGCCAGGCACCAGATTGCCCATAGGCTCCTGAATGGTGCCGATGACCACGACCTGGCCGCCGGGTTTGATGCAGTAGTTAATGCAGTTGGACAGAGAGTTCATGTTGCCCGCGCACTCAAACACTACGTCGGCCCCCACGGGGTTGCCGCAGATTTTGCGGATTTCGTCGCCCAGCTTGTCGCCCAGCTCTTTGGGGTTGAGGCAGTAGTCCGCACCGTACTTCTTGAGGGTGGGGTACTTGGAAGGAGAGGTACCCAGGGCGATGATCTTGTTGGCGCCGGCGGCCTTGAGGAACTGAAGCGCCGACAGGCCGATGGGGCCAGTGCCGGACACCACCACATTGTCGCCCACCTTGAAGTTGGACTTGCGGATGCCGTGGAGCGCCACGCAGATGACGTCAAAGAGGACGGCGTCCTTCAGGTCTACCCCATCGGGCACCTTCACCAGCATGGTGTGCTTTACGTCCCGGACCAACATGTACTCGGCGTAGCCGCCGTCAGGACCGCCAATGCCTGCTGTGCGGGGGAAGCCGTAGATGCAGATGTTGGTCTCTCCCCGCTGGCAGGAGGGACAGTCCTCTGCACAGTGAGAGGGAGGTCCGCATAGGATGCGGTCGCCCACCTGGTACTCGGTGACACCCTCGCCCACGGCGGTGACAGTGCCCACGTTCTCGTGGCCCAGCACCATGGGCAGATGGACGAAGGGAGGATAGCCGCCCTTATAGAACTCCACATCGGTGCCGCACACGCCCACATAGTTGATTTTGACTACCAGCTGGTTGGGGCCGGGGGTGGGGATAGGACGGTCCTCGATGCGGACATCGCCTTTGCCGTAAAAAGCCGCGACTTTCATAATTTGTTACGCTCCTTTACTGTGGTATAAAATTAGGCAAACCGCCCACCGGGAGTCCTCCCGGTGGGTGGTTGTGGCTTATGGGGGACTCAGAAGGCTCAGCCATCAGGTTCGACTGTGCCTGCCTGCGGCGGCTCAGCGCTGTGGCTTGGAGGATTGGATAAAGTCCCGGTACTTGGCCTTGCGGGCCTTGGCCTCCTCAGTGGCCAAGGCAGCCCGGGCCTTACCCTCGTTGCGCTGGATGTCGTCGCCATGGATAAACTTTCCAGAGATCGAGTCGTGAGCGTGGGGGATCCACTTAGCTTCGTCAAATTCAAAGACGTACCTGCCGTCTACGTTCTTCATTACGCCCTCGATGCCGCACAGACAGCAGATGGCGGTGCCGTCCTCCTGGAGGAAGAAGTTGTTGCTGTGACAGTGGGGGCACACGCCCTGAGCGCCTTTATAGTCCTCGCCCATGATGCCATGGGGAGCCTCAAAAGTGCCGTTGGCGACCTTTTTAGCGGCCTCAGCCAGATTCAGGCCGATCTGATGGGCGCGGGCGATGGCCTCGTCGTTCATGACGATGTCCAAGGACCACTGGAAGCACTCGTTGTCGATGACAGACCACTTGGGGGTGAGGGCCTGAGTGTTGAAGTCGCACTGGATACGGGTGGCCCAGTCGGAGCCGCCAATGCCCATATAGGACACCACTTTTTCCTTCATGTATTTGGGGTCGATGGGCTTGCCGCCATTTTCGGCGATCTTGGCGGCGATCATCACGTTGCCCCGGTCCAGACGGGGGCCAAAGCGGTCCATCACCGTGTGGAACAGGCCACTGGCGCACTTTTCAAAGATGGGCACCGCCCATATAATACCGTCGGCGTCGTACATTTTGTCGGTGAGCCACTGGAAGTCATCCTTCAGAATACAGGCGTTGCCCCGTCCAGAGAACAGGCTCATGACGCAGGCTTTGCAGCCGGTGCAATGTTTAATGTCCAGCTGGTTGAGGTTGATGAATTCCACCTCGGCACCCGCCTCCTGGGCGGCCATCAGGGCCTCCTTGCACATGGCGTCGTTGCTGCCGTTGGGAGTGCCGCAGGACAGACCTAAAACCTTCATAATTACTCATTCCTCCTATGTGATATGACTGTGCTGTGGGAATACAGGCCGCTCAACGGTCCCGCCCCACCAGGGAATCGTCCACAGTGAACATGATGATGGTGCCGATCAGAGCCAACACGCCCAGCACCATATAGGCCGCGCCGTAGCCAGGACCGGCGTTGCCCAAGCCGCCTACCACGGTCATGCCTAGGGCGCCCACCACAGCCACCAGCGGCTTGAGCAAACGGTAGGCAGCGGGGAAGTCATAGCGGCCCCAGATGGTGTTGGTCAGGGACACCAGATAGTTGGCCGCGCCGCCCAACATAATAGCCAAGAAGGGCAGGGAGATAAAGAACAGGGGAGTGGCCAAAGCCTCGTTCCCAGCGGTTTTAATATTGCCGGCCACTACGTTGAGGACAATGGAGATAATGGCCACGATATAGGTAATGATAATGGCTTTTTTAGGGCCAACCTTGGAGTCGAGCAGGCCACACAGCACTGAGCCTACACAGGCCAGCAGGCCGGCCACCGCCAGCATGGGAATGATCTGGCCTTCCGCATAGCCGATCTGCTGCATACGAGGCAGGAAGTTGGTCATGATGCCCAGGGAGAGCAGCTCCATAACGCCCAGAGAGATGACCATTTTCCACACAGTGCCGGTGCGCAGCAGCTTCTTCCCGGTCCAGGGGGAGGTTTTCATGTACTCCAGGCCGGCTTTGAGCTCGGCTTCAGCCTTAGCTTTGTCAAAGCTGGCGTCGTTATCGGGATAGGCGCCCTTTTCCTCAGGATAGTCCCGCACGTAGAGGAACACGATGACGGCCAGCACCACACACAGGGCGGCGTACAGGTAATAGATGCCGCTCAGGCCCAGACCCTTGAGCAGGGCAGAGCACAGCGGGGTGGCGATGACGGCGGACAGGGGGAAGCCGATGGTAACCCAGCCCATGGCCAGGCCCTTTTTCCGAGGGAACCAGTTGGAGATGACGTTCAGGCTGGCAATGTAAGCAAAGCCCATGCCGCCCACATAGGACAGGGCTAGGCCGATGAAGTAGACCGCGGCGTTGGTGGCCTGGCTCCACACCAGGCAGCCGACAGCGCCTACGATGAGGGACGCGGCCCAAGTCTTACGGCAGGTCAGTTTACCGCACAGAGCGCCCCACAGGCCCGCACCAATAACGGATACCCAGGCGGCGACAGTGGAGAACATGTAAAGCATGGCGATGTTGCCGCCAATGGCGCCTTCCATCTCGGTGCCGGGAACGCCGGCCAGAACGGCAAAGGTAGTGCCAAACTCCGGAATGGTGACGTTAAGGGAATCATAACAGATATTGCTCATCAGCAAAATACTGAAGAAGGTCAGGATCATGATGACCCAGCCTTTTGCGCCGAAGTTACTGCTGGTGGTGGAAAATGCTTTGCTTTTTGTTGCCATACCAAATTCCTCCTTATTTTGCCCGCTGAACCGTGACGGGCTTTTCCGGGTAACATCATACCGGATAGGTAGAGGTTTGTAAAATATCTATTTTTCTTTTTAACTAATACGTTTGGTTATGAGAGCGGTTTTCTTTGGTGAGATACGACAAAAAGCTTGCCCTTCTTTTGGAAGGATGGTATACTGAGGGTGGTAATCAACAGGGAGGGGACCGGCATGAATCTGACCCGTATCCAATATTTTGTGGAGGTGGCCCGGCGGGAGAACTTTTCCCAGGCTGCTAAGGCTTTGTATGTATCTCAGCCCAACCTGTCCAAGCAGATTGCCCTGATGGAGCAGGAACTGGGATTCGATCTGTTCCGCCGGGTGGGGAAGTCTGTCCATCTAACCCAGGCGGGCCAATATCTCTATGAGCAGTTCAAGGACCTGCCAGAGCGAACCGCCCAAGCTATTGCCCACGCCCACGCCCTGAGCCGGGGAGACATGGGCAATCTGTCGGTGGGGGTGCTGGAGGGGCAGGATGTGAACCTGTCCATGTCCCGGGCACTGGCCCGCTTGCGTAAAAAGTTCCCCGAGGTGACAGTAGAACTGGAGCGCAACAGTTTCCGAAATCTCCGCAGCGGCTTGGATAACTGCCGGTTTGACCTGATCATCACCTTGAGCTTTGAGATCGAGGGCCGGCGGGATTGGGCGTGGGAGAGTTTGCGCAGTCAGCGGGGAGCCATGGCCATTAATCGGGCCAATCCCTTGGCGGACAAGCCGGATTTGGGGCTGTCCGACCTGCGGGACGAGTCTTTTGTAGCCATCTCCAAGGATGAGTCTCCCGGCGGATACGAGCAGCTGCTGATCCAGTGTGCCAGCGCCGGGTTTTACCCCAATATCGTGCGGGAAGCAGGAACTCTGGAAAGCCTGCTGTTGTGTGTGGAGATGGGGCTGGGAGTGGCTTTGATCGACCGGAATACTCGCCTGGAGCGCAATGACGCGGTGCGTATCATTACAATACCCAACAGCTTGCGCAGCGACGTAGTGGCAGTGTGGCAGGCAGACAACTTTAACCCAATGATCCGTCATTTGATCAACGAGCTGCTGGCTGCAGGGGAAGATGGCTGAAAATGGACGAAAACCATCTGAAGGGCGCGCCCCCCTATTGGGGGCGCGCCCTTCAACACCGCTCCAGCTTGGCCCGGAAAGAAATCTGCCGGGGCGTGTCCATGGTGTCGAACTGTACCAGATGCGCGCCCTTGTCCCGGTCTGAATCCAGCACTGTGCCTTCGCCAAACAGGGGATGACGCACCCGCTGGCCTGCGGGGAATACGGCTGCGCTCTCCTCCTTTGAGAGAAACTGCTGACTGTGGTCAATGTAGTCCCTTGCCGCACGGATAAGCCCCTCTTGTGGCGGAAAGGGGAAGGTGAGCAGTGTTTGGTTGATGTCCAGCAGGAACCGGGAGGGATAGCAGGGAGAGCCGTCGAAGTTCCGCCCGTTGGAAGCGGACAGGTAAAGTCCCTGTTCCGCCCGGGTCAGGGCCACGAAAGCCAGCCGCCGTTCTTCCTCCATTCCAGGCAGGGTCCGCACCTTTCGGGAGGGGAAGATCCCCTCGTTCATGCCGCAAAGGAACACATAGGGGAATTCCAAGCCCTTGGCGGCATGGACAGTCATCAGCTTGACCTTGTCCCCCTGTCCGGCCCCGTCCGTGTTGGTAAACAGGGCTATATGGGCCAGGTAGTGCTCAAGGGTGACCTCCTCACCACAGGTGGTCTCATATTCGTAGACAGATTGCTTCAGCTCCGCTAAATTGTCCAGCCGCTCTTGGCTGCCTTCGGTACGGAGCATTTTTTCATAGCCGCTTTCATCCAGAATGGCGGAGAGCACCTCGGAGACGGGCCGGCCCTCATATCCGGAGGAAAAGGCGTCAATGAGGGAGAGAAAGGAGGAGGCTTTGGTGCTCTTGAACAGGGGCTCGGTCTCGTTATCCCGGAGGGCTTGGTACAGGGAGCATCCCTCCCGCTGGGCGTATTCCCGCAAAAAGGCAATCCGCCGTTTGCCCAAGTTCCGCTTGGGGATGTTGGCCACCCGCAGGAAGGAAAGGTCGTCCTGATAAGCGGACATCCGCAGATAGCTCAAGGCATCCTTGATCTCCATACGGTCGAAGAACCGTGTTCCGCTGTAGATAGTATAAGGAAGATTTTCCCGGAGCAGAGCCTCCTCCACGGCCCGGGTCACATAGTGGGCCCGGTAGAGCACCGCCATATCCCGATAGGGAATGCCAGTTTCATGGAGCGCTTTGATTTGCCCGGCGATCCAGTTCGCTTCGCCTGCCTGGCTGTCGGCCAGGCAACACAACACCGGATCCCCAGAGGATCGGGTGGGAACCAGTTCCTTTTCCATCCGAAGCCGGTTTTTCCCAATGAGAGAGTTGGCCGCCGCCAGGATTTCCGGAGTAGAACGGTAGTTGTCCATCATCAGGATGGTCTGGGTGCCGGGGAAATGTTGGTCAAATTCCAGCAGGTATTTCACATTAGCTCCCCGCCAGGTATAGATGGTCTGGTCCGGGTCGCCCACCACAAACAGGTTCTTGTGGTAGCCGCACAGCACCTCCATGAGCTGGTATTGGATCTGGTCGATGTCCTGAAACTCGTCGATCATGATATATTCCAGCCGCTGCTGCCACTTGAGCTTGATGTCCTTGTGGCAATGAAAGATATATAAGGAGAACTTGATGAGGTCATTGTAGTCCAGGCCAAAGCACTTTTTTTGCTGGTAAAGGTAACCGTAGAAAATGATGTCCCGGGCGCTTGCGGCGTGGTCATACTTTTCCTTCAGTGTGTCCAAGGACAGGTCGATCAGGCTGTGGTAATAGTCCGGCTGGCGAAACAGCTTCTCCATCTCGATCATATCCCGCGCGGCGGAGTATGTCATGTCCCGGAGGGTCAAGCCCCGTTCCTCGTAGATAATTTGGAGCATAGCGTCGATATCAGAGTTGTCCAGCACCAGAAAACTCTTGGGATATTGGACCGCATGACTGTCCTCCTGGAGGATGGAGACACAAAAGCCGTGAAAGGTATTGATGTAGCCAGTGTCGTTATCACCAGTGAGCTGGTGGATGCGCTGACGCATCTCTCCTGCCGACTTATTGGTAAAGGTGACGCACAGAATGTTCCCCGGCAGAATGCCCAGCTCGTTGACTAAGTAGGCGAAGCGGTGGGACAGGGCCCGGGTCTTACCGGAGCCAGCCCCGGCAATAACCCGGATATAGCCCTCGGTGGCGGTGACCGCCTCCCGCTGGGCTGGGTTCAGATGTTGCAGCAACTCCAGCATAGAGCCTTTTTCCTCCCAAATAGAACGTTTGTTTCCTGTATTATAGCGGGAGACGGGCAAAAGCGCAAGGGGGAGTTGCGGCGGCCCCAGTTAAGGGCCTGCTGACCGTGCTGCATAGGTATATTAAGAAAACAGCGTTCCGCTAAAAGCGGAACGCTGTTTCTCAGTTTTGGAAAAAACGCTTACTTCAGTTCGACCTTGGCGCCGACCTCTTCCAGCTTGGCCTTCAGAGCCTCGGCATCCTCCTTGGAGATACCCTCCTTGATAGCCTTGGGGGCAGCCTCGACCATAGCCTTAGCCTCGGCCAGACCCAGACCGGTGACCTCGCGGACAACCTTGATGACCTTGATCTTCTCGGAGCCGATTTCGGCCAGAACCACGTCAAACTCAGTCTTCTCTTCTGCGGGAGCAGCAGCGGCGGCACCAGCAGCGGGGGCGGCCATGGCGGCGGCGGAAACGCCGAACTCCTCCTCCAGAGCCTTGACGAGCTCATTGAGCTCCAGAACAGTCAGGGACTTCACTTCTTCGATCATAGCGGTGATCTTCTCGCTAGCCATGATGAAATACCTCCTTATTTATGTTATAAAAAATAGTGTGCCCGCAGCGGGGCAAGGGAAAAGGCTGCCTTACTCGGCAGCGGGGGCCTCCTCGGCGGCAGGAGCGCTCTGCCCGCCCTGCTCGGCGATGGCCTTGATAACGATGGCCAGGCTGGTGATGGGGGCCAGCATCATGCCGAGCAGCTGAGCCACCAGGCCGTCCTTGGAAGGCAGCTCGGCCAGGGCGGCGATATCCTCCAGGGGCAGGACTTGACCCTCCATGAAGCCGGCCTTAATATTAAACCGGTCGCCCATCTGCTTGGCGTACTTGTTAATGATACGCATAGGGGCGATGGGGTCTTCCTTGGAAATCGCCAGGGACGTGGTGCCATTGAGGATACTGTCCAGCTCACTCATACCAACCTGGTCGATGGCGCGGCGGACCAAGGTATTCTTCACGACAGAATACTCCACCCCATTTTCGCGCAGCTCATGCCGCAGGGCGGTATCCTCAGCCACGGTGATGCCCTTATAGTCCACGAACACACCGGCGCTGGCGCTCTGCAGGGTGTCCACCAGAGACGCGACAATGGCTTGCTTTTCACTGAGAACCTTTGCGTTAGGCATTTGTTTTCACCTCCGGGTTATGGATGGGCAGTGCCCCATCCTGCGGACGCTTCCGCAAAAAAGAACACTGCTTTCGTGCCAAGACGAAAACAGCGCAAAACAACGGTATTGGCTGCATTCTCGGCAGGATATTTATGGCTCTTAGCCCCCTGCTGTCTTTGAACACGACAAATATTATATCGGCCCGGACGGGATTTGTCAAGCAAAACCCGCCCGGATCGGATATAATTTTTAGAAGATCAGACCTTGCCGCCTGAAGCGGCTTTGCGCCGACGTTGTTACGCTGGGGTTGGGTGCACAGCCGGGGCGATAAGCCGTCCAGCTTCGGGCAGAGACTTGCCCATTCGCTTCCATTTTATCTCCCCTGTGTGTCTGCCCCGCGCTTCTTACACAAACTTGGCGGCGTTGACCTTCACGCCGGGGCCCATGGTGGAGGCGGCGACGCAGCTCTTGATATACTGGCCCTTGGCGGCGGCGGGCTTGGCCCGGACGATGGCGCCCATGAGGGCGTTGAGGTTGTCGGTCAGCTTCTCCGCGCCGAAGGACACCTTGCCGATGGGGCAGTGGATGATGTTGGTCTTGTCCAGAC
>URQA01000090.1 GCA_900549885.1 uncultured Eubacteriales bacterium | reverse complement strand
GCGGCCACGATGCGGCCCATGCAGGCGTTATGCTCTCCCACCTTCAGAGCCGTGGCGATGACGGATTGCAGAAATGATCCACACAGAGGGTTGGCCGCTGCGGCCATCTTCGCCCCCTGCCCCCCGGACAGTCCAGAGGGGGAGCGGCGGTCCGCCCGGTAGTCGTCCACCGACTGTCCCATGGCCCGCCACAGGCCCTCCATACGCTCCATACTGTCGGTCTGAGCTACCCCACGGTCCCGGCAGTCATCCTCCAACACCGCCCGCCACAAGGGCATCTCCCGCCCCGCATCCAGCAGGTGGTCTATTGATCGAAAGGACATGCTTACCCTCCCTCCAATTCCAGACAGGTGCAGCGCACCACACCGTCTATGGCGGCTAACTCTTCCCGCAGGCCGTCCGGCAGCGGATCATCGCACTCCATGACCATAACCGCAAGGCCGCCCCGCCGGTCCCGGTAGAGCTGCATGGTGGCGATATTGGCGCCCCGGCGGGATAGGGCGCGGCTGACCTCAGACACAATGCCGGGACGGTCCTCGTTGCGGATGATGACCGTGGGCAGTTCTCCGGAAAAAGCGGCCCCCATGCCGTCGATGGAGTTGACCCGGATGCGCCCCCCACCCAGAGATGAGGCAGAGACGGACAAAGTCTGTCCCGAGCGGTCGGTCAAATGGAGAACGGCAGTGTTGGGATGGGCGTCCCGCAGTTCCACGGTGCGGATAGACACCTCTATCCCCGCATCCTTGGCTATCCGAAAACTGTGGGGAAGATTGGGATCATCCGGCGCCATATCCAGCAGGCCGGCCACAATGGCCCGGTCCGTCCCATGGCCCGCCCCGGTAGATGCGAAGGATCCGTGGAGTAAAATCTCTGCCTGGGCCGGTTGGCTTCCCAGCAGGTGCCGGGCCACCCGCCCTATTCGGGCCGCCCCCGCTGTATGGGAGCTGGACGGTCCCACCATAACAGGGCCCATAATGTCAAAAATGTTCAAGGAAACACCGCACTTTCCAAAAAGGCGGGACGGTCGAGGCCGTCCCGCCCGATTTGGCAAGGGCCAGACCCTTGCAGCTTTACTTCACTACCTGCGCCTTGATCAAGTTGGTGGAACCGCTCTTGCCGATGGGGACGCCGGCGGTGATAACCACCGTGTCGCCGGGTTCGACAACGCCTTCCTTTCTGGCTGAGTCCACACACATGGAGAACAACCGGTCCGTCGAGTCCACATTGCCTGTCAGATAGGGCATCACGCCCCAGGAGATGGCCAGCTGGCGGCGCACCCGCTCCTCCGTAGTCAGAGCCGCTACCACGCAGCCCGGCCGGAACCGGGAGATCATCCGGGCGGTATAGCCTGACTGGGTGGGCGTAATAATGGCCGAAGCCTCCAAATCCATCGCGGTCAGGCAGCTGGTATGGCTGATGGCATCGGTAATGGAAGTGGTATGGTCAAACGGAGTGTTGCGGAACCGCTTCCAGTAGTCGATGGCCCCTTCCGCAGCCATGGCGATATCCACCATAGTCTCCAACGCCTCCACAGGGTATTTCCCCGAGGCGGTCTCTCCAGAGAGCATAACGCAGCTGGTGCCGTCGAATACTGCATTGGCCACATCGGACACCTCCGCGCGGGTGGGCCTGGGGTTGCGGATCATAGAATCCAGCATCTGGGTCGCAGTGATGACATGCTTCCCCGCCCGGACAGCTGCTTTGATCATCCGCTTTTGAAGGACGGGCACCTCGTGGGCGGGAATTTCGACTCCCAAATCGCCCCGGGCCACCATAATGCCGTCGGCCGCCTCGATGATGGCATCCAGGTTGTCTACCCCCTCCCGGTTCTCGATCTTGGCAATGATGCCGATGTCGTTTCCGCCGTATTCAGCCAGCACCTTGCGGATTTCCTCCACATCGCTGGCCCGGCGGACAAAGGAGGCCGCAATGAAGTCAAAGTCATTCTCTACGCCGAAGCGCAAGTCCTCCTTATCCTTTTCCGTCAGGGCAGGCAGCGCAATGGATACGCCGGGGATATTGATGCTCTTATTGCTGGACAGCTCTCCTCCGCTCAGAACCGTACAATTCAGCTCCCGGCCTTGGATACTCATGACCTCCAGTTCGATTAAACCGTCGTCGATAAGAATATGACAGCCGGGCTGGAGTTCTTTATGGAGATTCTCATAGGTAACAGATACCCGCTCTTGGGTACCCTCCACCTCTTCTGTAGAGAGGACAAAAGTCTGTCCCTCCTTGAGCGTGATGGTGCCGCAACCAAAGGTGCGGATTCGGATTTCCGGACCCTTGGTGTCTAGGATGGTAGCCACCGGACGGCCCAGGCTGTCCCGTACGTGCTTGAAGCGGGTGAGCTGGGCAAGATGGGTTTCATGGGTTCCATGGGAAAAGTTAAAGCGCGCCGCGTCCATACCGGCAAGGATTAGTTGCTCGATGATTGTCTCTTCGTTCGAGGCGGGGCCGAGGGTGCATACGATTTTCGTTTTTCTCATGGGTATCTTCCTCCTGTCTGATACCGTTTCTGATTTGTCACAAATTTAACCGGGCTAATCATACTATGTCCGGAATGGTTTGGCAATATCTAAACTGATGAATTTTCTGTAAAAAAATGCGGGCGGGAGCAAGTCCCGTCCGCATAGCTGTTTCAGGCTTATTTTGATTCCTCGTCCTCCGGCTGACCGGATACGGGAGGCAGCTTGGACACCAAGGCCCATTCCACCCGGCGGTCGGTAAAATTCTGCACCTGGATATGAAGTCCGCAGGTATCCACTGCCACCTGACTGCCGTCCTCCGGGATCGCGGACAACTGGGCGAACACCAGGCCGCCCAGGGTGTCAGATTCCTCGTCCTCCGGAAATTCCATGTTCAGCGCCTCGGCCACCTGGTCCAACTCACAAGAGCCGGAAATCCGCCAGAGATTGTCCTCCAGCTGCTCAATGACCTGCTCCTCCTGGGGGTCGAACTCATCGTAGATATTGCCCACAATCTCTTCCAGCAGGTCCTCCATCGTAACCAGCCCGGAGGTTCCTCCGTACTCGTCTACCACAATGGCCATATGGACCTTCTTGCTCTGCATATCCCGGAACAGCACGTCGGTACGAACCGATTCTGGCACAAAATAGGCCGGTCTCAGCAGTTCCCGCAGAGACTTAGGGTGGGCCAGCTGGGCGTTAAGCAGATAATCCCGGGTATTGAGCAGACCGATAATATCATCGGCATCCTCCTCGCACACCGGAAAGCGTGACATCCCTGAATCTTGAATCGTACGCAGGATTTCGTCCGCAGGGTCGTCTGCCCAAATCATGACCATGTCCGTGCGGTGGACCATTACGTCCTCGGCAGTGGTGTTGTTAAACTCAAAGATGTTGTCAATGAGCTCCTTCTCATTGGCTTCAATGGTGCCCCGCTCTTCGCCCAGATCCACCATCATGCGGATTTCATCCTCGCTGACTTCCTCTTCATCGGCCTTGGGGTCGATGTGGAGCAAACGGAGCACGCCGTTGGTGGACTTGCTCAACAGCCAAATCACCGGGCGGAATACCGTGGCTACCGCCCAGACCGCCCCCACTGTGGCCCGGGCCACTCCCTCGGTCTTTTTCATTGCGATGCGCTTCGGTACCAACTCGCCCAGCACCAGCGTGAAGTAGGACAGGATGATGGTAACTAAAATGACCATCAGCGTGTTGAGCACGCCCACCGGAATGGCCGTGACCCCCAGGTCCTGTACCAGCCAATTCACCAGGGGGCCGGCGAAGCTGTCTGCTGCAAAGGCCGCGTTCAGAAAGCCGGCTAAGGTGATGGCGATTTGGATGGCGGACAGGAAATTGTCCGGCGCTTGCATCAACGCCAGCAGCTTTTTCGCCTTTTTGTCTCCCTCTTCCGCCTGCTTCCTCAATTTCGTCTCAGACAGGGAGATAACGGCAATCTCAGACGCAGCAAAGAAAGCGTTGATCGCGGTAAGTATGACCAGAATGAGAATGGATAACAACGGGTCGTCGGACAAAGGTATAACCTCCTAAACTTGTATGGCCTGTTGGATTCGCCATAATGTACAGCGCAGACCAGTTTATCATACAGTATAACATACTTTTTGAAATATGCAAGGGGCAGGTTTGGCCAGACGGCCAGCCTGCCCCCTCCTGCGGACACAAGCGCGGCTCTCATGGAACTATTTCATAGGACGCGTTCCCAGTCCCTTTGCCCAATGGCATCAGCCTTAGCGTACCAAGAGCCGCAGATCTATAAGCGGCCGGGGCGCGTCCCCTGAAAGCTACTCCTCTTAGTTAAGAAAATCTTTCAGCTTCTTGGAGCGGGAAGGGTGGCGCAGTTTTCTCAGGGCTTTGGCCTCGATCTGGCGGATGCGCTCCCGGGTGACATTGAACTCTTTGCCCACTTCCTCCAGGGTGCGGGTCCGGCCGTCCTCAATGCCGAAACGCAGCTTGAGCACCTTTTCCTCACGTGGGGTGAGCGTGGACAGCACATCCACCAACTGCTCCTTGAGCAGAGTGAAGGACGCAGCCTCAGAGGGCTCAGAGGCATCCTCATCGGGGATGAAGTCGCCCAAATGGCTGTCCTCCTCTTCGCCGATGGGCGTTTCCAGTGAGACCGGCTCTTGGGCGATCTTCATGATCTCCCGTACCTTCTCCACCGGCATGTTCATCTCTGCCGCCGTCTCCTCTGGGGTGGGATCATGGCCCAGCTCCTGAAGCAGCTGCCGGTTGACCCGGATGACTTTATTGATGGTCTCCACCATGTGTACCGGGATGCGGATGGTGCGGGCCTGGTCTGCAATCGCCCGGGTGATCGCCTGGCGGATCCACCAGGTTGCGTAAGTGGAGAACTTATACCCCTTGGTGTAATCGAACTTTTCCACTGCTTTGATCAAGCCTAGGTTGCCCTCCTGGATTAGATCCAGAAACAGCATTCCCCGGCCCACATACCGCTTGGCGATGGACACCACCAGACGCAGGTTGGCCTCAGCCAAGGACTGCTTGGCCCGCTCTCCCTCCTTGATCAGCTGATTGAGCTCTTTGCGGACTTCGTCGGGAACTTCTCCTCCCTCCTTCTCCAGTTCCTCCATCTGCTCCTTGGCGGTATTTCCCGCGCCCATCTTCTGGGCCAGGACAATTTCCTGCTCCGGGGTGAGCAGGTCTACCTTGCCGATCTCCTTGAGGTACATCCGCACTGGGTCGTCAATCGAGAAGGAATCCACCAGAGTGTTGGGATCCACGATCTCCTCCTCCGGAATGTCCTCCAGTTCTTCCACCGGAGGCCCCACCTCATCGTCCAGGGCAGGCAGGAAATCCTCGTCAGCGGCGGTATCGATGCCCAAGTTCTCCATGGTATCATAAAGCTTATCCAGTTGTTCCGTCTCCAGGCTTAGGGCATCCAAAACCTCCATAAGCTCAGCAGAGGACAGCTTGCCTTTTTTATAGCCCCGGTCCAGCAGCTCCCCCAGCTTTTCGGCGCCCTGTACCCCTTCTACCATCTTCATCATCTCGGCTTTCGCCGCCTCAAACTTCTCCGTTGGCACCCGCATGACAGCCAGCGTCTCCTGCTGCTTCGTCTTTTTCTTACTGCTCATGGTCAATCATCCTCCATATAGCCTTTTGTCTGTTTCAGCCTCGCGCTCAGATCCGCCAGATCAGCGCCGCTGGCAATGGTCCTTTTTCCCGCTTCTTCCAAAACAATAGCCAAATTATCCTCTAAGGCCGCCTGGGCTGTATGCCGGGGCTGAGGCTGCTGGACAATACCGGACAATAAGTCCATTTCCTGGGGAGAAAACTCCCCGGTCGCCTCCAGCGCCGCCAAGGTGGCCGGACGGTCCTCCCGCCACCGCTGCCGCAGCAGGCAGAAGGCTTTCCCCAGTACGGGGGAGGAAAAATGCTCTTCGCCCAGGCTGTCCAGCTGACGGAAATAGGCTCCGTCCAGCAGCACCACCCGAAGGATGCCTTCTTCCGCCCTGGCGGAATGCAGATTGCTGTATCGCAAGGCCCGCTCCTTGGGCTGGAGCTGCCGGGCCGGGGCCAGGTCCTGCCGTTCCTGTTTGCGCCGGGCCTGCCAGCTTTTCTGCCGGCGCTGGCGCTCCACCTCCTGGGCCATGACCTCGTGGGAGATGCGGGCGGCATCCGCCGCCCGGCCTCCGTAGATTTCCCGTTCCACCGGACTTGACAGCCCGGCGATCAGGCCAGCCGCCTCCTGAAGATAGGCCGAACGCTGGTCGTCTTTTTCCAGGTCGTACTTGCCTTGGACCTGCCCCAAACGGTATTCCACAGAGTTTTCGCTCCGGTTCATGAGCGCCTCAAAGGCCTGGCCGCCGTATCGCTTGATGTAATCGTCCGGATCTTGCTTGCCCAGCGTTCCGTCCTCCCCCCGCTTCTGGGGCAGGCGGAGCACCTTCACCTCCAGGTCGGAGCCGCGCAGCAGGGCCAGGGCCCGCTGGGTAGCGTCCTCTCCCGCCGCATCATTATCCAGACACAATACCAGCTCCTTGGTATACCGGCTGATCAGCCGGATATGCTCTTCCGTCAAAGCAGTACCCATGGTGGCCACGGTGTTGTCAAAGCCCGCTTGGTGCATGGAAATGACGTCGATGTTGCCCTCCACCAGAATGAAGTTGGGCCGTTTGCTGCTTTTGGCGTAGTTGACGCCATATAAAACAGAACGTTTTTTGAATACGGAGGTTTCGGGCGTGTTCAGATATTTGGGGGCAGAGTCGTCCATCACCCGGCTGGTAAAGCCGATCACATCCCCACGCACGTCAATCACCGGCAGCATCAGGCGATTGCGGAACTTATCGTAGATTCCGCCGTTTTTTCCCGACACCGCAAGGCCCGCTTCCAACAGCTCCGCCTTGTCATAGCCTTTGTCGGCCATGGCCCGAATGAGGTTGTCCCACCCCTCCGGCGCCGCTCCCAGCCCGAACCGGGCGGAATATTTCGGGCTAATGCGCCGTGCTTCGGCGATATAGGCGGCTACCGCCGCCCCTCTGGGGTCAGACAGCATGGTGCGGTAAAACCGGGCCGCCTCCTTATTCAGTTCCAGAATGCGCGCCCGCCGCTCCCGGCGACGGCCACCGCTGGGGTCGTCCTCCGGCACCTCCATACCCTCCTGTCCGGCCAGCTTGCGCACCGCGTCTGGGAAGGACAGGTTCTCCATCTCCATGAGAAAACGGATGGCACCGCCTCCTTTGCCGCACCCAAAGCAGTGGAAAATCTGCTTTTCCGCATTCACGGAAAAAGATGGGGTCTTCTCGTGGTGAAAGGGGCACAGCCCCCAGTAGTTGGCCCCCTTTTTGGTGAGGGGCACATAGGCGGACACTACCTCCACGATGTTCAGCCGGTCATTGAGTTCGTCCAGGAACCGCTCTGGAATAGGCATGGCGCTCACCTCCTGATGTTATCCAAATTTCTCCTTCTTTATGACAAGGCACGTCCTTTTTCCGTTTACCGCCCCTCCAGCGGCGCCGGGCGCAGCACCTGGCCCAGCTCCACCGCCCCAAAAGCCCCGGCGGACAGCTCAGTCATCCGCATGGAAAAGGCTTCGGCCTGCCCCTCCGGCAGCAGTGCCCGGAGCGTCACCTGGACGGCGTACTCTTCCCCCTCCACCACGCCGCCCAGGGCGGCGCACTCCAGCCGGACCACGGCCATCCGTTTGCGCTTGTGAAGCAGCTTCTGCATCTGGCAGCGGAAGTCATCGTCCACATCAAAGCCCTCGTCCTGGGGGGCGATATCGGCGTTGCGGGTGACGCAGACACAGTTTTTCTCCGCCACGCCGTAGGGGTCAAAGACCCGCTTCAGGTTATCCAGAAGCAGCTGTTCGGTGCGCACATAGCGCAGTCCCTCCCCGGGGAGATAGACTACCTCGGGGGCGGAGGGAGGCACAGGGACGATGCCGAAGAGGCTGCGGTCCTTCCCATGGAGGCGGGCCACCACATAGACGCTCTTGTTCTGGAGGTGAGGGAAGGGGTGGTTGATGTCCACGATTTGAGGGGAGAGGATGGGGAGCAGCTGGGTCTTGAAGTAGGTCTTGAGAAAGTCCTTGTCCTTCCCGGCGAGCTGGCCAGGGGAGACTTCGCAGACCCCATAGGCCTGGAGCTGGGTCTGGAGCTGGGCGTAGACCTGGTCCCGCTGCTCCATCAGAAGGACTGCCCGGCGGTAGATGGCCTCCAGCTGCTGGGAGGGGAGCAGGCCGGTGCGGCTGTCCACCTGGTCGTCCCCCATGACAGCCATGTCATAGAGGCTGCCCACCCGGATCATAAAGAATTCGTCCAGGTTGCTGGTGAAGATGGAGACAAATTTCAGCCGCTCGGCCAGGGGATTGGAGGGATCGCGGGCCTCTTCCAGCACCCGCTCATTGAACGTGAGCCAGGAGAGCTCGCGGTTCTGCATGTAAGGTTGGGGTTCCCGGGCCATCAGACAGTCACGCTCCTTCGTTTCAATACCTCGGTGAGCAGGAAGCCCTCCCGGACGCCGTAGCTGCTGACCTCAATGGCGTCGCCCCGGCACCGATGGGCCAGGGTGGAGAGGATGACCAGCCCAGGGAGCAGGGTGTGGACCCGCTCGGGGACGATCTTCAGCAGGATCTGGAGGTCCGCCTTAGCGGGAGCGGAGAAGCGCTCCAGGAGGCCGTCCACCATGTTCAGGGTGATGGTGCGGTTGCCGGCGGGCAGCTTGTAGAGGTAGTTGCACAGCTTCCCGGCCCCGCGGATGGTGCCGCCCACCCCACAGATCACCGGACAGGGAAAGTCGGGCAGGGGGGCGCTGTCCAGCGCTTTTTTCACCTGCTTGCGGATCTTGGCCTGTTCTTTGGGGGAGGGGAGCAGGGTCTCCACACAGCGGTTATACAGGTTCAGGGAGCCCAGGGGGATGGAGGCGGCGTGGCGTATCCTGCCCTGAGAGAGGCAGACCCACTCGGTGGAGCCGCCGCCGATGTCCAGCACCATGCCCTGCTCCCGCTCCTCCATGCCGGAGGTGGCTCCCACATAGTCCAGGATGGCCTCCTCCCGGCCGGAGAGGAGGCGGATCATCAGTCCGGTGCGCTCCTGGAGCTGGAAGACCGCCTCCTCACTGTTGGTAATGTTGCGCAGAGAGGCGGTGGCGAAGACCGCCCGGTTCTCAATGTGGAGGGCATCCAGGATGGACCGGAAGCGGAGCAGGGCGTCTGCGGCCCGGTCGAGGCCCTCCCGGCTCATGGAGCCGTCCTCCCGAACATAGCCGGCCAGGCCGGCCGTCTCCTTGCTTTGAAAAATGCTGTGGATAGCTCCGTCCTCCTCCACCTGATAGACATTCAGGCGGATGGTATTGGAGCCGATGTCGATAATAGCGTACATGCAAGCTCTCCTCTGTGGCTGCGGTCCGCTCGGAAGCGGGACCGGATCATCTGAGTCGTATGATATCAAATGCAGGGGGCTGGGTCCAGAAATAGGATGCAGAATTTTGGTTAAATGTATGTAAAATCACTGGCTGGACAGACAAAACGATGATTTTTGACGGCAGAGTATAGAGATCCCCGGGGAAATGTGGTAAACTTCCTTCATCTGGAGATCTTACAGAGAGGAAGGAACTGAGCATGCTGTCTTTTGTCAACGACTACTCTGAGGGGGCCCACGAGCAGGTGCTCCGGCGGCTGGCGGAGACCAATCGGAAGCAGCAACCCGGATATGGGACCGATCCATACTGCGCCCGGGCAAAGGAGAAGATCCGGCGGGCCTGCGGCTGCCCGGAGGGGGACGTCTTTTTCCTGGTGGGCGGGACCCAGGCCAATCAGACGGTGATCTCCGCCCTGCTGGCCCCCTGGGAGGGGGTGATCGCCCCCGCCACGGGACACATCTGTACCCATGAGGCGGGAGCCATCGAGGCAACCGGGCACAAGGTGCTGGAGCTGCCCCAGCGGGAGGGGAAGCTGTCAGCGGCGGAGCTGCGGACCTATCTGGAGGGCTTTTACGGGGACGAGAACCACGAACACATGGTATTTCCGGGCATGGTGTACCTGTCCTGGCCCACCGAGCTGGGCACCCTCTATACCCGGGCGGAGCTGGGGGAGATCCACCAGGTGTGCCGGCAATACAAGATACCGCTGTACCTGGACGGCGCCCGGATGGGCTATGGGCTGGCCAGCCGGGGGAGCGGCATGACCCTGGCGGACCTGGCGGCCAGCTGCGACGTGTTCTACATCGGGGGGACCAAGGTGGGGGCCCTGTTCGGAGAGGCGGTGGTCTTCCCCCGGCACAACGCCCCCGGGCGCTTTATGACCGCCGTGAAGCAGCGGGGCGCCCTGCTGGCCAAGGGCTGGCTGCTGGGGGTGCAGTTCGACGCCCTGTTCACCGATGGACTCTACCAGAAGCTGGGCAAAAATGCCATCG
>URQA01000089.1 GCA_900549885.1 uncultured Eubacteriales bacterium | reverse complement strand
CCCTGGCGGGAGTGGGACATCAAGGGCCGGGACGAGGAGATCGACTATGCCGAGGCCCACAACGTCCCCCTGAAGATCAGCCGGGAGACCAATTACTCCAAGGACAAGAACCTGTGGCACCTGTCCCACGAGGGCCTGGATCTGGAGGATCCCGCCAACGAGCCCCAGTATGACAAGCCCGGCTTCCTGGAGATGGGCGTGTCCCCCGCCATGGCTCCCGACAAGGCCACCTATGTGACCCTGGACTTTGAGAAGGGCTGGCCCGTGGCCATCGACGGCGAGAAGATGAAGGCCAGCGACATCATCCGCAAGCTGAACAAGCTGGGCGGCGAGAACGGCATCGGCCTGCTGGACATCGTGGAGAACCGGCTGGTGGGCATGAAGGACCGGGGCGTCTATGAGACTCCGGGCGGCACCATCCTCTACCGGGCCCACGAGGTGCTGGAGCAGATCACCATCGACAAGGACACCAAGCACATGAAGCAGAAGCTGGCGGTGGACTTCGCCGACCTGGTGTACAACGGCAAGTGGTTCACCCCCCTGCGGGAAGCCCTCCAGGCCTTCGCGGTCAAGACCCAGGACCACGTCACAGGCACGGTGAAGCTCAAGCTCTACAAGGGCAACATCATCACCTCCTCCGTTACCTCCCCTGAGACCTTGTATTCGGAAAACTTGGTCACCTTCGAGGAGAGCGACTACAACCAGAACGATGCCGGCGGGTTTATCAACCTGTGGGGGCTGCCCGACACGGTTCAGGCACTGAGAGAACAGGGGAAACTGAAGTAAAGGGACGACCGACGACCCAGCCCTGGCAAATCGGACGGTATAGGCGCACTGAACAAGTGCTTTGCGCAGCAAACCCTTGGTGCAAGAGCAGATTCAGTTCGTTCGCGAAGATAACATGGCAGGGGACCACGGCGCAGCAGGTTGGCAGGGAAAGCGATACCGGGGTCACCAACCTGTAGGGCCTGCCCAGTACCGTCTAAGCTCTCACGGAGCAAGGTAAGCGATCAAGCTGCCCAAGGGGCCCGCAAAAGTCCGCAAGCGGATTGCGCGGGAAGGGAAACAGCGGAGCGGGAGCAAGCCTGCTCTCACCGCGGAGAAGCAAGCACTCCAAAGATTGCGACAACTGACGTTTACCCGCGGCGAAAACGTTGCGAAAACCTGCGGGGGCGGCATACGCCGCCCCTGCTCTACATATTCAGCGAAAGGCTGTGTTGATTATGAAACTGTGGGCCGGAAGATTCCAAAAAGAGACTGACACCCTGGTCAACGACTTTAACTCCTCCATCGGCTTTGACGCCCGGCTGTACGAGCAGGACATCCGCGGCTCCATCGCCCATGCCCATATGCTGGGCAAGACCGGCATCATTGAGGAGCATGAGGCAGAGAAGATCATCGACGGACTCCAGACCATTTTGGCGGATATTGAGGAGGACAAGGTGGAGTTCTCCCTGGACAACGAGGACATTCACATGAACATTGAGGCGCTGCTTACCGAGCGCATCGGGGACACGGGCAAGCGCCTGCACACCGCCCGCAGCCGCAACGACCAGGTGGCCACCGACTTCCGGCTGTATGTGAAGGAAGAAATTCCCCATATTATTAGCCTGATTTTAGATCTGCAGAAGGTGCTGGTGAAAAAGGCCAAGGCAAACCTGAACACAGTGATGCCCGGCTATACCCATCTCCAACGGGCCCAGCCTACCACCTTTGGCCACTACATGATGGCCTACGCCAACATGCTCCGCCGGGATGTGACCCGGCTGGAGGACTGCCTGGAGCGGCTGGACGAGTGTCCTCTGGGGGCGGGGGCCCTGGCCACCTCCACCTATCCAGTGGACCGGTTTGAGACAGCCGCCGCCCTGGGATTCAAAAAGCCCACGGACAACTCCATGGACTCGGTATCTGACCGGGATTACGCTATCGAGCTGCTCTCCGCCCTGTCCATTCTCATGATGCACCTGTCCCGGTTCTCTGAGGAAATCATCCTGTGGTGCTCCTGGGAGTTCAAGTATGTAGAACTGGACGACGCCTATTCCACAGGCTCGTCCATCATGCCCCAGAAGAAGAACCCCGACGTGGCCGAGTTGGTGCGGGGCAAGACCGGGCGGGTATACGGCTCCCTCATCACCCTGCTCACGGTGATGAAGGGGCTGCCCCTGGCCTACAACAAAGATATGCAGGAGGACAAGGAGCCGGTATTCGATGCCATCGACACTGTGGAGCTATGCGTGCCGGTGTTCGCCGCCATGCTGGACACCCTGACGGTGAAGGAGAAGAACATGGCCCGGGCGGCCTCCGGCGGCTTCATCAACGCCACCGACTGCGCCGACTACCTGGTGAAGAAGGGCATGCCCTTCCGGGAGGCGTATATGATCGTGGGCCGGCTGGTGAACATGTGTATCCGCTCCGGCGAGAGCTTGGACACTCTGCCCCTGAAGGATTTCCGGGCCATCAGCAGCCTGTTTGACGAGGATGTCTACGACGCCCTCCAGCTCCATACCTGCGTCAACGGCCGCAAGGTGTACGGCGGGCCCAGCGCGGAGAGTGTGACGCAGCAGATCGAGCTCATCGAGGACTTCATCGCCAAGAGCTCCGGCGCCGCGGCCGGCGCTCAGGCGTGAGGGCTTGACGGGATCGGAGGTCAGGGAATGACGCCAAAAGTATACATCGACGGCCAGGAGGGCACCACCGGGCTTCAAATCTACGACCGGCTGGCCGCCCGGGAGGACATTGAGCTGCTGCGCATCGACCCGGATAAGCGCAAGGACAGTGTCGAGCGGGCCAAACTCATGAACGGGGCGGACCTGGTGTTCCTGTGCCTGCCCGACCAGGCTGCCCGGGAGGCAGTGGAGCTGGTCACCAATGAGCACACGAAGATCATTGATGCCTCCACCGCTCACAGAATCGCTCCCGGCTGGGTCTACGGCTTTCCGGAACTGCTGGCCGGACAGCGCCAGCGGGTCAAATTCGCCAGACGGGTAGCCAACCCTGGCTGCCATGCCACAGGCTTTCTGTCCAGCGCCGCACCTCTGGCAGCGATGGGGATGCTGCCGAAGGATGCCCCTGTGAGCTGCTACTCCCTTACCGGGTATTCCGGAGGCGGCAAGAAGATGATTGCCCAGTATGAGGGGGACAAGACGGAGGACCTGTTCAGCCCCAGAACATATTCCCTGGGCCTAGATCACAAGCACCTGCCTGAGATGATAAAGTATGCGGGACTGAAGCATCCCCCGGTGTTCTGCCCGGTGGTGGACGACTACTACAAGGGGATGGAGACAGTGGTGATGCTGGAAAACCGCTTTTTGAAGGGCACGCCCACAGCGGAGGATGTCTGCGAAATGCTGGCTGCTTACTATGAAGGGGAGACGCTGGTACAGGTGGCCCCCTTTGGCCGGCATCCGGCCCAGATGGCGGCCAACGCCATGGCAGGGCGGGACGATCTGCGGCTGTATGTGTGCGGCAACGGGGACAGTACCGTGGTAGTGGCCGTCTTTGACAACTTGGGCAAAGGCGCCTCCGGCGCAGCGGTGCAGAACATGAACTTGATGCTGGGCTTTGCGGAGACCGCCGGGCTGGCGTTGGGACGGCAGTGACAAGACGCGGCGGAGGCGGTTCCGCCGAATCATAGAAATGAGGGATATCGTGATGTTGAAAGAGATTTCGGGCGGCGTATGCGCCCCCAAGGGATTCAAGGCGGCTGGGGTATACTGCGGCGTAAAGAGTGGTCACGCCGATGCGCCCCAGACGATCCTCCCTTCCGCCAGAGGAAAGAACGATTTAGCCATGATTTTGTCCGACTGTGAGTGCTCGGCCGCGGCGGTGTACACCCTCAACCGGGTGAAGGCAGCTCCCATCTATGTGACTATGGGCAACCTGGAGGATGGGGTGTGCCGGGGGATCGTCGCCAACTCGGGCAATGCCAATGCCTGCGCGCCCATGAGCCATGAGAACGCCGAGGCCATGTGCCAGCTGGCCGCCCAGGCCACCGGCCTGAAGCCGGAGGACTTCGCCGTGGCCTCCACCGGGGTCATCGGACAGCCCCTGAACATCGTGGCCATCGAGAAGGGAATGCCCGGCTTGGTGTCTGCCCTGAGTACGGAAGGCTCCGACGCAGCCGCTTCCGCTATCATGACAACTGACACGATGAAAAAGGAGACCGCCGTCTCCGTCACCATCGGCGGACAGCGGGTGACCATCGGGGCCATCGCAAAGGGATCGGGTATGATCCACCCCAATATGGGTACCATGCTGTGCTTTATTACCACGGACTGCGCCATCACCAGCGACATGCTCGCGGATGCCCTTCACGAGATCGTTCCCCGTACCTTCAACCGGGTGACAGTGGACGGGGACACCTCCACGAACGACATGTGCGTAGCGCTGGCCAACGGCATGGCGGGCAACAGCCAGATCGAGTGGAAGGACGACGATTTCGCCATCTTCGCGAAGGCCCTGCGCCAGGTGTGCGAGCAGATGGCCCGGGCCATCGCCGCCGATGGAGAAGGCGCATCCCGTCTGGTGACCTGCACGGTCCGGAATGCCCGCAGCGAGGAGAGCGCCGAGCGGCTGGCGAAAGCGGTGGTGGGTTCCTCGCTGGTGAAGGCCGCCATGTTCGGCGCCGACGCCAACTGGGGCCGGGTGCTGTGCGCTATGGGTTACTCCAAGGCTCCCTTCCGACCGGAGTATGTGGATGTAAAGTTCTCCTCCATCCAGGGGGAGGTGCTGGTGTGCAAAAAAGGAATCGGCCTGGAGTTTGACGAAGAGCTGGCCAAGAAAATTCTCAGCCAAGACGAGGTGGTCATCGACATCTGCGTGAACGAGGGGGAGCACGAGGCCACCTGCTGGGGCTGTGATTTGACTTATGATTATGTAAAAATCAACGGAGATTACCGCTCCTGAGCCGATGAAGATTTTATCAGGCTCCGTTGATGTGCTGTACATGTGGGCGCTGTATGCCCCCACCGCCTCGTCTGACGAATTTTTGCTGCAAACAGACTGAGCGCTTATTTTGGATGGGATCTAGCCCGGTGGGCTGGATGGCCTGAATGGAAAAGAGAAGGTGTTTTGTGATGAGTTATTCTCTGGTGGACCGGGCCCAGGTGCTGGCGGAGGCTCTGCCCTATATCCAAAAGTTCAACGGAAAGACCATCGTGGTCAAATACGGCGGCAACGCCATGGTGTCGGAGGAGCTGCGCCAGGCGGTGATCTCCGATATTGTCCTGCTGTCCCTGGTGGGCATCCATGTGGTAGTGGTCCACGGCGGCGGGCCAGAGATCAACGAGATGCTCCAAAAAATTGGTAAGCAGTCCCAGTTTGTGGATGGCCTGCGGTACACCGATGAGGAGACGATGGACGTGGTACAGCAGGTGCTGTGCGGCAAGGTGAACAAGGACCTGGTGGCCCTTATCAACCGCCGGGGCGGTCGGGCCGTGGGCCTGTGCGGTATGGACGGAAGCCTGTTCCAGGCGGCCCGGCTGGATCAGAAGTACGGCCTAGTGGGGGAGATCCTGAAGGTGGACCCTCAGATGGTGGTGGACAGCCTGAGGGGCGGCTATATCCCTGTGGTATCCACCGTGGCCCAGGGAGTGGACGGCCCTGCGGCATACAATATCAACGCAGACACCGCAGCAGCCAAGCTGGCGGTGGCGTTGGGGGCGGAAAAGCTTATGCTACTCACCGACGTGAGGGGACTGCTCCGGGACCCGGCAGACGAGGACACCCTTATCCACCAAGTTCGGGTCAGCGAGATCCCCGGCCTGATCAAGGACGGAGTTATCCAGGGGGGGATGATCCCCAAGATTGACTGCGCCGTGGAGGCGGTGCGCTCCGGAGTGCACTCCACCGTCATTCTGGACGGCCGGATCGCCCACTCCATTTTGATTGAGCTGCTCAGCGACGCCGGCGTAGGCACCATGCTTGTACAATAGGACAAGAGGTGAGGCCATGGCACCTCTTAGTTCTGTGAAGGCGGAGGACTTTGTACATGAGGCTGTCGCAACCTGCAGGGGTCAGAACAGCTTAGGGATTACAAGGGCAAAGCCTTTGGATAAAGCGGTTCCAGGAGGCAATTCTTGATGACACACAAGGAGGGATCACCATTGACCTTTGAAGAATTGAAACAGTTGGACGAGCAGTATGTTGTCCAGACCTATAGCCGCAACCCTATTGACATCGACCACGGAGAGGGGGCCACCCTGTACGACCTGGAGGGCAAGGAGTACATTGACTTTGCCTCCGGCATCGGAGTGCTGTCGGTGGGCACCGCCCACCCCAAGTGGCAGGCGGCTATCAGCGCCCAGGCAGCTAAACTGGGACACATCTCCAACCTCTACTACTCTGAGCCCTATATTCTCTTGGCCCAGAAGCTGTGCACCCGCTCCGGCATGGCGGCGGCTTTCTTTGCCAACTCAGGGGCGGAGAGTAACGAGGGCTTGGTAAAGCTGGCCCGGAAGTACTCCTTTGACAAATACGGCCCTGGTCGGGGGACGGTCATCACCCTGAAAAACTCCTTTCATGGACGGACGGTGACCACTCTGGCAGCCACGGGCCAGGACGTGTTTCACCAATATTTCTTTCCTTTTACCGATGGCTTCCGCCATGCTGCCCCCTCCCTGGACGGGGTGCAGGAGGTGGCCGGCCATGACGTGTGCGCCGTGCTGGTGGAGCTGGTCCAGGGTGAGGGGGGCGTGCTTCCCTTGGATTGGGACTTTGTCCGGGAGCTGGCCCAACTGTGCGAGAAGCGGGACTGGCTGCTGCTGGTGGACGAGGTGCAGACTGGTATCGGCCGCACCGGGTCCCTGTTCTGCTTCCAGCAGTACGGTGTCCTGCCTGATGCCTGCTCCTTTGCGAAAGGTGTGGCCGGCGGCCTGCCTATGGGGGGCTTCCTGGTGAACGAAAAGTGCCGGGACGTGCTGGGCCCTGGTCAGCACGCTACCACCTTCGGCGGCAATCCGGTGTGCGCCGCCGCGGGTTGCGCAGTGCTGGATATTTTGGACGATGCGGCCATCGCCCAGGTGGCGGAGAAGGGGCGGTATCTCCGAAATGCTATTGAGGCCATGGCCCTGCCCTGCCTGGGCAGAACCCGGGGTATGGGCTTGATGATCGGCATTGACGTGGCAGAGGGATACACAAACAAGGACCTGAGTGCCCGGCTGAACCAGGCGGGGCTGCTATCCCTCACCGCTGGGCCAGGACTGCGGCTGCTGCCGCCGCTGACCATCACCAAAGAGGAGATGGACAAGGGGTTGGCCGTGCTCCGGGCGGCCTTGGAAAATCTATAAGGAGAGTGGAAGATAATGCAGAAAGACCTGCTCAAGCTACTGGATTTGTCCCGGGAGGACATTACCCAGATTCTGGATACGGCGGACCAGATGAAGTACAGCCAGAAGCATGGCATTGCCCACGACTATCTCAAAGGCAAAACCCTGGCCATGATCTTCGAGAAAAACTCCACCCGCACCCGAGTGTCTTTTGAGGTTGGCATGTACCAGCTGGGGGGCCATGCACTGTTCCTGTCCGGCAAGGACAGTCAGATTGGCCGTGGGGAGCCGGTGGAGGACACCGCCCGGGTACTCTCCCGGTACTGTGACGGCATCATGATCCGTACCTATGCCCAGAGAGAGGTGGAGGATCTGGCTAGGTACGCATCCATTCCCGTCATCAACGGCCTGACAGATTTCTGCCACCCCTGCCAGGTGCTGGCCGACCTGATGACGATCCGGGAGAAGATGACCCGCCTGGAGGGGCTCAAGCTCGCCTTTATCGGCGACGGCAACAACATGGCCAACTCTCTGATCGTGGGCGGATTGAAGTGCGGCATGGACGTGTCGGCAGCCTGCCCGGAAGGGTATGACCCGGACCTGGCGGTACTGGATTTCGCCAAGACCGTCAACGATGCCCAATTCCAACTGGTGCGAACCCCGGCTGAAGCTGTCAAAGACGCGGACGTGGTGGTTACAGACGTGTGGGCCTCCATGGGCCAAGAGCAGGAAAAGGCCCAGCGAGAGAAGGCGTTTGCCGGCTACTGTGTGGATAGTGAGCTTATGAAGCTGGCCCACCCTGGCTGTATGGTGCAGCACTGTCTGCCCGCCCACCGGGGGGAGGAGATCGCCGCCGAGGTTTTTGAGGCTCACGCTGACGAAATCTTCGAGGAGGCGGAGAACCGGCTCCACGTCCAGAAGGCAGTTATGTACCTGCTGATGAAGGACTGAGAAAACAAACGGTCCGTCTTATAAAGACGGACCGCTTTGCTTTTTTGGGGGGATCATGTTCTGGGGATACAGTCTCCAATTTTCCCAGATTGTCGGCACCCTCAATGCTTGATAGGCCCAGGGGGGACCAGGCCGCTTTCCGTGTCCAGAGGTACCGTTTCCCATCCGCAAAGCCTATAGTCTGCAATGGCTATGAGAGATAGGGCGGCATATTTTCCTGCTGGACATAGGACTGCTCGTATACCATAGGCTAAGATGCCTCGGATACCCACGGAGAGCAGGGAGATCACCCTGTTGCCCTCCACACATAATCCATCCGAAAAGAACGGTAATTGCGTCCCCTGTCTAACATGGACCCCGGCAGAGTTCTTCTATTTGGATTTGGGCCAGTACCCGGCCGTTTTTACCGCGGCTGAAGTCCAGAATGATATCGCCGATTTGTGTGGCCGTGCCGAGGAGAATGGCGATGCCCCATGGAGGGAACTGCACATCCTAGGCGAGTTAGGCGGGGCAGCCGGAAGAGAAGCTGGAAAGAACCGGGCCTCGGCCCATTTTCACGTCAGCTTACGCCGCCGTCCATAGCGGTGGCCTCTGGGACGTTGGCGTAGTGCCACTGGTGGTCCGTTGCGGCCATGTAGTCGCTGGTGACATTGAAGTAGCACCAGTATTTCTCAGGAAGGCCCATGTCCCAGGTGACGTCCACACAGTACCAATCTCCATCCAGCCGCACCATGTTCCAGGCGTGGTCCTCCTGGCTGGAAAAGGCCGCCCCAACGACAGTGATGCACTCCACGCCGCTCATATCCATGAGCAACTGGAAGGCGGAGGCGTACCCCAGGCAGATGGCCTTGCGGTTGACCAAGGCCCCGTAGGGGTTGGAGGAATCCGGATCCATAGTCTGGAAGAAGCTCTGGTGGTCCCAGTCGTATGCCACCTGCTCCGTCAGCCAGCGGTACACCGCCCGCTCTGTCTCATAGGCGCCCATACCGCTGGAGGTGACCGCCTGGAGCACTTCCTCCGCCGCGGCCAGGATCGCGGCGTCTTTTTCGCTCAGGGCGGAGCGATCACCACTTTGCCAGGCGGCCAAGATGGCAGTGGTATCATAAAGGGTCATATCGTCAATACCGGGTTGGGTGAAGGGATACCGTCCTTCGGCTGGATCGGGCGTGGGGATAGCGGAAGGAGAAGAGACTGCGGAAGATGGAGCGGAGGACGGGGCCGGCCCTGTGCTCTCTGCCGGCACTGGCTGAGAAGGTACGGGGGATTCAGACGGGGCAGAGGAGGGGGGAGCGTCCTGGGGAACGGAAGGGGAGGGAAGCGGGGCAGGGCCCACAAGTTGCGTATTCCCATTCAGCAGGGCTTTCACCGCGCTGGCCACGCTCTCTGGGTCCTGACAGATGAGCAGAACGAGGTAGCGGTCCTGCAAGAGGACCTGACCCTGCTCTGCCAGGACAGCCTGGTCGGGGGCATAGCCAATGAAATCCCCCTGGCGGCTCACCCGGTAGGCATCCAGACTGTCCATGGCGGCCTGTCCATCAGTTTCCTCCGCCAGCAGCACCACGCCGACTTCAAAGGCGGACAAGCCCTCTCCAACGGCCACCGCGCCATCGGTCCACTGGCTGTCTGACAGGCCGTAGAGGGCGGGGACGTAGTCGGCCATTTCATCCTGAGTGAGGATGTGGGGCTGCCCGGCATCCGGACAGACATCCAGTGCAGCCTGGAGCACTTGTACGGCGGTGAAGTCACCTGCAGTGGAGGCAGCAGGAGCGCAGCCGGACAGAAGCAGAGAAAAAATCGCCCCCAGAAGCGCCGCCACCGCCATCGCCATGATTTCCAGCCCCTGCAGGGTGGCGTAATCTCCCGCTGCCTTGGCCGCTGCGAAAACCTCCGATCCCTGCATGGTCCGCACGAAAAGGACGCCTATAAACGCGCCAAAAATCATGATGCCTTCCAGGGCCAGGTTGATGATGCCGCTTCTTTCCGCGAAGACGCCGGCCAACGCCACAATCATCAGGGGAACCGCGTAGATTAGTGTCTGCTGTACCAAAAAGGTCATGCGCCCTCGCCTCCTTTCTCCGGCTTCGTCTCTGCAGGCGGCGTCTCATCTCCGCCGGAATCCGAGGCCACCGTAAGAGAGGCTTTGGCTTTCCGCTTTTTCCGTCCGCTGATGAACATTTT
>URQA01000088.1 GCA_900549885.1 uncultured Eubacteriales bacterium | reverse complement strand
GGTAAGCTGGCCGCCCTCGTCGTAGCCCACGTATCCCGGAGGGGCGCCGATGAGGCGCTGCACGCTGAATTTCTCCATGTACTCGGACATATCGATGCGAACCAGCGCGCGCTCATCGTCAAACAGGCACTCGGCCAGCGCCTTGGCGAGCTCGGTCTTGCCCACGCCGGTGGGGCCGAGGAAGAAGAAGCTGCCGATGGGGCGGTCGGGGTCGGAAAGTCCCGCGCGGCTACGGCGAACGGCGGCGGCTACGGCGGTCACGGCCTCATCCTGGCCGATAACGCGCTTGTGCAGCTCGTCCTCAAGCGTCTTGAGCTTATCCAGCTCGCCCTGCATCATCTTTGACACAGGTACGCCGGTCCACGCGGACACGACCTCGGCGATCTCGTCAGAGGTCACCTGCTCGTTCAAGCCCTCGCCGGAAGCCTTTTGCGCCTCGAGCGCCGCCTCCGCATCGGCGATCTCGCGCTCGAGCGAGGGGATCACGGAGTAGCGCAGCTCACCGGCGCGCTCGAAGTTGCCGTCGCGCGTCGCTCGCTCAAGCTCGCCCTTGGCGTCATCGATGCGGCTCTTGAGATCCTGCACGTGGTCGATGGCGTTCTTCTGGTTCAGCCAGCCGGCCTTCTGCACGTTCAGCTTCTCTTGGACCTCGGCGATTTCCTGGCGCAGGGTCTCCAGGCGCTCCTTCGAAGCGTCGTCGGACTCCTTCATGAGGGCCTGCTCCTCGATCTGCATCTGGGTGAGCTGACGGGTGATGGCGTCGATTTCCACCGGCATGGAATCAAGCTCCATGCGCAGACGGCTTGCAGCCTCGTCCACCAGGTCGATGGCCTTATCGGGCAGGAAGCGGTCGGCGATGTAGCGATCCGAAAGGTCCGCCGCCGCCACTAGGGCGCCGTCCGTGATGTGCACGCCGTGGAAGATCTCGTACTTCTCCTTAAGGCCGCGCAGAATCGAGATGGTGTCCTCCACGGTAGGCTCGCTGACCATAACCTGCTGGAAACGACGGGCCAGCGCCGCGTCCTTCTCGATGTACTTGCGATACTCGTCCAGCGTGGTAGCGCCAATGGCATGTAGGTCGCCGCGGGCAAGAGCGGGCTTCAAGATGTTGCCGGCGTCCATGGAGCCCTCGGTCGCGCCCGCGCCCACAATAGTATGCAGCTCGTCGATGAACAGGATCACGCGGCCGTCGGACTTCTGCACCTCCTTGAGCACGGCCTTGAGACGGTCCTCGAACTCGCCACGGTACTTGGCGCCGGCCACCAGCGCGCTCATGTCGAGCTCGATGATGTCGCGATCGCGCAGCGTGCTGGGTACGTCGCCGGCGACGATGCGCTGGGCGATACCCTCCACGATGGCGGTCTTGCCCACGCCCGGCTCGCCGATGAGGCAGGGGTTGTTCTTCTGCCGGCGGTTGAGGATCTGGATGGTGCGCTCGATCTCGTTGTTCCGGCCCACAATGTGGTCCAGCTTGCCCTCGGCGGCTTTCCGGGTGAGAGAGATACAGTAGTTCTCCAAAAACTTCCGTTTGGCTGGGGCCTTGCCCTTTTCCTCCTTGGCGGTGTTGGTACGGGCGCCGTCGTCCGCCGAGGCGGAGGGCCCCTGCCCGCCAAAAAGCTTGTTGAGGAAGGGGAAGGTGGCGGTGCGGCCGTCGTCGTCCTCGTCGCCGCCGTCCTCGGGGACAGTCAGACCGTCCGCCTCCTCCGCGCCGCCGAAGGCGGAGAGCATCTCATTAGAGATATTCTCCAGGTCCTCCTCGGAAATGCCCATCTTCTTCATCATATCGTCCACGGGCTTAATGCCCAGATCCCGGGCGCATTTCAGGCACAGACCTTCGTTCCTGGCCTGGCCCCCTTCTATTTTTGTGACAAACACCACGGCCACATTCTTGTGGCAGCGGCTGCACAGCGTAGGCTGCATAAAGATTCTCCTTTCAGGGATCAGATCTATTTTGGAGAACTATATCAGAATTTTATGAACATGTCATGAATGAATGACTGGAAATTTTGACGTTTTCAGGAACTGTCGGCCACTCATCCTGCCATCAGGGAGCGCAGCATACCGCTCAGCCCCTCAATGGTCATCAGCCGGGCCAGCGGTCCGGCGTTGGCGTCGGTGATGAGTCCACAAAGCCTTGCCAGCCACACCACCACCAGCATCAGCAGCACCCCCTTCAATAGACCGATGAGCAAGCCGCCAATCGTGTTTACCGCGGATAGAATGGGCAATCGGAAGGTCAGGTCCAGCGCCCTGCTGATAAGAAACCACACCAGCAGGATCAGCAGGAAGGACAGTCCGAAGAGCAGCGCGTTGGCCGCCAGCTGGGCAAGATAAGCCGCCACAGCCGCCGCCGCGGTGGTGGTCACCTCCAGCACCTGCTCCTCTACTGCCTCCTCCAAAAAGCCCCGCAGGCCGGAAAACAGCTCCGATTCCCCAATGAGGTCCAGCACCTCCTGAAGGGTGAAGTCCGGCTCCGGTTCTGTCCCGTCCTCCGGGGCGGCAGAGGCCTCCGGGGCGGGGCTGGGGCTGCCCTCCGGGCCGGGGGATGGGAGAGCGCCGGGCGTCTGCCCGGTGAGTACGCCGTTGATGGACTGCTGGATCGAGGGGCGCAGGATATCCGCCACCGGCTGGGGAAACGTGGAGGCCACCGCGCGTGCCCCAAAAAAAGCCACAAAAATGGCCAGAAGGCTGAACAGGGTGAGGATCAGCCCCCGTTTCGCTCCCCGCCAAGCGAAAAACGCCAAGGCCAGGAAAATGGCGATGTCGATGATGTAAGTGGTCATGGGATACCTCCATAGGGTGGGCGGAGCATCGCTCTGCCCCTTTCGCCGGACGTTCAGCCCGGTACATAAAAGCTGGCGCTGTCCTCTGAAATGAGAATGGCTGAACCGTCCTCCATCAGCAGCACCTTCCGGGCGCCCTGAGTGCCTTCCAGAGAGGAATACAGCGACAGATCGCTGGTATAGATATCCAGCCGGTCTCCGGTGAGCACCGCCAGATACCGTCCGGCCGCAGACAGGGAGAGAACCTGCTGGTTCAGATCCAACGAGCCCTTAACGGTTCCGGTGTCGTCGATCACCTGCAAGGTAGCTTGGCTACCTGCCCGGTATTTGCCCAGCAGGGCGGCGGCAAAGCCGTCTCCCGACAGGTCATAAAGCTTCAGGTACTGGTTGGACCAGTTGGCGGAGGCGCTCTTTCCCTCGTGATCGGTAATGGCCAGCCCCTGATCTCCCAGAGTCCACACCAGTTCATCGGTGTGACGCAGGTCCAGCACCACATTGCCCCCCAGGCTGGCGGTGAGGTCGGCTGTAAAGCTGGAGGACTCCCCTACCGTCCCCTGGGCGGAATTGAGGGTGTACAACACCAGGTTGGACGAAAAAGCGCCGTTTTGCTGACCGATGGTAACGATAGCCAGAGTTCGTCCGTCATCGGACAGGGCTGCGTCCATGACAAAGGCGGAGGACAGCTGAATGCTGGCCACGGCCTCATAGGCGGAATTGTACACCGTCACCACGCCCCGATATCCGCTGGCTTGAGTGACTACGGTGAGCATCCCGCTGCGGTTGAGGCGGGCGGAAAGGATGCCGTCCAGTCCGCTGTCGGACCAGATGAGCGCGCGCTGGCCCAGCACATACAGACTGCTGCCTCCGGCGTCGTACACCACCGCCAAAGAGCCGTTGGTATCCACTACGGGATTTTCTAAAGAAACCGGCTGACTGACATACTGCGTTCCGCTGCCGGAATACAGGGAGATGGCGTTCTGAGAGCACACCAGCAAGTCCCCGTCCAGCACGGCAAAGGTATCCTCCAGGCTGCCGTCATAGACAAAGGCCTCCGCCTGTCCGCTGTCAGACAGCATCAGGGCCCGGTAGTTGAACCACCGCTTAATGGAGTCCAGATTCAGCACGTCCCGGAAAGCCACAGCCGCCACAGCCGCCAGCACCATGGCCAGGGCCACCAGAAACAGGATGACCCGCAGAAAAAAACTGGGCTTCTTTTTCTGCTTCCCCGGCTTTTGGGGGCCGCGCGGCCCTTGGGTCTGGTCTGGGCCTCCCTGGGTGGAAGCCCCCTTCCGCCCCATGCCGGCGCGGCTTGATTGTCGAAGGTTTTGCTCGTCCATGGTACATCCTTTCTATGCCTCGCCCGCACCGCCTATTCCTCTCTCAACGGCGCAGGCCCATGTCCCGGCGGCGCTGCGCCGCCCGTCCGCACCAGGGCCTTCCGGGAATGCGCACGGTCATTCCCCCTGCATCTGCCGCAGGTAAATCCTTTTCATCTCCAGCGCGTCCTGCGCCTGAGTACCGGCGCTTTCGCAGATAAAGGTCGGGCTCCAGCCCCTTCTGGCCACAGCGGCGGCCAGAGGGCTCCAGTCCGGGCCATAGCCCCCGTCGTCTGCAAAGGTACGGTGGCACTTCTCCCCGCCGTTGGGAGTAAATTCAATGTGGGAAAAATGGCTGTGGAACACCCTTGCCCGGGCCTCCCCCAGCACCGCTTTCATCCGGTCCAGCATGGCATCCATGGCCTCCGCCCCATCCAGCGCCCCCAAAGACCGGGCGTACAAGTGGCCAAAATCCACGCAGGGCACCAGCCGCTCATCCACGGTGCATAGCTCCAGCACCTCGTCCAGATCCCCCAGCTGATTAATCTTGCCCATGGTTTCCGGACAGAGACTGATATGGCCAAAGCCCCCGTCGTCGCAGGCCTGGATGACCGCCTTCAAAGATCGCAGGGCGGTGTCCATGGCCTCCCTTCTGGACCGTTTCATCAAGGCTCCGGAATGGATGATCACCCGGCCGGCCCCCATCCATCCGGCCACCAGGCAGGCCCCGGTGATGTAGCCGATGGTCTTTTGCAGCGCCTGGGGATCTGGATTGGCCAGGTTGATGAAGTAAGGGGCGTGAAGGGACAGGACGATGTCGTTCTCCTGGGCCGCCTGACCTACCTTTCGGGCCGTTTCCTCCCCCACATGGACCCCTTTGCCGCACTGGTACTCATAGCAGTCCAGCCCCAGCTGCCTAAGCCACTTGGGGGCGTCCGCTGAGGATTTATATGGGAAATTTTCCGCATTCCCCGCCGGGCCGAATCTTGCGCTCATAGGCTCTCCGCTCCCTTCCGGCCGGACCTCCCGGGCAGTCCGAATGCCGCTCACAATTCTTCTCCCCCGCGGGACAGCAGCCGGAAGGGCACCTCCACGGCATACCGCAGGTACCGCCCCGGATTGCCTGCCAGCCGGATCGGGCGCACCAAAATGGTGGCCACCCCCGCCCGGCTGCCCCCCAGGATATCCGTGAAGATTTGATCCCCCACGATGGCCGTCTGCTCCGGCGCCGCCTTCATCCGCTCCATGGCCTTGAAAAAGGAAGCGGTCTTTGGTTTTCCCGCATGGCCGATATAGGGCACGTCCAGAGCTTCGGCAAAAATGCGGGGCCTGCTTTCATGGCGGTTGTTGGACAGGATGAACAGCGTTACCCCATGTTCCGCCAGCTCGTCCCGCCACGCCTTGAGCCTCTCGTCGGGCACGGGCGCCCCGTAGGGGGCCAGAGTGTTGTCCAGGTCGGCCAGCAGCAGCCGGATGCCGCGCCGCTGTAAAGCCTCCCCGGTAATTTGATAAATGTCATCCGCCAGAAATCTGGCCCGGAATAACGCCATGGCTCCACCTTCTAATCCGCCCGGGCCGGGCATATGGATAGATTGTCGCTTACCTCCATCCCAAAGATGGATGGGTTTTATTTTACCATGTTTTCACGCAGGTCACAAGGGGGAAGTCAAATGAGGGAGCTGCTATATGCCATCCCCGGCGGTCGGCCGGGCCAGGGGCTGGAATGGGGACTGACCCCCGCCCATATGTCCTACCGGGTGGGGCCAGGTCCCCGGCTGGTGGGAGTCGGGCTGACCCCGGAGGTCCGAGGCGGAGCCATGATGGTCTCCTGCGCCGGAGACCCCGGGGGCGGAGACTGCCGCCTGTGCTGCCGCCAGGTGGCGGAGGAATGCCGCCGCCGTGGATTTGACCGGGTGGTATGCGATTTTGAAGGGGCGCCCGTGGGCACCCTGGAGCAGCTGGCCCGGACCTTGAGCGCCCAGTGCTCCCAAGCGGGCCTGGCGCTGTATCTGCCGGAAAGCTATGCCTCCCTGGCCCCAGACTGCCGGGTGCTGGTCTCGTCCGTAGTCACTTCGGGCACTCTGTCCCGGCGGCTGGAGTACGCCATGGAACGCTGGGGTGCGGATCGGGTGGTGCTGGCCGTGGAGGCGGCGGCCGAGGATTTCCCCCTCCCCGCCGACGGCCGGGGCTCTCCCCTGGGGCCAGAACGGCTCCAAGAGCTTATGGATCGGCTGGAACCTGCGGTGTTCTTTGACCGGGGGCTGTGCGCCCACTACTTTACCTATATGCCCCGGGCCGGGCAGGCCCATTTTGTCCTGTTCGACACCCCCCGCTCCGTCCGCTCCAAGCTGGATCTGGCCCAGAGATTGGGACTGTACGGGGCGCTGCTGGCCGCGCCGGAGGTAGGCGGCTGGCTGGGAGAAATCTTCAGCGACGGCCCGTGAGGCCCCAACCAGCCGTCCCCAAATCTCCCCGCCGGCAGCCGTCCCTGCTCCAACGCCTTTCCCGTCAAAATACCCTGACGCAAAAAACAGCGTTCCGCCCAAAGCGGAACGCTGTTTTTCTCTTAGTAATACTTTTTGCGGTTCTTGCGGGCGGCCTCGCTCTTCTTGCGGCGCTTGACGCTGGGGCTGTCATAATATTCGCGCTTGCGAACCTCGGCCAACACGCCGGACTTGGCGCAGCTGCGCTTGAAGCGCTTCAGGGCGTTCTCCAAAGACTCGCCCTCGCGGACATGAATTTCAGACATCTATATTTCCCTCCCTCCGAGGCATCCGGCTCCATCCAGGATGCTTTAAGGGCCATAGTTATGGCGTTAACAGTAGTATTATATGAGAATTTTCCGCCCTTGTCAACCGCAAAATATGGGATTTTTAAAGATCGGCGGCCCAACGGGGCCGCCCCGGCCTCCGGTATGCCAGATTTCGCCTGACGGCGAGTTCCTTTTTGCCCGCACAAAAAGGAACCAAAAATGCGCCTGGTCCATCTCCAAATAGATCACCTAAACGCAACCACCACATTCCCCATATATCAGGATACCCATACATTGGGGAAATGACATAAGCATTATTTTCTGTTACGATAGCAACAACTTAACCAATACTAGGAGGCTAAAACAATATGACAACAATCTATGACGCACTGTACAACTATGCCCAAAACCGGCAGGACCTGACCCGGTGGCTCCATGACGAGGATATCGTCAAGGATTACCAAGAGTGTCTTGAGTACAGCACCAGACAGGAAAAGCAGTTGATGGAGGCCCTGGACGACCCTGCCCGCAGTCAGTTCGACATTTATACCGGCAACGTGCGGGGAGTCCGGGACTGCGAGCGGATGATGTTCTTCTGCCAGGGCTTGGCCATGGGGCTAGAACTGGGCGTACGGGCCTGCAATTAAACTCTGCGCCAGGCGCAGCCCGGTAAACCATCCGCATGACAGGGCTGCTGCTATGGAGCGGCAGCGGAAAGAGAAGCTAGACGCATCCTCCTTTGCGCGCCGGATGGGATGAGATGCCCTCCTTGTCCTGGGCGCCCGTAACTGGGGCCCCCGCAAGAGCCCAGCGAAGCGGGTCTTGTGGGGAGAGGACGAGCAAGGAAGCGAACATGATTTTCGCCGTCAGGCGGAAATGAAGCTGAGCGGACTTTGCGAGGACGAGGGGGGTCCGGGGGTGCAGGCGCTATGGATAAAAGCGCGCCCTTGGCGCTTGAAGTCCATCCGCGCCCAAACCCCGGCGATTCTTTGGTGACTTTCTAATCGTTTAGAAAGTCACCCGCCGGAGGCCTGGCAGGGCCTCAATAGGCTGCAAGGGCCCTGTCCTTGCCAAAAAAGGAGTGCCGCCCTAGGCGGCACTCCTCATTTTCTATGATTGGGGCTTCACGATGAGGTTGACCAGTCTCCCGGGCACCACGATGGATTTGACCAGAGCCATGCCGTCGGTAAATTTGCGCACCTTCTCGTCCGCCTGGGCGGCGGCTACGATGGCGTCGTTGTCCGCGCCGGCGGGCACTACGATATTGGAGCGCACCTTGCCGTTGACCTGGACGGCCATCTGGATCTCGCTGGCCACGGTCTTGGACTCGTCGTACTCCGGCCAGCTCTGCTGGCAGGCAAAGCCCATCTGGGCGTAGAAGCCCAGCATCTCCCACAGCTCCTCGGCGATGTGGGGAGCGAAGGGGGAGAGCATCACCAGCAGGGCCTTCATGTCCCCCTTGGTGCAGCCGTTTTTCTGGAACTCGCCCACCAGGGTCATCATGGCGGCGATGGCGGTGTTGAACTTCATGCTCTCGATGTCGTCGGCCACCTTCTTGATGCACTTGTGGATGGACGCCTCGTTGGCAGGGGTGTACGCCAGGCTGTCCGAGCAGCTTTCGGCCAGGTTCCACACCTTGTCCAAAAAGCGCTTGCAGCCCTTCACGGCGTTGTCGCTCCACACGGCGGCCTGCTCAAAGTCGCCGATGAACATGATATACAGCCGCAGGGTGTCCGCTCCGTAGGCGGCTACGATGTCGTTGGGGTTGACCACGTTGCCCCGGGACTTGGACATCTTCTCTCCGCCCTCGCCCAAAATCATACCATGGCTGGTGCGCTTTTGATAAGGCTCCTTGGTGGGCACTACGCCGATGTCGTACAGGAACTTGTGCCAGAAGCGGGAATAGAGCAAATGAAGGGTGGTATGCTCCATGCCGCCGTTGTACCAGTCCACCGGGGACCAGTATTTCAGCGCCTCCGGGGAAGCCAGGGCCTTGTCATTGTGGGGGTCCATATACCGCAGAAAGTACCAGGAGGAACCGGCCCACTGGGGCATGGTGTCCGTCTCCCGCTTGGCCGGGCCGCCGCAGTGGGGGCAGGTGGTGTTCACCCAGTCGGTCATCTTGCTGAGGGGGGACTCGCCGTCGTCAGTGGGCTCGTAAGACTCCACGTCGGGCAGCAGCAGGGGCAGCTGGTCCTCGGGCAAGGGCACCCAGCCGCACTTGTCGCACCACACCATGGGGATGGGCTCCCCCCAGTACCGCTGGCGGGAGAACACCCAATCCCGGAGCTTGTAGTTGACCTTGGCCTTGCCGATGCCCTTTTCCTCCAGCCATTTGGTGATGACGGGGATGGCGTCCTTCACCGTCAGGCCGTTGAGGAACTCGGAGTTGACCAGGATGCCCGTCTCGTCCTTAGCGGTGAAAGCGGCCTTCTGCACATCCTCCCCGCCGGAAACCACCTCCACAATCTCACAGCCAAACTTTTTGGCAAACTCCCAGTCCCGGTCATCGTGGGCCGGAACGGCCATGATGGCGCCGGTGCCATAGGTGGCCAGGACGTAATCGGAGATGAAAATGGGAATTTCTCTGCCGTTGACGGGGTTGACGCCCCGCACGCCGGAGAGCTTCACGCCGGTCTTTTCCTTGTTCAGCTCCGTGCGTTCCAGATCGGACTTGGAGGCGGCGGCTTTCTGGTAGTCGGTCACGTCGCCAGCGTTGGCAATGAGGCCGGCATCCAGCCACTTCTTGATAAGGGCGTGCTCCGGGGAGAGGACCATATAGGTAGCGCCGAACAGGGTGTCCGGCCGGGTGGTAAACACCACAATGTCGTCTCCGGTGGTGGCCTTAAAGGTGACTTCCGCGCCGGTGGAGCGGCCGATCCAGTTCTTCTGCTGGATTTTCACCCGCTCGATAAAGTCCAAATCATCCAAATCGTCGATGAGCCGCTGGGCGTACTCGGTGATCTTGAGCATCCACTGGGACTTTTCCTTGCGAATGACCGGGGCGCCGCACCGCTCGCACACGCCCTCCACCACTTCCTCGTTGGCCAGCACGCATTTGCAGGAGGTGCACCAGTTCACCGGCATGGTGGCCTTATAGGCCAGGCCGTGCTTCCAGAGCTGAAGGAAAATCCATTGGGTCCACTTGTAGTACTTGGGGTCGGTGGTGTCGATGACCCGGTCCCAGTCAAAGCCAAAGCCCAGCATTTTCAGCTGGCTGGTAAAATTTGCGATATTCTGCTTGGTGACGATGGCGGGGTGAATGTGGTTTTTGATGGCGTAGTTCTCCGTGGGCAGGCCGAAGGCGTCAAACCCGATGGGAAACAGCACGTTATACCCATCCATCCGCTTTTTCCGGGTAACGATGTCCATGGCAGTATAAGGCCGGGGATGACCCACGTGCAGTCCCTGACCGGAAGGGTAGGGAAACTCTACCAGGCCATAGAACTTGGGCTTACTGCTTCCGTTTTCGGCGGCGTAGACCTTGGCCTCTTCCCAACGTTTCTGCCACTTTGGCTCGATGCTGGCAAAATCGTATTTCAATCCAAACACTTCCTTATTTCTCAGCGGGCAAAACGGCCCAAAATATCAATCTGTGATATTATAAAGGAAAAACGCCCGGATTGCAAGGGGCGGGCGGAAAAAGAGCGGCGGGGGCAAGACGCTGCTGGCCGCCTGCGGCGTATCCGCGGCGCCGTTTCTGCGGCAGATGTTCGCTTCCCATCCGCTCACGGGCCTGACGGTGGACGTCCGGGCGCTGGAAAACGGCTTTTTCGGCCCTTCCGTCACCGTCAGCGGCCTGCTCACCGGCGGCGA
>URQA01000087.1 GCA_900549885.1 uncultured Eubacteriales bacterium | reverse complement strand
TGATTTCTCTGTATGCCTGTTCCAATTCCTCCCGGGCTTTTTGAAGCTCCGGCTCCCGGCAGAATCTTGCGTGCAGGGCCTTCATGTAGTCGTACATCATGCCGCCTCCTTGTCAACGGCAAAGCATATCACGACTTCCCGGCAATAGCCAGGGGGCGTGGCATCTGCTATCAGAAAAGTAACAAGTTGGCCCCTTGTCCGGGTGTCCTATTCTTGTTTGTGTCAGCACAGGTTAGGTGCGCTCAATTGTTCTTCTTAAAGATGGCTCATTATCGTGTAAACAGTCCCGTTTTCGGCACAAATTCTGGTGCCTTTATTCGGTCAAGCGTCTCCTGACCACATGTTTGCCCACAGACAGCAAAAACCGGCCCGCCGGGGATTTCTCTCTCCCGGCGGACCGGTTCTCTGTCATTCAACTTGCCTTTCGGCTCCATCGCTTCCTCGCCTGGAAGGTGGTCATAGTGCGCTCCTTGGGCTTTTCCTCTTGTGATTTGATTTCCGCCTTGGCGATACCCCGGTCGATTTTCACCGCCGCCCGCTGTCTCATCTCGTCGGTTACATGGGAGTAGGTGTTCAGCGTGGTCGCGCAGGACACATGGCCCAGGATGGTGGACAGCGTCTTGATGTCCATCCCGTAGGCCAGGGCGTTGGTTGCAAAAGTATGCCGCAAATCGTGGGACCTAACCCTATCGCATCCCGCATGGTCTAATATCCTGTGCAGGCGCAGGTGGATGGAGGATGGGCGCATGGGCGAGTCCTCTTTCTTGGACGAGGGGAACATCCATAGGGAATCCACTCTGGCTCTGTACTCCCGCATCACCTTCAGGACAGAGGGAGGCAGGATCAAGGTGCGGACTGCCGCTTTTGTCTTTGGCTCGCAGATCACCACATCCGGGCCGTTGGTTCCGGCCTGCTTGTTGATCCGCAGTTCTCCGGTTGTCAGGTTCAGGTCATTCCATTGTAGGGCCGCGATCTCTCCCAGCCGCAGTCCGGTGGCCAACTCCAGAAGGAACAGCTCGTAGTAGTTCTCCTCCTTGGCCTGGATCAGCAGTTTCTGCATGGCCTCCCTGGAGAGGATCTTCATCTCCTCGTATCTCGCTGGGGACAACTTATGCCCCTCAGTTGGATCGCGGGGGATCAGATGCTCTGTTCTTGCCTTTTCCAGCGCCCGGTGACAGAGGCTGTAGCAGTTCCGGATCTGGCTGTCAGCAATGCTGCCTTTACCCATGTGGTCATCTGACTTCATCCAGGCGCAGAATTGCTGGATATCATTTGTTGTCAGCTTATTCAACGGGATGTTGCCTAACTTTGGTTTGATGTATAGCCGGAGATATCCCTCGTAAGTTCTCTGTGTCCTGGGGCGAATCGTTGGCTTGCAGTAGGTTTCGTACCAGTGATCCAGCCATTCCCCGAAGGGCATATCCGCCCGGACCTTGGAGGTGGTAGCCGGAGAGATGGACTCCCTCAGCGCCTTTAGTTTTTCAACGCACTCACCCTTGGTCTTGGCCAGGACATTTTTCGTCTTGGGCAGGCCCTTCTCGTCGTAGCCGATGACCACCCGGCCCTCCCAGCGGCCGTCTTTCCGCTGGCGGACGGAGCCCTCGCCCTTTTTCCGCCGCTTACCCATGGCGGGCACCTCCCTCCGGCCTGCCTCTCTGCCACGGTTTCAGGTCTTCCCCCAGGAGATCTTCCAGAAAGCCGCCCACGATGTGGCTGGCCTCCTGCTGCATGTCCGGCGTCACATGGGTGTAGGTGTCCAGGGTGAAGCTGGCGTTGGTGTGGCCCAGGATGCCGGACAGGGTCTTGGCGTCCACGCCGCTGGTGAGGGCGTGGGTGGCAAAGGTATGCCTTAAATCGTGGAACCTGATCGCAGGCAGCCCCGCCTCTCTTAAGATCCGCTTCATCCAGTAGTAGGCGGCGCTGGGGCGCACCGGTTTCTCCGGAGCCAGAGGTTCCGGGAAGATCCACTGGCTGACGGTGTGCTGTTTCCGCTCCCGCAGACGCTGGACGGTGCTGGGCGGCAGGCGGATGGTCCGCCGGCCCTGGCTGGTCTTCGTCTCGCCGATCTCCAGCTCCCCGGCCTTGGGGACATTCACCGACCGGAGGATCTTCAGCGTCCCGGCCTTCTCGTCGAAGTCCTGCCACATGAGGCCGCAGATCTCGCCCCGCCGCAGGCCGGTGGTCAGCTCCGTGTAGAAGAAGTCCCGCCAGATCTCATTGCGGTCCACTGCCGCCAGGAAGGTGTCCATCTGCTCCTTTGTGAGAATTTGTTTTGGCTTATAGCTGGCCTTGGGCACCACGGCCCCGTCGGTGGGATTCCGGGCGACCACATGGGCCGCCTCCGCATCCTTCAGACACTGGTGGAGCATGGCGTGGATGCGGAGCACCATGGTGTCCGACAATTCGTGCCCGTGCTCCGGGTGGTCGTGGACACGGCCCTCGTGTTTCAGCTTTCGGTACAGCTTCTGGATGTCCATGCGGGTCACCCGGGAGACGATCTTATTCCCCAGGTAGGGCTTGATGTAGCACCGGATGAACTGCTCATAACTCCGCAGGGTGTTGGGCCGCAGGGTGGCGGCGCCGTAGTCCTCCATCCACCGGTCCAGCCACTCGCCCAGGGTCATGCGGCTGTCTTCTGTAAGCTCCACGTCCTGAAAGGCCTCCAGGTCCCGGTGGAGCTTGTCCAGCAGTTCCTTCTGGGTCTTTGCCAGGACATACCGGAAAATGGGCTCGCCATTTTGCTTGTGGCCCACCACGATGCGGCCCTCCCAGCGGCCGTCCTCCCGTTTTCGGACCATGCCGTCGCCGGACGGCCTGCGTTTTGCCATAGGCTATCCCTCCTTGTTTGGGTCGATCAGACTGCCGTCATCCTCGTCCAGGGCCTCCAGGATCATGCGCACTCCCAGCCGGAAACCCAGGATGAAGTTCTCCAGGGCCATGGTGCTGCCGATCTCATTCTCTGCGTTGATGAACCGGAGCAGCAGCGCTTTTTCTTTGTCCTCCAGCAGGGCGGTGAGTTTCTCCTCGCACTCTGCTGACTGTTCCATGGCCTTTTTCAGGGCAGTCCCCGATTTGACGATCTGATCGTTGGGGGTGATATTTCCAAAGTATAGATTTTCCAGTGTGTCTCGCATGTGTGCCGCCTCCTTTGCCAGCAACACACAATATCCGAACTTTCTCCAAATAGCCACCCCCAACCGCAACTATTTTCAGAAAGTTATCATCTGCGGGCAGGATTTTATCTTTGTATTGCGGTCCAGATTTTGATATGCCTGCCATAGAAAAAACCGCCTGCATCTCTGCAGACGGTTCCGGTGACAAATCGTTTCTCCCTATGGAGAAGATTGTCTCTATTCGTTTGTTTCGTCGTCCTGCACATCTCCAAAGAGGATGCGAAGATAATCCCGGCGGCCGTAGAGCACACGATCCACATAGACATCGTTGTCAAGAACTCGGTAAAAAGTGAGGTAACTGCCGGTCACCAGGAAACGATAGTCACTCTCGACATCGGCAATCGAGGACAGGGACGCGCCAATCAGACTGTGCTCCCGCAATCTGCGGATGTCCTTTGTGATGTTCCGTACCGTGGAGATCGCTGCGCTGGGATTTTCCAAATTCTTTGCGATATAGGACTTGATCCCGGCCAAATCAGCCTGCGCCTCGTCGGATAAATGCAGGTTATTCATCTGCGATTCCGAGATGTTTTTCTACGGCCTCCAGCGTCAACCAGCCCTTTTCCTCCCCGGACTTGCGGCCCTTGGCCAGCTCGTTCATCAGCCGGAGGGTGGCCTGTGTCCGCTCATAGTCCTGCATGTCCACGATGGCGTAGCGGCCCCGGCCATTCTTCGTCAGAAAAACCGGAGCGCCCACTGCCACGTCATGCAGAACCTCCGTGTAATTACGCAGATCAGAGATGGGTTTGATGTTCGGCATGGTATTCAGCCCCTTTCTTGCCCTTAGTATACCTCGATCTGCTGTAAAATTCAACAGCATTTTTTACTGCGGTTTCGTTGGCGATTGCTACCACCCCATAGTCATGCCGCCCATGTCCTGCCGGAGAGTTTCCTCATGGTCATCCGGCTTGTGGCCCATGGCGATCTTCTTTTCCTGGATTTTCCGCCGCAGCTTTCGGTCCACCCGCTGTCCCACCGGAGTGGCAGGAGGCACCGAGTGGTCACGAAAGATCTGACTCAGATGGTGGAGCAGCCGGGTGGCCGCCAGGAACACATTGGGCCTGCGCGCCTGATCGAAGTGCTCCAGGAAGAAGGCGGCGTACTCGTTTCCCTGTTCCGCCGATTCATAGAAATACGTCCAGGCCCGCTCCCGATCCTGTTTGACACCCTGCCCAGTGAGGTACAGTTTTCCAAGAGCGTACTGGGCGTATTGGTTGCCCTGCTGGGCGGACTCGGTGAGATAGGCCACTGCTTTTGGCACGTCCTTCGGAACATCTTTCCCCTCCAGATACAGCTTTCCCAGGCGGTAGGCGGCCCAGGAGTTCCCCTGGTCTGCCGCTTTTTTATACCAGGATACCGCCTCGCCCATTCGGTTTTCACTTTGCAGAAGCTTCCCCAGCGCGTACTGAGCGAAGTCATATCCCGCATCAGCTGCCCGCCGGAACCACAGTTCTGCCCGCTCGTCATCGGGGAGAACACCCTGCCCGTCCCGCCAGCACTTGCCCAGCTGGTAGGCGGCCAGAGAGAAACCTCTCTGCCAGAGCTGTTCCAGCACCCGCACCTGTTCCGCTTTTTCACTCTCCGGGTTTTCGTACTCCTCCAGCACCTCCTTGGCACTCTGGTAGGCCTCGGTCATCTGCCAGTCGGAGTCCCAGGCGAAGTACACCGCATCCTGGTCCTCATCCACCTCGTCCCTCATACGGGCATCCTCGAAGGTAACCGTGCCCAGCCGGAGCCGCTCCGCCTCCCCGATGACCATGTTCTTGATGGCTTTGAACTCCTTCTGCTGGGAGAGGGGCAGGTGTTCTCTGGGCGTGTCCTTGTAGTAACGCTCCACTTCATCCCGGAGTTGGTTCCAATGTTCGTAGCACTCAGCCACCTCCGGGACCTTGGCCAATTCGTCCACGATGGCGTCCACCTGCGCCTTTGCCGGCTTTTTCAGGTAGCCGTAGACCTTTTTGCCCTTGTGGTTCTCCAGCATCCCGGCCAGCGTCTCCATCTGCTGTTCGATCTCCGGGCTGTCGCAGAGAGAGGCGCGCATCTGCCGGATGAGACGTGCCATGGCGCTCTGCGCCGTCCTGCGGACCTCCTGGTAGGAGAAATCCTTCTTTTGGTACAGCGACAGCAGTTCGTCCTGAAAGATCTCATTGGTGAGCTGGGACCGGATCTGCTGGATACCCTGCTCCGTGAGATACCCCTGCTGCGGATCATCCGACCACACCATCAGGTGAATATGAGGGTGGTGCTTCTCATCGTGAAAGGCCGCCCGCCAGCGAAAGTCCTTGGGTAAGATCTTCATAGCCTGTGCCAGCTCCGTCTGATGCGCCAGCACCAGGCTCCGCCAGCTGTTGGCGCGGTCGTATCCCAGCCGGGCGGCATCTTCCCGCCGGAGCGAGCAGATGAAGATCCACACCGGCCCTTCGTGATGCGCCACCGTTTCCATGGACGCATCCAGGTCCACGGACCTTTCACTGGAGAAGAGGCCGTGGGACCTGGGACGCTGCGCAACGTACCGCAGATACTGGTCCCCTGTGCGGAACAGGTGGGCGTTGTCATCGATGGCGGCCGCGATGAAGGACGATGCGGTGGAGACCGTCGCGTGCTGCTGATACACCTCATGCTCCGGCAGTTGTTCGCTGTCCGGGAAGTCCCGGAGCAGCTTCTGGATGAGTTCCCGCTGCTTCGGCGACGGCGGACCGTTACCGGTCACCAGCTCCACGCCGTCTCGCGTGGCGATGTACCGTAGATATCCTTCCGCGCCACACCCGGGACGGATGTAGCTGGACTTCAGGATGAGCCCCGTCATACGTCAGCGCCCTGCTGAGACACCACCGCATCCTCCAGAGTGATCTCTCCGTTGGTCTCCTTCACGTTGCGGATGCACTGGACCCGGAGCTTCCGCAGGGTGTCCAGATCCACGGGGATGTCGTAGGCGATGAGGTTCGCCATCAGGTCCTGCTCCACGGACTGCTTGAACAGCTGCCGCCCGATCCGCTTCCCCAGGGCATCCAGCTTGCCCTCCAGCACCTCCGCCAGCACCCGGGGCAGGTACGAGCCGTCATGCGCCGCGTCCAGATAGCCGGAGTAGAACCGCACGGCCTTTTCGATGTACTCGCTCTGACTTTTGCAGTTGTCTGCCAGATAGTGACCTTCAACGATCGCCTTTGCCTCCGGCGTGATCCAGAGGGCGAATTTTACCTTGTCCTTTACCATTTGCCAAACCTCCGTTTCCGGGGCAGGAACGCCCCTGTTTTTCTTGAAATGTGGGGATTTCAGGGCTCTATGACCCCACAAGGCCCATTTTAGGGGCCCAAGGAACGCCCTGTTCAACGCCCCGTGACCGCCCGCACTGCGGGCCGGATGTGTCTGCGCCAGGGTCCAACGACCCCGGCGCTTTCTCCTGCCTCGCTCTCTCGTCCCCCAAATTCGGCCCCAAACCGCCCGAAAGGCCCCGCACCGTGTCCTGGGCCGCCGGGGCTGGAACGTCCGCTCACAGCGGCTCTGGAAGGCCAACGCTTGGGGACGATGGAAACGATCGCGCTATTCACCTGATGCCACATTCTGCGGCGCCTCCTTTCTGTTCCCGGCCTGCCGGACCCGCTGCCGCTCCCGCGCCCGATCCACCCGGTCCAGCTGTGTCTCATAGAACTGGTCGATGGACAGCTGGATGGGCAGGATGTGGTAGCGCAGGCACCCGTTCCGCCTGCGACCGTCTTGTGTGGTGATGGTGGTGTGCTCGGTGCGGATCAGCTGACGCTCCTCCAGTTCCGCCACATACTTGCTGACCGTGTTTGCGCTCATCTGCGTCGCATTCCCGATGGTGTTGTAGGAAGCGTAGGCCTCATACGTCTGCCGGTCCTCGATGGAGAGCAGGTAGCCGTAGACGGCGATCGCCCGGGGAGACAGGCCCAGCTGGTAGATCTCATTTGGCAGCGGGAAGTAGTTCTTGATGGGGTCCCGCTTGGGCCAATGCTGCTTTCTCATTTGGCACCTCCCGACTGCGACTCCACCCACTGCATGAGCTTTTCCTTTGGCACCACCATGCGGCTCCCCACTCGCAGCGTGGGGAAGCTGGGTTCATGGAACAGTTCATAGGCAGTGGAGATGGACACCCCCAGCACCTGCGCCACCATTTTGGCGTTGAGGAACATGGGCAGTTCGTCGTAGGAATGATACGTTGAGTTTTTCATGGTTTGATACCCTCCCTTTTGAAATCTGAACACCGCTCCGAAATTTATGGGAGCAGTATCCATATTGTGATTTTCCCATCTTGTGGTAGAATGGAAGCATCAGGGAGGTGGGGGAATGCCGCAGGTCAAGTACCGGATCTTTGATCTGTCCGCCAGGGCGGTGATGAGCTACGCAACGAAACAGGAGGGGCGCTATCACTTTGCCCTTGACGCAGCATCTACAGAGAAGTGCAAAAATTACTCGGCTCTCCATGAGCAGGACAGCAACGCCCTATTCTTTCAGATCATGTGCGTCCTCCAGGGGGAGAACTTTTCTGAGCCGGAGGATGACCGGCTGATCTCGGACCTGTCTGACGTGATCTTCTACATGGACTTCTCCGGCATCTTTGACCGCAGCGATGTCCGGCGGAGACAGCTGCTGCGGCAGCAGAAGGCCCGGGATATGTTCCGCCCGGAAGGGGTATGTCTGGACTTTGGCTCCGGACAGCATCGCTATCTTGCTTTCGAGCGCTCTGGCAGCATGAGCCGGCAGAGCAAGCTGTCCTTCCTGCGGGCGGATGTGTATGACCGGGTGCGCCGCCGCATCCAGATGGATATGACCATCGGAGACTGCCAGCTCAGCAAGCTCTACGCCTACAACGGGCTGATGCTCTCCGGCGGTGTGCGGGTGGATGGCATCCAGATCGACAGGCCCCACCGTGTCATCGTGGTAGACAACCCCGTTGCTGTGGAACAGGATGTTCCGGTCATTACCGTGGAGGATGACGGTACCCAAAACAGCACCCGCAAGTATCACCGGGTGGAGCGGCGGATGGACGTCCCCATTACCTGTTTTGATGGGGAGGGACTGATCTCCAAGCAGTATGCCAAGGTGGTGGATCGCGCCTTCTGCGGCACTGCCATCCACACTTCCTTCCAGATCCGCCTGCCCTACGTCAAGGGGATGCTGCACCAGGTGAACTTCCACCAGATTCTGGACGTGTGCGGGCAGAAGACGATTACGGATATCTGGGGCATCAAGCATCCGGTCCAGAAAGTGGACATCATCCTCACCAAGAGTATGTTCAAGGGTTTTGGCTGGCTGAAGGACAACAACATGACCTGGGAGGACTACTGGGACGCCTTCCGCCGATACCGCCACGCCTTGTACATCACCAACGTTAGCAAGGAAAAACCGGAGACCCACACGGAACTGAACTATCAGTTCCTGACGACGGTCTCCATCCGGGAAGAGGAGTTCCGCCCTCGTGACCTGCCGGACGGCTGGGATCACAGCCCGGAGGAGGATCCGCGGAACTGGCTGACCAAGCAGACGGAAGTGGCCTACTACGATCTGCGGGCCGATCCGGATTACCGGCAGGCGTATTTTCTGAATCGTATGAGCCGGTGGGAGTTTTTGAACCGCCGCAAGAGCCGGGCGTATTTGCTGGGGGCGGTATTGAAAAAGAACCCGCTTATGATCGGGGAACCCATTTACCAGAAGGAGCTGGAGAACCGGGCCAAGCAGATCGTGAAGAACTACGCAGTGGGGCGACTGATCGTAGCGGGCGATAACCGATACCTCTCCGGCGACCTGTTGGATCTTCTGAGTTTCCTGCTGGAAACGGTGCCGAAGAAAAAGCGCAACAAGGCTTATTACGAGGTCACCGAAACGCTCCGGTTTGCTACCAGCGCCTTCTATGCGCCCGGCGCGGCCTATCAGCACGGGGACACCTGCACGCTGCTGCGCAATCCCCATATCGCCCGGAACGAGGAACTGCAACTCTCTTTTTATGACGCCAACTGGGAGAAAAAGAAATTCCGGCATGACTACTTCCGCCACCTGACGGACCTTGTCATGGTGGACTCCACCATGCTGGCGGCAGAGCGGCTGGGCGGTGCCGACTACGACGGGGACATGATCAAGACCATCGCCGATCCCATCGTGAACGCATGCGTCCGCCGGAACTATGAACGATCCCAAGCCAAAGGGGACTGCGCCCTCTCCAACGAGGCGAACATCCCCCTGTTGATGATCCCGACAGTAGAGCCTTTGATCCGCAGTGCCGACGACTGGGAGGCTCGATTCGAGACGGTCCGCAGCACCTTTTCCTCCCGGGTGGGACAGATCTGCAACGCCGCGCTGGACCGCAGCATCATCGCCTACAATGAGAACTCCGACGCCGAGGAGCGGCAGCAGTGCCGGGAGGAGACGGAACTGTTGGCCATCCTGACGGGACTGGAAATCGACTCCGCCAAAAGCGGCATCCGGCCAGACCTGGACGAGTATTTGAGTCACCGCACCGTTCAGCGGACGCCGTTCCTCCAATACAAAAATCTGGTGGAGCGATCGGAGACCCGGCGGGCCTGGTATGAGCCGACCCATGCGCAACGCCTGAAAGCGTTCTTTGGCAAGATCGACTGGGAGCAGGTGGATTCCAATGTGGAGCGGCTGCCCTATCTGGCCAGGCAGCTGGAGAAGCACACACCGGCCTTGAAGGACAAGCCTGCCAAGGACGAGGAGCTGTTTCTCTTCGCCCGGCAGCCGGATTGGAAGGAGCAATTGGACCAGGGCATCTTGGACCAGATCTCCGCGCTGCTGGAAGATTACGAGACCAGCCTGACCCGCATCCGAGCTGCCCGGGCAGAGATCCGGCAGAAGCGGCGGAAGAGCGATGTGGAGCGCATCCTCTATGCCCGGGGCCAGGAGGATCTGTGGGACACGGATGAGCTGTATGCCCAGCTGGGGACTTTGCCCCCTGAGCGCGTTACAGAACTTCTGGAAGCGTTGCGGCAGGAGAAGTGGCAGTTCCTGGACGAGGAGGGCCGAGAGCGGTTTCTGATGACCTGGGTGCCGGAATTCCAATCTTTATTTGATTTCTTCTCCGACTTCCGCTGCGGTGGTTACCGGGTTCTGGGAGACCTGCTGTCTGATATTGCGGAGGAAAATAGCGCGGAGGACCGTAAGCAGATGATCCGCCCCGGTGACTCGCCGGCTTTTGGCGAGCTGATGCGGGCCTATCTGGAGAAACGTGCCTCCCAAAACTACCGGGATGCGGTGTCTGCCCGCTGCCGGGAACTGCTGGAGGACATCGTGAAACCGATAATGGCCGTGCGTTATGTGGTGGCTCTGGGAAAGCGGGATCTGCTGTGGGATCTGTTGCTGGATGTCCTGGAACCCAATGTGCTGGAGGTGCGCCATGCTGAATGAATGGCAGGAGTTCTTAGACTATACGGAGCCTGTCAGCTATCGGGCCTCTGGCAAAAAAGATACCGCCTGGCTGGGGCGGTTCACCTTCGAGGCGCTGCGGGACTTCAGCGGTATGGCCCGGATTCTGACCATTCTGGCC
>URQA01000086.1 GCA_900549885.1 uncultured Eubacteriales bacterium | reverse complement strand
GCCGCGAACGCGGCGGCCCTGAACCGTAAGGGCTTGTTTACTTGGTCAGCGCGGCCACCATGCCCGCCAGGGCGATGGACAGGTACTTCTCCTCGGCGGAGGAGCCGCGGCTGGTCAGCACGATGGGCACCTTGGCGCCCACCACGATGCCTGCCATGGTGGAGTGGCAGGATACCGTCCAGCACTTGCCCATGATATTTCCGGCATGGATGTTGGGCTGGAGCAGGATGTCAAAGTCCTCACAATAGGGGCAGTCGAACTTCTTCTGGGCGGCAATTTCCTTGCTCATGGCGATGTCGTAGGACACGGGGCCCTCCACGAAGCAGGCGCCGAACTCCCCGGCCTGGCAGGCCTCCTTCAGCGCCCGTGCGTCCAGCGTCTCGGGCATCTTCTGGTCCACGGTTTCCTTGCAGCACAGCACGGCTACCTTGGGCAGCTCGTAGCCCAGGGTGCGGAAGGTCTCCACGGCATTGATGAGGATCTCCTTTTTCTTCTGCAGATCGGGATAGGTGCACATGCCGCCGTCGGTGTTGACGATGACCTTGTGGTAGGCGTCAAACTTGTTGAAGGACAGGTGACTCATGGTACGGCCGGTGCGCAGGTTGTTCTCCTTTTTCACAACGGGACGCAGCAGGTCGGTGGTCTCAATCATGCCCTTCATCAGGAAGTTGGCGTCGCCGGCCTTGATGACCTCCACCGCCTTCACCGCCGCGTCAGCGGGGGTGCCGGGGGCGTCCACGATGTCAAAGTCGGAGGGGTTCAGGCCCATGGTGCCCATAATCTTCTTAATCTCTCCGGCATCGCCCACCAAGATCGGCTGGGCAATGCCCTCCTGCTTGGCCTCCAGAACAGACTCGATCACGTGCTGGTCGGCGGCGGCGGCTACAGCCACCACCCGTTTCTCGCTCATGCCCTTAACGGTGGAGACGAGCTGGTCAAAATTCTTCAGTTCCATCTGCGTTACCTCCATATGTACATGGTTTTATTAGCTGACTAATATTGTATAAGATATTTTTCCTGTTGTAAAGGGTCAACTTTGCCATTTCCCCACATGGCGGCGGATTTTCTCTCATAAGATGGCACAAGGGCCGTACTTCCCGGTCCTGCAGCCGTGCAGGCGTATCCTGCGCTCCGCTGTGGGCCGCGATCTTACGCGGGAAAGGCTTCGCCCTTTTCCGCGGCCTGAAAAGGAGGTCTCTCTTTGCTGTCACTGCTGTCCGGCGCGGCTCTGCTCACTGCCGTGGGCCTGTTTTCCCAGTTAGTGGGCTTTGGCTACCGCATCGTCCTATCCCGTCTGGTGGGGGCGGAGACGATGGGATTGTACCAGCTCATCATGCCGGTGTACTCCACCCTCATGTCCCTGACCGCCATCGGCCTGACCGTGGCGGTATCCACTCTGTCCGCCCGGTACGAGGCTTTGGGGGACCGGGGCGCTGTGCGACAGACCCGAAACCGGGCCCTAGCCCTATTTTTTGTTGCCGCCATTCCCCTGGGCGCCCTTCTGGTGATCTTCTCCGACCCAATCTCCGTCTATCTGCTGGGAGATGCCCGTACTCAGCTGGGCATCGTGCTGCTGGTGCCCTGTGTGCTGCTCACCGGGGTGGAGAATCTCCACAAGCACTGCTTTTACGGTATCGGCCAGATCCGCCCTCCCGCCCTCACTGAGACGGTGGAGCAGCTCATCCGTACCGGGGCGGTGCTAGGGCTGCTGATCCTCCTGCTGCCCCGCAACCGGGAAGAAACCGTTGGCATCATCGTCACAGGCATGGTTCTGTGTGAGATCTTCTCTGCTGTCACCCTCACCGCCCTCTTCCGGCGCTGGTGGCGCTCCGCTCCCAAGTCGCCTCCACGGGAGCATGTGGGCTGGGGGCAACTGCTGTCCATTTCGATTCCTGTGGCCGCCACCTCTCTGCTGGGCACCATTCTGGGTTCGGCCAATGCGGTGCTCATTCCCGCCAAGCTGGTAGCGGGAGGTGCCGACCCTTCCGCAGCCATTTCCGCCTTTGGCGTGCTTTGCGGTATGACTATGCCCCTGCTCAACCTGCCCACTGGCTTTATTGGCGCACTGTGCCTAGTCCTGGTGCCTAACCTGGCCCAGAAGCACGCCCTGGGAGACGGCCGTGCCGTCCACGGTTTTTTGGACCGGGTGCTGTCCGCTACCTCCCTGCTCATGGCCCCCGCCATGGCTCTGCTCACCGTGGTGGGGCCCGACCTGGCCCGGTGGGTGTTTGGGGACGCAGCCGCGGGAGACTACATGCTCCCACTGGCAGTGGGCACCCTGCTGGGGTGCTATCAGTCGGTGCTGTCCGGCGCTCTCAACGGCGTAGGCCGCCAGGGGCTGGCCGCCCGCAACGCCATCGTCAGCGACGCGGTCCAGTTGGCCTTCACCTTTTTCACTGTGGCCCGGTGGGGGCTGGCAGGCTTTGTGGCTGGGTTCGTGCTCTCCTCTCTGGCCGGTGCCCTTTTAAACCTCGTCTCTGTGCTTCGCTGTGCCAAGCTTCGCCCCCGGCTGGTGGACTGGTTTTTATGCCCCTTGCTGGCCGCCCTGCTCATGGGGCTGTGCGCAAACCTATTCTTTCAGATATGTCTGGATCACGCCCTTCCTCTGGTGTGCTCCTGCCTGCTGGCCGCCGCTCTGGGAACTGTGGTCTATCTGGCTGCTCTCCAGGCACAGGGGGTGCTCCCCCGGCGGAAAAGGCAAAAGGCTTGACTTGTTTTTTACACAAAATCCCCATTCAGGGGTGCAATTTCCCCGGCTATGCTTTATAATGGGGACAGGGACGGCGGCTGCTCCGCTGGCCCTGTCCCATATTTTGCCGGGCAGTCCACCCTTGTCCCGGCGTGACGGAGGTAGGCTCCCATGGCTTCTCTGGCCCAAAAACGGCTGTTCCTGCTGGACATGGACGGCACCATCTATCTAGATCACACTCTCTTTCCCGGTACCCTGCCCTTTCTCCGCCGGGTCCGGGAGCGCGGAGGACGGTATCTGTTTCTCACCAACAATTCCTCCCGCTCGGTAGACGCCTATGTGGACAAGCTGGCCGGGATGGGGGTGGAGGCGTCGGCAGAGGACTTTCTCACTTCCACCGACGCGCTCATCTCCCGCTTAAACTCCCGCCCTCCCTACCACCTGTGCTACGCCTTCGGCACCGCCAGCTTCCGCGAACAGATGGCCCAGGCGGGCTTCCCGGTAACTGCCCGGCTGGAGGACAACGTCGACTGCCTGCTCATTGGTTTTGACACAGAGCTGACCTTTCAGAAGCTGGAGGATGCCTGCATCCTCCTGAACCGTGGGGTGGACTACTACGCCACCAACCCTGACTGGGTATGCCCCACCTGGTACGGTTCGGTGCCTGACTGCGGCAGCGTGTGCGAAATGCTTTTCCGGGCCACGGGCCGGCGGCCCTTCGTCATCGGCAAGCCCCAGCCCGCCATGGCTCTTCTGGCTATGGAGAAATGGGGGTATTCCAGGGATGAGACGCTGCTGGTGGGGGACAGGCTGTACACCGACATCGCTTGCGGTGTGAACGCCGGCATCGACACCGTCTTTGTCCTGTCCGGGGAGGGTACTCCGGCCGACCTGGCGGCCAGTCCAGTAAAGCCCACCTGGGTATTCGACGACATTGCCGCCCTGCTGGCCGCCCTGGAGGGTGCGGAGCCGGAGGGCCGCTCATAACACAACAGAGAGAGGGAGACAAATGAAGCTCAACAGCAAGCGCACCATCCTCGTAGGACTGGCCTTCCTGTCCATCTCCGCCTTCTGGCAGATGTACGACAGCGTTATGAACCTGATCCTTACTGGCACCTTCCACCTCAATGAGACCTTGTCCGGGGCCATCATGGCCGCGGACAACATTCTGGCCCTGTTCCTGCTGCCCCTGTTCGGCGGGCTGTCCGACCGGACCCACAGCAAATTGGGCAAGCGCACCCCTTACATTCTTGTGGGTACCGCCTTCGCAGTCATCCTCATGAACATCCTGCCTTTCTTGGATAACAGCTACGCCGCCCAGGCCTCCCCGTTCAAGCTGGTCTCCTTCATCGTGGTACTGGGCCTGCTGCTGATAGCCATGGGGGTATACCGCTCTCCAGCGGTGGCCCTCATGCCCGACGTTACCCCCAAGCCCTTGCGCAGCAAGGGCAACGCTATCATCAACCTCATGGGGGCGGTGGGCGGCATCCTGTATCTGGCCATCTCCGCCGTCATGTACCCTACCAGCAAGGTGGCTGGGCTGGATCATGTCAACTACCAGCCCCTGTTCCTGGTGGTGTCCATCATCATGGTGGCGGCTATCGCAATTATGTTTCTCACGGTCCGGGAGCCTAAGCTGGCCGCGGAGAACCAGGCCCTTGAGCGCAGGCATCCCGAGTGGGACCTGGCCCAGGACGACGGCTCCGGCCACGAGGTGCTCCCTGCCCCGGTCAAGCGCAGCCTGGGCTTCCTGCTGGCCTCCATCGCCTTGTGGTTTATCGCCTATAACGGTGTCACCACTTGGTTTTCCAAATATGTGGCCGAGGTGATGGGAGAGGCCCTGGGAGGCGCGTCCACCTGTCTGCTGGTGGCCACCGCCGGAGCCATCGTGTCCTACATCCCCATTGGCGCCATTGCCTCCAAAATCGGCCGAAAAAAGACCATCATGGGAGGCATTGTCCTGCTGGCGGTGTGCTTCCTGCTAGGCTTTGTGCTCACCACCGCCTACGCCTCCATCCAGCCCATCATGTTCGTGGTATTCGCACTGGTGGGCCTGGCCTGGGCGGCCATCAACGTCAATTCCCTGCCCATGGTGGTGGAGATGTGTAAGGGCTCCGACATCGGCAAATTCACCGGCTATTACTACACCGCTTCCATGGCCGCCCAGGTGATTACCCCCATTCTGGCGGGCACCCTCATGCGGAACATCGACTACCGGGTTCTCTTCCCCTATGCGGCGGTATTCGCCGCCCTGTCCTTCGTAACCATGTGTTTTGTCCGCCACGGCGATGTGAAGGCAGCGGCCAAAAAGGGCCTATCCGCCTTTGAGGATATGGAGGACTAAGGCCATGACACGAATTCTCTGTTTGCTTCTTCTCATTGCGGCGCTGGCCGTCTGTGCCGCCCTGCTCCCCCTGGCCCTGCCTGTGCTGATTGTGGTCGGTGTCGTCCAGGCTGTCCTGCTCTTCTTCCTCATTTGGACCGCCATGCTCCACGGCCGGCGCAACCATCCGGCCTGGCCCGTTCTGGAACGCTTCCGATATGCCCACCGGGGCCTCCACGACAAAGAGCACGGCATCCCCGAAAATTCTCTGGCCGCTTTCCGCCTAGCGGCGGAACACGGCTACGGCGCGGAGCTGGACGTCCATCTGACCCGGGACGGCCGCCTGGCGGTGATCCATGACGACTCCCTGCTGCGTACTGCCGGGGCGGATGTGAAGGCATCCCAGCTCACCGCCGCTCAGCTTGGGAAATACCGCCTGGAGGGCACGGATGAGAAGATTCCCTTCCTGGAAGAAGTACTCCCCCTCTTCCAGGGCAAGTCCCCCCTCATTGTGGAGCTGAAGGTAGAGGGCAACGCCGCCGCCCTGGCCAAAGCCACCTGCGACCTGCTGGACCAATACCAGGTGGACTATTGCATCGAGTCCTTCCACCCCCTGGCGGTGCGCTGGCTGAAAAAGCACCGGCCTGACGTGTGCCGGGGCCAGCTGAGCGAAAATTTTCTCAAGACCCGCACCGGACTGGGCCGCGGCGCGGATTTTGTCATGACTCATCTGCTCACCAGCTTTCTCACCACTCCGGACTTCATCGCCTACAACCTCCACCACCGCCGCCGACTGGCCCTGCGGCTGATCCGGCGGGCCTGGGGCGTACGGGAGGTAAGCTGGACCGTCCGCACGCCGTCGGAGCTGGCCGAATGTGAGAGAGACGGCTGCCTGTCTATTTTTGAACAATTTGAGCCCTGATGCCTCTCCGGCGCCTGGCAATTTTGGATGCTGGGCGCCGGGTTTTCATTTGACTAGGTTGGGAAAGTATTGTATAATATTTTGAATTATTGTCTGTGTTTGGAGGGGCTCGAGATATGTGGATTGCGGACCAATGGAAGGACTACGAACTTCTGGACTGCTCCCTGGGGGAAAAGCTGGAACGCTGGGGGGGCTATACCCTGGTGCGGCCCGACCCCCAGGCCATCTGGGACACTCCCCGCAGCCACCGGGGCTGGGACAAGCCCGATGCCCGGTATGCCCGCTCCCGCACCGGGGGCGGCCAATGGGCCAGCAAGAAGGTGCCCGAGCGGTGGCAGGTCCGTTACCGGGACTTGACATTTCAAGTGGGGCTGATGAACTTCAAGCACACCGGCCTGTTCCCCGAACAGGCAGCCAACTGGGACTTCGCCCGGGATCTCATCCAGAAAGCCGGCCGGCCCGTCAGCGTATTGAACCTGTTCGCCTATACCGGGGGAGCCACCGTGGCCTGTGCGGCGGCTGGAGCCAGCGTGTGCCACGTGGATGCGGCAAAGGGTATGGTCCAGTGGGCCAGAGACAACGCCCGGCTGTCCGGGCTGGAGGACAGGCCCATCCGATGGATCGTGGACGACTGCGCCAAATTTGTAGAGCGGGAGATCCGCCGGGGCCGCCGCTATGACGCCATCATCATGGACCCCCCCTCCTACGGCCGGGGGCCTTCCGGCGAGGTGTGGAAGCTGGAAGACAGCCTCTACCCCTTTGTAGAACTGGTGTCCGGGGTGCTCAGCGACCATCCGCTGTTTGTCATTCTCAACTCCTACACCACGGGGCTGGCCCCGTCGGTGCTCACCTATATTTTGCAGTCCGTCGTCGGCGGCAAGTTCGGTGGCCATACCGTGTCCGACGAGCTGGGCCTGCCGGTGTCCGCCAGCGGTCTTGCCCTGCCCTGCGGCGCCACCGGCCGGTGGACCTACAACTAGAGGGCCGGAGACTCTCCGGTCCCCTATGAAAGGGGTGGCCCAGGGGCTGACCCACCTCCCCACCAGCAGAAAGGAGACTTGCTATGGTCTGCATCCTCAACCGAAAGCTTCTAGCTACCGAGGCTGACCCCCAGCAGCTGGGGTCCGTGAAGGATAAGCTCCAGCAGGCAGGCATCCCCTTCTCCATCACTCCCCTGCGCAACGGCAGCACCGCCATGGGCGCCCGGGGAGACGCCCGGGCCGCCGCCGCATCCGCCCAACGGTTCTCCCTGTTCAATACCACCTCCTACGTCTACAAGATCTATGTGGCTCGCCGGGATCACCAGCGGGCCCGCCAGGTGGTCTACGGCAAATAATCTCTTATTTCTCCCTTGAAGGAGCCTGTTATGTCAGACGCGATTATCAAAACGGAAGACCTGGTCTTTCGCTATACCACTGAGGAGGGCGTGGCCCCCACGGTGCTGGACGGGGTGGACCTGACCATTCGGGAAGGTTCCTTCGTGGCCATTTTAGGCCACAACGGCTCGGGCAAATCCACTCTGGCCAAGCACTTCAACGCCATTCTTCTGCCCAGCGGGGGCAAGGTGTATGTGGACGGCATGGACACTGCCGACGAGGCGCTGCTGCTGGACATCCGCCGTCAGGTTGGCATGGTGTTCCAAAACCCGGACAACCAGATCGTGGCCAGCGTGGTGGAAGAGGACGTGGCCTTCGCCCCGGAGAATCTGGGAGTTCCCCCGGCGGAGATCCGGCAGCGGGTGGACGCCGCCCTCCAGGCGGTGGGCATGACGGAGTATGCCCGCCACGCTCCTCACCTCCTTTCCGGTGGGCAGAAGCAACGGGTGGCCATCGCAGGGGTGCTGGCCATGCGTCCCCGGTGCGTGGTGCTGGACGAGCCCACCGCCATGCTGGACCCGGTGGGCCGGGCGGAGGTCATGTCTACCCTGCGGGAATTGAGAGAGACTTTCGGCATCACTCTGGTGCTCATCACCCACCACATGGACGAGGCCGCCCAGGCCGACCGGCTGGTGGTGATGCACGACGGACGCATCGTGGCCGATGGGCGGCCTGCTGACGTGTTCCAGGACGTGGTTGGCCTGCGCGCTCTGGGGCTGGAAGTGCCTGAGACGGTGGGCTTGATGTATGAGCTTCGTAAAAGCGGTGTAAACGTCCCCCTGGACGCGCTGGACGTGGACAGCTGCGCCGCCGCTTTATACGCCCTGTTGGCGTAATGCCAGCTGAATCCATTTTCCAACTCCTAAACTTTTCAAAGGACTGTCGCTATGCCCCCAATCATCGAGACAAGACAACTCCATCACCTGTACAGTGCCGGCACCCCCTTTGAGCACCCGGCTCTCAACGGCGTGGACTTCTCCGCCCAGGCCGGGGAATACCTGGCCATCATCGGCCGCACCGGCTCGGGCAAATCCACCCTCATCCAGCACCTCAATGGGCTGTTAAAGCCCACCTCCGGCCAGGTGCTCTTTGATGGTCAGGACATCTGGGAGAGCAAGGCGCGCACCCGCGCCGTGCGCTTCCAGGTTGGGCTGGTGTTTCAGTATCCAGAGTACCAGCTCTTTGAGGAGACGGTGTATAAGGATATCTCCTTCGGCCCCAGAAACATGGGGCTGGACGAAGATGAGATCGACCGCCGGGTCCGTCAGGCCGCCCGCTTCGTGGGGCTGGATGACCCGATTTTGGACAAGTCCCCCTTTGAGCTGTCCGGCGGACAGAAGCGCCGGGTAGCCATTGCGGGCGTCATCGCCATGGAACCCCGGGTGCTTATCCTGGACGAGCCAACCGCCGGGCTGGACCCGGCCGGGGCGGCCCAGATTCTGGACAACATCCGCACCTATCACCGGGAGAAAAACGCCACCATCCTCCTGGTGTCCCACTCCATGGAGGAGGTGGCCCGGGAGGCCGGGCGGCTGGTAGTCATCTCCAACGGCTCCATTCCCTTCTCCGGAGCGCCGGGTGAGGTGTTCTCCCACGGCCGGGAGCTGGAGGACATGGGCCTGGGTGTGCCTGCCATGACCCGGGTGTTCGCCCGGCTGCGGGCCATGGGACTGGAGGTGCCCGCCTCGGTGTACACTGTGGAGCAGGCCCGGGATGCGGTACTCGCCGCCCTGGCGCAAAAGCAGGGCGGATCCGGGCAGCCCTCCGCCCGCGGGAAAGAGAGGTGGCTGTAAATGGCGCTGAAAGACATCACCCTGGGCCAGTATTTCCCGGGGCAGTCCATCGTCCACCGGCTGGACCCCCGCACCAAGCTCATCTGCGTGGTGTGTTATATCGTGGCGCTGTTCCTGGCCCAGTGGTGGGTGACTTATGCCCTGATGTTCCTGGTACTGGCCGGGACGGTAAAGCTGTCCACCATCTCCCCCAAAGCCATCCTGCGGGGGATGAAGCCGGTGGTGTTCCTGCTGGTGTTCACCGCCATTCTCAATGCCCTTTACTATCCCGGGGAGCACGTCATCGCCGCTTTCTGGGTCTTTGAAATCACCTGGGAGGGCATCCTTCACGCCTTTTTTATGGTGGTGCGTATCATGCTGCTGGTGTCCTGCACCTTCCTGCTGACCTACACCACCTCTCCCCTGGCCCTCACCGACGCACTGGAATCCCTGCTGGGCCCGCTGAAAAAAATCCATATTCCGGTCCACGAGCTGGCCATGATGATGTCCATTGCCCTGCGGTTTATCCCTCTGCTCATTGAGGAGACGGACAAGATCATGTCCGCCCAGCGGGCGCGGGGCGCGGACTTCGACTCTGGCAACCTCATCCAGAAGGCAAAGGCCCTCATCCCCCTGCTGGTGCCCCTGTTCGTGTCTGCCTTCCGGCGGGCGGACGAGCTGGCCACCGCCATGGAGTGCCGGTGCTACCACGGCGGCGAGGGCCGCACCCGCATGCGCTCCCTGCACTACCAGGGCATGGACTGGGTAACCATGGCCCTGTTTATGGCCCTGTGCGTGGTCATCGGGGTGCTGGGCCTGCGGCTTGGCCTGTGACGGCCGCCATTCCCTGCCGAAAGGAGATATCCCCATGGAGCAGCGCAACATCGCCCTGCGCCTGAGCTATACCGGCACCGCCTACCACGGCTGGCAGGTGCAGAAAAACGCCTCCTCCGTGGCCGAGACGCTGGAAAAGGCCCTGTCCTCAGTGGTGTGCCACCCGGTGAAGGTCACCGGAGCGGGCCGCACCGACGCCGGGGTCCACGCTCGGGTATATGTGGCCAACTTCCGCACCACCTCCGGCATCCCGGTGGAGCGGTTGCCCCTGGCGGTGAACACCCGGCTGCCCGGCGACATCGTGGTGTCCAAGGCCACGGTGGTGCCTGACTACTTCAACGCCATCGGCTCCTGTCTGAAAAAGGAGTACACCTACCGCATTTACAACTCCCGCATCCGGGACCCTTTCTATGTCAACCGGGTGTGGTTCTATCCCAAGCTGCTGGACGAGGCTGTCATGGCCCAGGCGGCGGCGCAGTTTGTGGGCACCCACGACTTTGCCGCCGTGCGCTCGGTGGGCACCGAGACGAGAACCACCGTGCGCACCGTCCACTATTTCGACATTCAGCGCCGCGGCCAGATCATTGACTGCCGGGTGTGTGCCGACGGATTTTTGTACAACATGGTCCGGGCCATGGTGGGCACCTGCATCTACGCCGCCGAGGGCAAACTGGCCCCGGAGGACATTCCGGAAATCCTTTCCTCCCGCAACCGCACTCTAGCCGGCCCCACGGCCCCGCCCGACGGGCTGTACATGACCAACCTGTGGTATCATGAGGACGTGCTCTGAGTACGGGCCCCGGAAGCGCCGGTCCCCCGGCAGTCCTGGAAAGGAGATGAGGCAATGAAGTGGAAGCTCTATCCCCACCGCCTGCTCTTCGCCCTGGGGGCCGCGGCATGCGCCATCGGGATCGAGGGAATAGGGGCGGGGACCGGCCCATCCGCCCTGAACGCCGTGATGGCGGCCCTGGCTCTGGGGGGCGTCGTCCTGGTCTTGGCCGGGGCATGGGTGTGGGCCGTCCGGCGCGGCGGCGTCCGATGCCCCAACTGCGGCAGG
>URQA01000085.1 GCA_900549885.1 uncultured Eubacteriales bacterium | reverse complement strand
GGGACAGCCGCTGGGAGCGGCTGGAACGGGCCTATGCCGCTATGGTATACGCTGACGCTCCCTTCGAGGACGACCCCGCCGCAGCGGTGGCCCTGTCCTATGAGCGCAGCGTCACCGACGAGTTCATGGTCCCCGTGGTGTGTATGGAGGACGCCACCGTCAGCGAAGGGGATTCTATAATCTTCTTCAACTTCCGGCCCGACCGGGCCAGGGAGATCACCAGAGCGTTTGTGGACCCGGAGTTCAACGGCTTCTCCCGCCGCCTGGGCTACTTCCCGGTGCAGTTCGTGTGCACGACTGAGTATGACGCTGCCATGCCCAATGTCACCGTGGCCTATCCCCGGGAAAAGCTCCACAATATCTTCGGCGAGTACTTGTCCCATCTGGGCCTGACCCAGCTGCGCATCGCTGAGACGGAGAAGTACGCCCACGTCACCTTCTTCTTCAACGGCGGAGAGGAACGGGTGTTCCCTGGGGAGGACCGCTGCCTGATCCCCTCCCCCAAGGTGGCCACCTATGACCTCCAACCTGAAATGAGCGAGCCGGAGGTGACCGCCGAGGCGGTGCGCCGCATCGAGAGCGGCAAATATGACGTGGTCATCCTCAACTTCGCCAACTGCGATATGGTGGGCCATACCGGCGTATTTTCTGCCGCTGTCAAGGCCGCCGAGGCGGTGGATGATGGCGTGGCCCGGGTGGTAGAGGCCACCTCCAAAATGGGCGGCGTGTCCATCATCACTGCCGACCATGGCAACGCCGAGCATATGCTGGACGCAGACGGTTCCCCCTTCACCGCCCACACCACCAACCTGGTACCCTGTTGTATTGTGGGCGCGGACGTGAAGCTGCGGGACGGCCGCCTGGCCGACCTGGCCCCCACCATGCTGGATCTTATGGGTCTAAATAAGCCAGAAGAAATGACGGGAGAAACTCTCATCTTGAAATAAAGGCTTGTTTTGGCCCTTTGGCCCTGGCGCCTTACGTTCGGACGGCTACCGTCCAACCTAGTTTATTTCCCCCCAAGGCGGAAAACGCCTTGCCGCATACCTCTTTTACTTTAGAAAGGAGAATGATCCCCATGAAAAGCATGATTGAGATCGTTGATGTCATCGGCCGCGAAATTCTGGACTCCCGCGGCAACCCCACTGTCGAGGTGGAGGTCACTCTGGACGACGGCGTAGTGGGTCGGGCCGCAGTTCCCTCCGGCGCTTCTACCGGCATTTACGAGGCCTGCGAGCTCCGAGACGGCGATAAGAGCCGCTATCTGGGCAAGGGCGTGGAAAAGGCCGTCACCAACGTAAATACTGAGATTGCCGAAGCCTTGGTGGGTATGAACGTGTTGGATCAGCCCGCCATCGACAAGCTGCTGATCGACTTGGACGGTACTCCTAATAAGTCCCGCTTGGGCGCCAATGCCATTCTGGGCGCCTCACTGGCCTGCGCCAAGGCTGCCGCGGAGAGCTTGGGCACCAGCCTGTACAACTATATCGGCGGCGTCAATGCCAAGACCCTGCCTGTTCCCATGATGAACATTCTCAATGGCGGCGCTCATGCCACCAACAACGTGGATATCCAGGAGTTCATGATCATGCCCGTGTCCGCCCCTTCCTGGAAGGAGGCCCTGCGCCGCTGCGCCGAGGTGTTCCACACCTTAAAGACCGTGCTGAAAGAGAATGGCACCCCCGCCGCCGGCGTGGGCGACGAGGGCGGCTACGCCCCCAACCTGAAGAAGGATGAGGACGCCCTGAAGGTCATCGTCAAGGCCATCGAAGAGGCCGGTTACAAGCCCGGTGAGGACTTCATGATCGCCATCGATGCAGCCACTTCTGAGTGGTACAACGGGGAAACCGGCTGCTATGACCTGCCTAAGGCTAAAAAGACTATGACCAAACAGCAGATGGTCAATATGTGGAAGAAGTTCGTGGACAACTACCCCATCATCTCCCTGGAGGACGGTATGGGCGAGAACGACTGGGAGGGCTGGTCCATGCTCACGAAGGCCATCGGTTCCAAGGTCCAGCTGGTGGGTGACGACCTGTTCGTCACTAACGTGGAGCGCCTAGCCACCGGCATCGAGAAGGGCGTGGCCAATGCCATTCTCATCAAGGTCAACCAGATCGGCACCCTCACCGAGACCCTGGACGCCATCCAGATGGCCAACCGGGCCGGCTACACCGCCATCGTGTCTCACCGCTCCGGCGAGACCGAGGACGCCACCATCGCCGACATCGCCGTGGCCCTGAACGCCGGCCAGATCAAGACCGGCGCCCCCAGCCGCACCGACCGCGTGGCCAAGTACAATCAGTTGCTGCGCATCGAGGATGAGTTGGGCGATTCCGCCCAGTATCTGGGCATCAAGGCCTTCTTCAACCTGAAGAAGTAAGGGAACAGCCAAAGCGCCCGGGCATGGCCCGGGCGCTTTTTGTCACTTCTGGTTTTTGCTTTTTCCACCCATATTTTCCGGGCGCAAAGGATCTTTGCTTGCCTTTTTTCCTGTACTGTGGTTCACTGGAAGCAGAGCAAGGAGGAACCGCCATGAACATCTGCCACAACCTCAAGTATTGCCGGAGTCAGTTGGGCCTGACCCAGGATCAGGTGGCCGAGCGGCTCCATATCACCCGGCAAACCGTCTCCAACTATGAGACAGGCCGCAGCCAGCCCGATTTAGACACTCTGGTCCGGCTGGCAGGACTCTATCAGGTGCCGGTAGAGACGCTGCTCTATGGCGACCGGAAAGAGCGACGGGCGGTCCTTCTGCGCCGGGCGGCCTGGGGCGTGGTTGCCGTCTATCTGGCACTGCTTCTGTTCTGCTCTCTATCCCTGCTGGTCATGAATCTCTCTCTGCCTCTGGATGAGATCAGACTTTCCGCAGAGCTGGCCAACCTGCGTCTCTTTCTCGTCAATCGCATCTGGTATCCCATCAGCCGCCTGCCCGCCGCCCTGCTGTTTTATGCCTTGATTGCCCTGACGGCCATAGACCACACCATCCCCACCCCCCGGCGGATGTGGGTGCGACTGCTGCTCTTCCTGGTTTTGTTCACCGGTGCCGCCGCTGTCACGCTTCCATTTACCCTGACGAACGGCCCCGGTAGCGCCGAACTGTGGCTGCTGGCTTTCAGCGGACAGACCACTGGTAGTTTGATGCTGCTCATCGATCTGGCCATCTGGGGCGTTCGGCTGGGCTGGCGCAGGCGGGCAGCGGCCCGATCCGCACCGGATGGACCGGAATCCGGAATTCAGGCTTGACATTACCCGCGTCTTTCAGTATACTGGGTAATGCTCACTCGGAGGGCAAACCATTCACAAGAAATGGCAAGCTGGATAAGGTGGCAGGCTGAGATGCCTGTTTCTTGTCCGGCTTCTTTTTTGTTTTCAGGGGAGATCTCAGACATGGATTTATTGCGTGGAAATCTACGATCGATCTACTTTAAGTACCTGAGCGCCGCCTTCGGCAGCGCTCTCATCAGCTCCATTTACACCTTGGTAGACATGGCCATGGTGGGGCAATATCAGGGTCCCAGCGGGACGGCCGCCCTGGCGGTAATGGCTCCCATCTGGAACCTGATTTTCAGTCTTGGCCTGCTCACTGGGATCGGCGGTTCGGTGCTGTTCAGCGCCGCCCGCGGGGCGGGAGAGCAGGAGCGAAGCAATGAATTTTTCTCCGTGGCCCTGTGGAGCAGCGTGGCTCTGTCTGCGGCGGCATGGATCGTGGTACTTCTGTGGGAAGTGCCCATGCTCCGATTGTTCGGCGGCTCGGAGGAACTGCTTCCCTTGGCCCAGGAGTACCTGGTGCCCATCAAGTTCGTCATTCCCCTGTTTCCCCTCAATCAGATGCTGGCGGCCTTTCTGCGCAACGACGACAGCCCTGCCTTAGCCACCGGCGCAGTGCTGGCCGGCGGCATTTTCAACATATTCGGTGACTTTGTCTTTGTCTTTCCCATGGACATGGGTATCTTCGGTGCGGGCTTGGCCACTGCCATCGGCGCGGCCATCACCTTTGTGGTCATGCTTACCCACTTTTTCTCCAAGCGGAACACCCTCCGGCTGGTTCGGCCCAGCCAGCCTTGGACCAAGCTGCGCCAGGTGCTGGTCAGCGGATTTTCCACTTTTCTGTCTGACGTGGCCATGGGGATACTGACGATGTTGTTTAACCGCCAGATCATGGCGTATCTGGGCACGGACGCCCTGGCGGTGTATGGTGTCATCGTCAGCGTGTCCACCTTTGTCCAGTGCTGTGCATACAGCGTAGGACAGGCTGCCCAGCCCATTTTGTCGGTCAATTTTGGCGCTGGCCAAGGCATGCGTATCCGAAAGGCGCTGAACTACTCCCTCTGGTCCGCCGCTTTTTTTGGCCTTGCCTGGACTGGGCTGACCATGGCCGTTCCCAACCTGTTCATCCGTATCTTTATGTCTCCGACCAACGCGATTCTGTCCATCGCTCCGGCCATCATCCGCTGCTATGCTCTATCCTTCTTGCTGCTTCCCTTCAATATCTTTTCCACTTATTATTTCCAGGCCCTGTTGAAACCAGCCGTCTCCTTCCTCATCTCGATCTCCCGGGGGATCGTGGTCAGCGGTGCGCTTATCTGCCTGCTCCCCTTGGCCGCCGCCGATGCCATTTGGTTCGCCATGCCCATCACAGAGGCGGCAGTTGCGGCAGCTGCGGCGGTCCTCATCGTCCGCTATACCAAATCGCTGCCTATTTCTGCCTCAAATTGACCGAACCCCTCTTTTTTTGCGCCAAAAGCGGGCGGCAGTACCGCCCGCTTTTGCCCTTTCAAGGAAGAAATCAGCCTAAAAATTGGACCTTAGCCGCGCAGACAAAGTAAATGCGCTGCGTTTCGTCGTTGGCCAGCACCAGTACATTGCCCAGGGTTCCCAGCAGGGTAACCCCCTGGAGGATGAGCTGCCCGGCAGCCAGGGTAGCCTTCCGGCTCAGGTTGCTGTCAGACAGCACGCCGAGTACACCGGCAGTACAGCAGCAATCCTCACAGTCACAGCTGCACGCGCATACGCCGCACCGGCTGTTGCAGGGATTGAGCCGCTGGCTGAGCAGCTGCTTGAGGCAGCGGTAATTCCGAGTGGTGGCCTCTGGCGCGGTCACGTCTCCCTCGGCAGTACCCGGCGCCACCTGGAGGGCGATGGCCGCCAGCTCACACAGGGACACTTGGGTGGCGGTCACTCCGGTAGCGGTAGTGGGCGGGACATAGAGAGGGGCGGAAATCTCCAACAGGTCGCAGTTGCAGCTGGACAGCCGCAGGAAGCTGCCGGTGAGGCTGGTGAGGTTGTCGGTCGGGGTGGTTTCAGGCACGGTCGTGCTCAGGGTAGCGCCTGCGGAATAGGTATCCGTGAGAAAGGCCGCTGTGTCAAAATCAATGAGGCTGGCAATTTGGCTGTCACATAGCAGTTGCAGCGCCGCCCGGAAGCTCTGCTTGCAGCAGCACCCCTCATGGACTTCAGGTACAGGGGCGGGCTTGGGCACTGTCCGGCAATAGCAGACCATTTGCTCCCCACCATAGCCACAGCCACAATCGTCCCGTTCTGTACCGTTTTGGCCATAGGGCATCCCACCGCAGGCGCACCCGCTGCAGGCGGCCGGTGCGGCCAGAGAGGCGGCAAACTCTTCCGCTGAGATGGCGCAACCGCGGGAGGGGCCGTTTAGTTGAATGTCGTTCATGTCGCACACTCCTTTCCTAATGGTGCATCCCAGTCTATGCACCGCCTCCCGCTTCGGCCACCGTCTGCCCGTCCGACGAAAAAAAGAGGAGCACCATATCTTGTACCTATTTTTTCTTCAATATGAAAAAATCGCAAGATTTAGATTTTTCTCTATTTACAAACCCTCTCTGGTATGCTAAGATAGTGTCCGCTGAACCAATTTCAGAGCGTGACAGGGCACAGCGTCAGTCCGCTGTGCCCAGACTTTGCCGTTTACCCGCTCTGACTGACATCTGATATCACCACTGTGGGGAGGACCGACCAATGAAAGTCATCAAACGCGACGGCTCCACCGTCGATTTTGACCGCTCGAAGATTGTTATCGCCATTCAAAAGGCCAACCAGGCCGTGGATGAGCCCTACCGCCTTGACGAGGCATCCATCGACGCCATTGCCGACGCCGTAGCCACTAAGGGCCGTCAGCGCCTGCTGGTGGAGGACATCCAGGACATGGTGGAGACCAAACTCATGGCCGCAGGCAAGTACGAGCTGGCCAAGGCCTATATTATCTACCGCTACACCCGGGCTTTGGTGCGCAAGGCCAACACCACCGACGAATCCATCCTGGCCCTGATCCGCAACGACAATAAGGATCTGGCGGAGGAGAACTCCAACAAGAACACTGCCATCGCCTCTACCCAGCGGGACTACATCGCCGGCGAGGTGAGCCGGGATCTGACCCGCCGCATCCTTTTGCCGGAGAAGATTTCCAAGGCCCACGACGAGGGCGTGCTCCACTTCCACGACGCGGACTACTTCGTGCAGCACATCTTCAACTGCTGCCTGGTGAACATTGGGGATATGCTGGACAACGGCACCATGATCAACGGCAAGCTCATCGAGTCCCCCAAGAGCTTCCAGGTGGCCTGCACCATCGTCACCCAGATCATCGCCTGCGTGGCCTCCAACCAGTACGGCGGACAGAGCGTGGAGATGAGCCACTTGGGCAAGTATCTGCGCCTGACCTATGACAAGTACGTGCGCAAAACCCGTCAGGCTGCCCCCGAGCTGGACGAGGCCACCATCGAGAAGATTGCCCGGGCCCGCACCAAGGATGAACTCAAGAGCGGTGTGCAGACCATTCAGTACCAGATCAACACTCTCATGACCACCAACGGTCAGTCCCCCTTCGTCACCCTGTTTTTGGTGCTGCGGGAGAATGACCCCTATATCGAGGAGAACGCCGCCATCATCCAGGAGATCCTGGAGCAGCGGCTGGAGGGCATCAAAAACGAGAAGGGTGTATACATCACCCCCGCCTTCCCAAAGCTGGTGTACGTGCTGGACGAGTGCAACTGCCTCAAGGGTGGCAAGTACGATTACCTCACCGAGCTTGCCGTCAAGTGCTCGGCCAAGCGGATGTATCCCGACTACATCTCCGCCAAGAAGATGCGGGAGAATTACGAGGGCAATGTGTTCTCCCCCATGGGCTGCCGCTCCTTCCTGTCCCCCTGGAAGGACGAGGACGGAAACTACAAGTTCGAGGGCCGCTTCAACCAAGGCGTGGTGTCCATCAATCTGCCCCAGGTGGGGATTCTCTCCGGTCGGGACGAGGACAAGTTCTGGGTCTTGCTGGATGAACGGCTGGAGCTGTGCCGGGAGGCTCTCATGTGCCGCCACAACGCCCTCAAAGGGGTGCGCTCCGACGTATCCCCCATTCACTGGCAGTACGGCGCCATCGCCCGTCTGAAAAAGGGCGAAACCATCGACAAGCTGCTGGATGGCGGCTACTCCACCCTGTCCCTGGGCTACATTGGCCTGTACGAGGTGACTAAACTGGTGAAGGGCTGCTCCCACACCGAGCCGGAGGGTGAGCAGTTCGCCCTGCGCCTGATGAACCACCTGCGGGAGACCACTGACCGCTGGAAGCGGGAGTCTGGCCTGGGCTTCGCTCTGTACGGCACCCCGGCGGAGAGCCTGTGCTATCGCTTTGCCCGCATCGACAAAGAGCGCTTCGGCACCATCGAGGACGTGACCGACAAGGGATACTACACCAACTCCTACCACGTGGATGTGCGGGAGAACATCGACGCCTTCTCCAAATTCACCTTTGAAAGCCAGTTCCAGAAGATCTCCTCCGGCGGGGCCATCTCCTATGTGGAAATTCCCAACATGCGCCACAACCTGGAGGCCATGGAGGATGTGGTCCGCTTCATCTACGACAACATCCAGTACGCCGAGTTCAACACCAAGAGCGACTACTGCCAGGTGTGCGGCTATGACGGGGAGATCATCGTCAACGACGACAACGAGTGGGAGTGCCCCAACTGCGGCAATAAGGATCACTCTAAGATGAACGTCACGCGCCGCACTTGCGGCTATCTGGGCGAGAATTTCTGGAACGTGGGCAAGACCAAAGAGATCAAGTCCAGGGTGCTGCACCTGTAAGAAATTCCGCGAAAAAAGCACAGCCGTCTCCAACGGGTGGCGCGTACAAGTGTTTTCGCCAGTGGCGAAAGCCTTGTCGGAGCGCGAATTCATTTCGTACGAGCATTTTCATCATCGGGGCCTCAGTGGGCAGACCCGTTGGGGCACGAACTCCGCGAGGCTTTTTGATGAATTGAAGCGGTAGATTCCCATCCCCTTTGTGCGGGAATCCGGATCTAAAAGAGGTTTTTCCATGAACTACGCAACCATCAAATGGGCGGATGTGTCCAACGGTCCCGGTGTCCGGGTGTCCCTGTTTGTGTCCGGCTGCACCCACCGCTGCCCGGGCTGTTTCAACCCGGAGGCCTGGGATTTCCAGTACGGCCAGCCCTTCACCCAGGCGGAAGAGGACAAGATCCTCGCCGCTCTCTCCCCCGCCCACATGAAGGGCCTGTCCCTGCTGGGGGGCGAGCCCTTTGAGCCGGCCAACCAGCGCGCTTTGCTGCCCCTGCTGCGGCGGACGCGGAATGAGCTGCCCGGAAAGACTATCTGGTGCTACTCCGGCTATACCCTGGACGGGGAGCTGTGGCAGCCCAGCCGGGCCAGGTGCGAGGCCACCGACGAGATGCTCTCCCTCCTCGACGTGCTGGTGGATGGGGAATTTGTGGCGGCTCAGAAGGACTTGTCCTTGCGCTTTCGGGGCAGCGCCAACCAGCGCATTATCGACGTGCCCAAGTCCCTGGCCGCCCGGCAAGTGGTGCTATGGGATGGAGCCATGACTGTGGAGCCAATCACCGCCAGATAGAAGCGCCGCCCAACAAAATCGGAATTGGAACCTATAAAATGGGAGGAATTGCTATGTTGACCGCTCCTGTCTCTATCAAACGCCTGAATCCCCGGGCAAAGCTGCCCGCCTACGGCTCCGCTGATGCCGCCGGCGCCGACCTGTATGCCCTCACCGACGGCCCGGTATCCATCGCCCCTGGCCAGACCGCCCTCATCCACACCGGCTTGGCCTTAGCCATTCCCCAGGGCTATGTGGGGCTGGTGTACGCCCGCTCCGGCCTGGCCACCAAGCAGGGCCTGGCTCCGGCCAACAAGGTGGGCGTCATCGACGCGGATTACCGGGGAGAGCTGATGGTGTCCCTGTATAACCACAGCAACGAAACCCGCACCGTAGCGTGCGGCGACCGCATTGCCCAGTTGGTCATCGCTCCCTATCTCACCGCCCAATTCCAGGAAGCGGATGAGCTGGATGATACTCAGCGGGGGGCCGGCGGCTTCGGCTCTACCGGCGCCCGGTAAATCCCCACAGCGATTCAGATCGCAACAAAGCAGGCCCCCGGGAAGTATCCCGGGGGCCTTGCTGATTTGACGCATAATCAAAACAGGTTTTTCTTTTTCAGAACGATGGCCAGCACCACCATAACCACCACTGTGATGACCAGCGGGAACCACCAGAATTGATCCAGCGGCAGCCCCAGCACATTCATCCCGTAGAATCCAAAAATGATGTTGGGAATGGCCATCAGAATGGTGATGGAGCTGAGGATCTTCATGGTGACGTTGAGGTTGTTGGAGATCACGGAGGCAAATGCGTCCATCATACCGGAGATGATGGAGGAATAGATCTGCGCCATCTCGATGGCCTGGCGCACCTCGATGAGCACGTCCTCCAGAAGATCGTGGTCCTCCTCGTACAACGTGACAATCCTCCCTCGGAGAATCTTTTCCAAGGTCACCTCGTTGGCCTTCAGTGAGGTGTTGATATAGACCAGGGACTTCTCCAGGTCCAGCATCTGGATGAGCTCCTTGTTCCGCTGGGACTTATACAGCTGGCTCTCCATGTAATTATAAGTCTTGTCGATCTGCTTCAGGTATTGCAAATAGCGTTTCGCCACCAGCAACAGGATATTCAGGATGAACCGGGTGCGCTGCTGGGTGCGCACGTCCTTCACCAGCCCGTCCTGGAGGTCCCGGATGAGGGAGGTCTCCTTCAGGCACACTGTAATGATATGCTTGTCCGTGACCACGATGCCCATAGGCAGCGTGGAGTAAACCACTCCCGCCTCGTCCTTTTCCACCGCCGGAATGTCCACGATAATGAGGGTCTGTCCGTCCTCGCTTTCAATACGGGAGGTCTCCTCTTCGTCCAGGGCCGCCCGCAGAAACGTGGGTTCCACGCCCAAGGCGGTGGACACTGTTTTCAACTCTTTCTCACTGGGATAGGTCAAATTGACCCAGCAGCCGTCCTCCATGGTTTCCAGGGGGGTGATTTTTCCATCAATGGTCTTGTGAATGGTCAGCATGCGTTTCACACCTTTCCCGAAACCGGCAAAGGGCATAAAAAGGCCCGTGCCGTTCCGCTTCAAAATTAGGGTGCCCAATTTGGCCATGGGCAAGCGGACGCACGGGCAAAAAGGAGGATGCCTTTTCAGCGGGTGCGCCGCAGCAGTTGATGTTGACTTCGACTGAACGGATCGCCTGTCACGACGCATCTCACTTCCTTTTTCTCTAACCTGGTCCCAAATTCCCTACTCGGGCGCATTGGGGCCGTTTTCTCAACGGAATACATTATATGCTCCCTTTCCGGGGATTGCAAGCCAAATTTTCGTAAAAACTGCGTTCTCTCCCCAATAGGAGAGAACGCAGTTTTTGGTCGGGCGCTTTTACAGCTTTTTCATGTGCTGCGCGGCGGATTTGAGCATCAACCGCTTGGTTCCCACATTGTCAAAGGCAATCTCCAGCAGCGCATCGCCCCCCATCTTCTGCACAGACAATACCATGCCCCGGCCAAATGCCTTGTGCTCCAGCATATCCCCCTTCTGGTAGGCGGGCAGGGTTGCTCCGGGCTGGCTGGGCGCGGTATACCCGGCGTTTAGGCGGCTTGGGCGTGCCCCGCGGGAGAGCGCGGCGGCGCCCTCC
>URQA01000084.1 GCA_900549885.1 uncultured Eubacteriales bacterium | reverse complement strand
CAAATGGTATAGGGATATTTAGTCAGTTGCAGTCAGCCGGGGATCGTCAGCACCTGACCCACATAGATCATGTTGGGATTGGAGATGACGTCCCGATTGGCCTCATAGACCATATTCCAAAGCGTACCGGAACCCAGATAGTCCTGGGCGATGCTCCAAAGACTCTCGCCCCGAGCCACGGTATGGGTGATGCCGGAGGTTCCGGGTTCATTGGGGCTTTCGGGCTCTTCGTCGGCGGTGTTGTAAGCGTTATCCGACACGGAGCCATCGTCGGCGGGCCGGGAATAGGTCACCCCGGAGATGGAGATGGAACCGTCCTCATTGCGGCTGAACTGGCTCAAAAAGTCCCAGGCGGCCCAGCTGTTGCGGCCATAGACCTCGTGGCTCATGTTGGTGGCGTCGGCCAGAGCGGTGTAATATTTGCCGTCTGCACTCTGGAACAGGTGGATGTTCAGCGTACTGTTGGTAAAGTAGACGTTGTCGGTGACTGCGTAATTGATGTCGCCGTTGACGCCCCACCACAGGTTGACATTCTCATTATAGGTATACTCCTGCTTCACCCCGTTCACCGAGAATGCATAGGCGATGCGCTCCTGGATCTTGGGATCCTGATTGGCCAGCTCAGGCAGCGGGGAGGTTTGTCCGCCTACGTAAAACACAGGAACAACCACGTCGGTGTTGTACTCCACCTCCTGATTGTAGCTGTCAATACCTACATTGTTAGCGCCGTCCATGGGAGCAACACCGGCAAACAGGGTGGGATACTGTTCAAAGAGGTCCCAGCTCTTAATAGAGCCCATGGAGAAGCCGGAGGCATAGACGCGGGAGGGGTCTACAGCATACTCACTCTTCAGATGATCCAACAGTTCCACCGTCTGTGCGGCGGTGGTATTGGGATAGTGGAGGTCGACAGCCACCGTGATAAAGCCGTACTCCTTACCGATCAGGGGCCACTCAGATGCTTGGGCGTGGTAAAGCGCGGTGTTGCCGCCGCCGTGGAAAATCAGCACCAGGGGCACCTTGCTGGAAGTGTCGGTAACATCCAGGCCGTCGCCGTAATAGGTGACATAGTTGACGGTGCTGCCATCGGAGAGGGTGAAGCTCTCCACGGTTTCCACAATGCCTTCAGCGGCCCAGTCGTGCATGGGGACCATAAAACCAGCTTGCCGGCGGTAGGCGCCGGAGATAGTGCCGTAGTTGTCCAAAATCCACTGCCGGTCAAAGCCGTCGGCAGCGTCAGAGGCGTCCACTACGGCCTTCTCAGTGAGGGCATCCAGTTTGTCGGTGGTGTCCTCAGGCCCGTTGACCACGGCCACCGCAATATCCGCAGGCTCTGTTGTCTCTGGAAGAGCCGTTGGGTTGAACAGCGTCACGCTGGTGGGTGTCCGATCGAAGGACATGGTCACACCGTCGGGAAACGTGGTGTCCAGCACGACATTCTTCATGAAATTTGCGGCCGCAAAGTCAGCCCCAGCACCTTCGCCATACAGATAAATCCGGCCAGTGTCGCCGAGAATTTTGGTTTCGGTTTGACCGCTCATAGCATTGGTTTCATTGGAAATGCCGTTGACGAAGATACTGGTGGAAGAATTGGAATACATACCGATCAAAGTCGAATATACCACAGTGTCCTCGTCAGTCCAGGTCTCGCCCTTGGGATTGACAAAGACGACAGTAGCTCCCTCTCCAGCAGCCAGCTCCGCCAAGCCGGAATTTTCGGCCTGCGTTTTTGCAGAATCCGCAGTATAAGGTTCAGAGCCAAATACAATAAAGCAGGGTGCAGTGCAGGTAGAAGATACCACCATATCACGTTCCGGTGCATAAACGAACACAGTGTTTTCACCAACCGTCATTTCCGTCACTTCTGCTTCCGTTGGGGCTTCCGCCGCTACCGCAGGCAGGCTTGTTAAACCGACTGTCATGGCACAGGCCAATACAGCAGAGACCAAACGCTTACGCTTCATCGATGATCCTCCTTATTTTCTGATTAGTTATATTACTCACCTTGCACACACCAGTGGTTTTTTCTCCCCATACCAAAAACATCGAGCAGGGCACGCAAAGGCAAATAATATTCTTTTGCAAAGCCGAACAGCACAGCATGGGCGGCCAAGTTTTCCTCTTGTTTCTTTATCGCTGACTGTACCCCTCTGCCCCCAGTCATCCGGTTCGGCGGTGTGCCGGGCTATGCGGCTCATGAGCTGAGGGCCAGCCAGTCAAAACCGAATCTCCATCCGCACTGGTTTATACCCTTCCGCGCCGACTGTCAGAACAACCATGCCGTTCCTAGCGGTCTTACGAACAATGGCCTGAGCCCTGCCGTGGAACATCCGGCTGACCCCATCTGTGTACCCGGTGAGGGGCTTGGGATCTGCACTGCCGAACCCGGCCAGCCCCCCGTCTCCCTCTACCAGGGCGGAGATACCCGTATCGGTGTTCATGCATACCCCGTGCCCATCCTCCAGGGTGATATTGACGTATATCAATTCCCGGCCATCCGTCTCCTCCGGCTGGACCCGCAGGACCAGAGGATTCTGTGCCGTGGTAAGTTCGCTCCGCCCCAGTTCCCGGCCCTTCTCATATGCAATCGCCTCCAGTCTGCCGGGGCGGTATACCGTCTCAAACAAGGCCCGGAATCCGGCCTCTTTCCCGGCAGCCCGGCGGCCCAGGGACGCTCCGTTCAGCAGCAGCTCCACCTCGTCGCCGGGGGAGTACACCTCCACCACCACAGGCCTGCCCTCAAAGCCGGGGTGGGTCCAGGAGGCGTAGTTGTCGCTGATGACCCAGGGGGTCTGCATGGGCTGCTGTCCGTAATGGGTCGGATCCTGCACGGTGATGTAGGGATCCTTGCGCAGGCCAAAGACAATCTCCCGGAAGTATGAGGCCGGGCGGCGGAAACCAGTGATGTCGATGTCCCCCACATAGGCCAGCTGACAGGGGTACTGGGCGCCGAAGCTGCCCTCCCCCGGCCGGTAGGCGGGCACACCTACGCCGGCCTCCCCCAGATAGTCCCACCCGGTCCAGGTGAAGTCGCCGATGACATGGGAACAGCGTTCCACAATGTCCCAGTTGCGGGCGATTTCCGGCGTATAAGTCTCACTGCCCACGATGACCCGGTTGGGGTAACGCGCACCGTCCGGCTCGTGCCGGGCTGTCATATAGTTGTAGCCCATCAGCTCCATCCCGGCCCCGGCCAGTTCCAGGTTGCGGGAGATCAGAGGATGATTGGCGATCTCGTCGGCGTGGGTGGACGTGGCCGCCATAAAGTCGTTGACATTACCCGCCCCGCCGCCGCCCGGCCTGTCGCTGCTTTGGAGCACATCGGCAATGATCTCATCCAATCGATCTCCGGTGGCGAAAACGCCGTTGATGCAGGCCAGCGACGGACGGGTAGGATCTAACCGCTCTACTACACGACGCATCTCCCGCCCCAGAGCGGCTCCGTGAGCCGTGGCAATCTCCGGGATCTCGTTGCCTATGGAGTACAGAATAACACTGGGGTGATTGTAATCCTTTTTCACCATAGCCGCCAGGTCGTCGCGCCACCACTTTTCAAAAACTTGGCTGTAATCGTAATCCTTTTTACTCCGGGTCCACATGTCAAAGGCCTCGTCCATCACATAGATACCCAGGACGTCGCACGCCCGGAGGGCCACAGGAGCCATGGGGTTGTGGGCGGAGCGCACCGCGTTGAAGCCCGCCTCTTTCAGCAGGCGCATACGTCGAAACTCCGCTTCTTCAAAGGTAGCCGCCCCTAGCAGACCTCCGTCGTGGTGGATGCATGCGCCCCGCAGCTTCACGCTCCTGCCGTTGATCCGCAGGCCCCTGCGGGCATCCACAGAGATGGTTCGGATGCCGAAGGCTGTCTCCGCGCTGTCCAGCTCCTGTCCGACCGCCGTCAAGGTGACACGGCAGGTATACAGGTCGGGGGACAGGTCGCTCCAGGGGTGGGGACCAGCCACCGCCAGGGTCTGCTTCAGTGGCTCCTTGCTCCCTCCCATCAGGGTCAGCGGCGTGGTCTCGACGGCAATGAGAGCGCCGTCCGGGCCGTACAGTTGGGTTTTCACTTCCGCCGTCACTAGGTGGTGGAAGCGGTTGACCAGCTCGGTTTCCACCTGGACCACGGCCATATCCCCGTCCAGGCTGGCGGTAGTCACCCGGAGGCCCTGGGGCGGGATATGGGCCAGCCCTCCCTCCAACAGGTAGACGTCCCGATAGATACCGCCCCCGGCATACCATCGGCTGTTGGGCATGTCCCCGGTGCGGACACACACACGGATCTGGTTGACCTGCCCGTATTTGAGGTAGTCGTCCAGGTCCACATAAAAGGCGGTATAGGCGTACGGGACCAAGGCGGCCCGCTGGTTGTTGACATACACCATGGCACTGCGGCTAACCCCTTCAAAGTACAGCTTCAACGTTTGGTCCCGCCACCGCTCGGGGGCGTACAATTCCTTGTAGTAGACATAGCTGGCCCCATCTCGGTAGGCGCCGTCCGCCCCGGCGGGGCTGTCCGCATAGGCCCTGGCGCCGATCATGGCGTCATGGGGCAGGCGGACGGTCTGAGCGTTGTCCGGCACGCTCCAGATCAGGGCAAAGGCGTCCTTGTCCTCCCAAAATTTCCAGTTATCATTAAACAGTTCGTGTTTCATTGTTCGCCCTCACATAAATCTTGCGCCCCAGATACCGCCGCACCAGGGGTCCACTGGACTCTTACCCACAAAGGGGCTGCGGCCCATAAGTTTTTCCACCGCCGCATTCACACAGAAGGAGCTGGAGGAATAGCAGTTGACAAAGGTGCTCATAAACGGTACATCAAACATATGGTAGGGGTTGCAGAAGCTGATGAACATGGTGGGGATCTCTTTCATGTACCAAGGTTCGTTGGCCGCCATGAGGGTGATCCAGTCTACCCGACGGGTGGTGTTGTTGGACCCGGTGGGGATGTTAGCCGCCACGATGGACAGGTCGAACTTGGCCTTCATGTCCGCCACACCGGAGGTGAAAATCTCTCCGTGCTCCATAGTCTCGTAGTCGTACATGGCCACCTCAAAGCCCTCCCGCTCCAGCGCCCGCTTGAGCAGGGGGCCCACGCCGCCGTTGTCGCCAAAGGCGCCGGCCTGGTTCTCTCCCAGGACGGTGAGCCGGACCCGCCGGGTCTTGTCCGGAGACAGAGGCAGCAGGGACTGGTTGTCCTTGACCAGGGTGATGGCCTTGTCGGCGCACTCCGCCGCCCAGCGGGTATGCTCCTCACAGCCAATCACTGGCAGCGCCTCCGGCCCGGGGACGATGGTACCGTCCCGGTGCTTGGTATGCAGGTGGAGGCTGGCCTTGAGCGCCAGCTGGCGGCGGATGGCGTTGTCCACCCGCTCCAGGGCGATCACGCCGGACTCGATGTCCTCCCGGACGCCGTCCATGTCCTCCTGGGTGTTCTTGCAGAACACGATCACATCCGCACCCCCCATGATAGCGTGGGCGATGGCCTGCCGGCGGGTGAGGGTTCCAGTAAATCCCACCATAGGAGTGGCGTCGGTGGTAATGAGGCCGTTGAAGCCCAGCTCTCCACGGAGCAGGTCCGTCATCAGATGCTTATTGGTGGAGCCGGGCAGAATGTCCTCGTCCCGGATGCCAGGGCACATCTTCCGGGTCATGGCTGGCTGTAGGATATGGCCTACCATCACCGTCTGCGCCCCGTGGTCGATGAGTTCCCGGTACACCCGGCCGTAGGTGCCCTCCCACTCCTCGGCGGATAGGGAGTTGACGGTGGACAGCAGATGCTGGTCCCGCTCGTCCACCCCGTCGCCGGGGAAGTGCTTGATGGTCACCGCCAGATCCGCTCCGGTCTCCCGCACCCCGTCCATGAAAGCCTTGCTCATCTCAATAACCATGTCAGGGTCAGAGCCGAAGGTGCGCACATTGGTGATGGGGTTGCGCCAGTTGTAGTCGATATCAACAATAGGAGAAAAAGCCCAGTTGCAGCCGGCCGCCGCCCCCTCCCGGGCGCATACCACCCCCAGGCGGCGGGCCTGCTCCGTCTCGCCGGTGGCGGCCACCTCCATCTCCCGGCCGAAGAAGGTACCTGTGACGGCCACGCCGTTGCCTCCGCTCTCCAGATTGCAGGCCAGCAACAGGGGAATCCGGCTGGCCGCCTGCATGGCCCGCTGGGCCGACTGGATCTCCTGCGCGTCGCCGCAGCGGTACATAAACCCACCGGGGTGGTATCTCTTCACAAAGGCCTGTAATTCTTCCACGTCGGTGATGGTATCGGTGACGCAGAACATCTGGCCCACCTTTTCTTCCAGCGTCATAGAGGCCAGGGTGTCCTCCACCCAGGCGATGTCCTCATCGGACAAATAAAACGGTTTTGCTCTCAAGTCCATATCATCTATCCCTCCACAATGGTCAGAAGATCGGAAAATGTTTTCAGATGATAGGTGGCCTTATGATAGGTGGACGCATACCCGATGGCCGCCGTGTCGAAGCCGCCGGCGATCCCGGCATCCACGCCGGACACCGCGTCCTCCACCACCAGGCAGTCGGCGGGAGCCAGGCCCAAGTACTCCGCCGCCAGCAGGAACACCTCCGGGTGGGGCTTGGAGTGGGAAATGTTGTTCCCATCGGAGATCTTGTCAAAATAATCCCCCAGCCCGATCCGATCTAGAATGAATGGCGCGTTTTTGGACGAGGAGCCGATGGCCAGCAGCAGCCCTTTTGCCCGCAGGGCGTCCAGGGTATCCTTCACCTCGTGGCTCAGGTCGGCGGGAGACATGTTGGCCAGCAACTGGCGGTACATCTCGTTTTTGTGCTCGGCCAGGGCCGCCTTCTCCTCCTTGGTGTACTGGTGGGGCGCTTTCTCCAGCACTACCTCCAAGCTCTCCATGCGGGACACCCCTCGCTGCCGGGCGTTGTCCTCCCGGTTAAACCCGGCGGCCCCAATCTCGTCGGCCAGTTTTTTCCACGCTTGATAGTGGCATTCGTCCGTGGAACAGATGACCCCGTCCAGGTCAAATATGATTCCTTTGTACTTCATCCTCGTACCTCCCTGTCGTTCTCTCATGCCTGGGGGCCGCCCCGGCGGCTGGCCACGGCTACTAGCTGCCGCTTGAAGCTGCCGTTCTGCCCGAAGTCTACCATGGCGATGGCCAGGTCGTCATAGGACACATAGCTGTTCCCATCCTCGTTGATCGGGATATGCCGGTCAGTGCGGGTCAGATAGTCCCCCGTGCGGGGCCCATCGGGGTCTAGCAGCTTGGACGGGCAGACAAAGGTCCAGTCCACATCGTCTGTATGCTTGAGCTGTTCATAGCCCTGGACTAGATTCCAGGAAATCCCCTTGAGGAACGCCGGATGATCGGGCATTTCGTAGACGCAGACCGTCTCGCTCCCATCCGCATACAGGCAGCCCGCCCCGCCGATCATGATCAAATGGATCCCCGTCCCCACGGCGATCTCCGCCAGGTGGGCGATGGCCTGCTTGTTGATGGCGGGATCTGCGGTAAAGCCACTGCCAAAGGCGCTGATCAGCGCACCAAATCCGGAGATATCCTCTCGCTTCAGGTCAAACAGGTCTTTCTTCATCACACTGGCCCGCCCGTCCCGACAGGGTGTGCGATGGATGATGGCGGTCACATCCATGCCGCGGTCCAGAGCTTCCGTGCTAATCTTTCCCCCCAGGCGCCCACCAGCGCCGATGACTCCAATCTTCATGATCTGTCGCACCTTTCTTTTCAAATCAAAACGGCTTGCAGTGCGCTCTCCGCCTCATCCAGCGTGAGTGTCTGGTCAAACATCGGGATGGCGGCCATCTCCGCCAAGGTCATGGTCAAAAATTCCGGGTTTTTCCCTGTCGCCGTGGCATACACATCCGGCCTGCACCGTCTCAGGACCCCGGCGGCATCCTCATTGCGGAGAATATCGTACAGGAAGGAATTTCGGGAGAAGGGATGGAGGTAGTCCGTCCCCGGTCGGTACAGAAAGTGATAGTCCCCACCAAGCAGCTCCATGCCCTCCCGCCCGGGCAGCTCTACTTGGGCCACCGCCCCGCTGGGGATGGACAGCTCCACATCCAGCTGTCCGCTGTCCAGCAGCTTCCAGGCCACCCGGTATGTGCCGGAGGGGGAGCGGTAGGCCAGGTCGATCTCCCGCAGCCGCCAGTTCGTCCGGGGCGCGATCACCGCCCGCTTCCATCCTGGCGCGGCGGGGCGCAGTCCAGCGATATAGCCATAGATGGCCTGGCAGACCGAGCCGTAGGCATAGTGGTTCAGGCTGTTCATCCCTGTGCCGCTGATGGTCCCGTCAGGCAGCACGGAGTTCCACCGCTCCCAGATGGTGGTGGCCCCCATGTTCACCGCGTACAGCCAGCCGGGCAGCTCCTCGTTCATCAGCAGCCGGTATGCGTAGTCGTCCAGGCCGCACTCAAACAGGGTGGGCAGCATCAGCGGCGTGCCTGCAAAGCCAGTCTTGATCTTGAAAAAGTCCCGCTCCAGCCGGGTTCGGAAGGCGTCCATCACCCGCTGCCGGTCCCGCCAGATCCCGTAGTGCAGGGCCAGCACATAGGCTGTCTGAGTGTCCAAGCAAAAACGCCCATTGGGGGCGAAATACTCCGCCAGGATAGCCTCCCGGATGTCCTCTGCCAAGGTCTCCAGCTCCTCCGCTTCCTCCGTCTGGCCCAACACTCTGGCGGCCCGCGCGGTCAGTGTCACGCTGTGGCGGTAGTAGACGGCAAAGATGAAGCCCACATCTGTGTCTCCCACAAAGGACTGGTCGCACACGCCGTCGCCGGCCAGCCAGTCACCGAAGCCGCCTTCATGGTACAGGTGGGTATTTCCGTGAGCCAGGTCCCGCCGCCACAGAAAGTCTACATAGTCCCGCATCAAGGAGTAATACCGTCTCAGCAGGTCTCGATCCCCGTACCACTGATAGAGCGTCCAAGGCAGGATGGTGGCGATGTCGCTCCATACCGCACAACCCCCGCCCGTCTCCATACACACGCTGGGGCAGTAGTTGGGCAGGTTGCCGTCATACCGGAGCTGCTCAACCCGCAGATCCCGGAGAATCTTCTCATAAAAGGCCAGACAGTCCATCTGGTAGCAGGCGGTGGGGGCGAACACCTGGGTGTCCCCCGTCCAGCCCAGCCGCTCGCTGCGCTGGGGGCAGTCGGTGGCGATGTCAACAAAATTGCTCTTCTGTCCCCACAGGGTGTTGGCCATGAGGCGGTCCAGCTTGGGGTGGGAGGTGTGGCATTGAAGGGTGGACTCCAGGGCGGAGTGGATTACCAAGGCGGTGAAATCCGCCGGGTCCACCTGCTCGATCCCCTCCACCAGCATGTAGCGGAAGCCATAATAGGTGAAGTGTTGGCAGACCTGCCGCATCTGCCCGTCGGAAATATAGTCAAACCGGGCCTTGGCGTCCCGGAGATTGTCCCGGTAGAAGCACCCTTGCTGGAGGATCTCTCCCGCTTGGAGAGTCACCCGGGCTCCCTTGGGGGTCCGGCAGGTGAACCGGACCAGCCCGGCCATGTTCTGGCCGAAATCCAGCACCTGCTCTCCCTTGGGGGTGCGGATGAGGATGGGCTTGCGTTCTCCCATCACTCGGACCGGCGGCCCCGACTGGGGCACGATGGGGTAGCCTGCCTGGGTGAGTTCCACGCCGCACAGCCGCTCCGGCACGATATTGGCGTCGAAGCACTCTCCGTCGTAGATACCGGAGGACAAAAAACCAGAGGACCACACCTCAAACTGCCTGTCCGTCTGCCAAAGGGTCCGCCCATTTTGACGCAGCTCAGCAGCCAGCAGATATCGGTTCCCGTAGATGTCCGTCCGCCCCTTCAGACCGAAGCGCCCTTTATACCAGCCGTCCCCCAGGGTGACCTGCAGCTCGTTGTCCTCCCGGAGCAAAGCCGTCACATCATAGGTCTGATAGCGGACATAGCTGGTGTACTCGGTGAAACCTGGGGTGAGCAGGTCCTCCCCCACCCGGTGCCCGTTGAGGTACGCCTCATAGAGCCCCAGGCCGGTGATGTACAGCCTGGCATCCCCCTGCCTGGCCTGGAATCTTCTTACAAAGGTGGGGTGGCTCACCGGCCGTTCCGGTGTGATCCAGGGGGCGGAGAAGGAGATCGCGGTCTCAAAATATGCCTCTGGGCTGACGCTCTCCCATGATGATATCTGCCATCGGTAGCGCCTGCCCGGTTCCGGCTTCCACGCCAGAGTAAAACAGTGAGAGCGGTCCAGGCCAATCTTCTCCTGGGTCGCTATCCTATCTCCTTCCCAGACGGTGCAAACACAAGGACCGCCTTCCCCCTCCCATAGGAAGGAAAAGGAAAGGCGGTCACGATCGATCCCCATGGGATCGGTCATTCGATTTACTTTCAGGCTGTGGAATACCATAGCGTTCCCTCTTCCATCATGCAGCAAATGTGCCTCAGCCTGCCTGCTTGCGCGCGGCACGCCATTTCTTGAAGGTCACCAGCTCAATGACCTTGTTCTCATTGTTCAGATAGATGAGGAACAGCACCAGGATGACTGAGTTGATGATCCCGTACACCGTGCTTGTGAAGGTGGTGTCCACGGCGTTGATATTTCCAAAGGCCAGCTGCAGGAACTCATACCCTACTACGGACACGATAATTGCCACCTGTTTATTGCAAAAGCGCCCTACAAATCCGGAGAAGAACAGGGGACAAAATGCGTCGAACATCTTGGACACAGTGCCAAAGTTCAAATAGGCGGACACCCTGGTGTACTGGATCTGGCAGCCGAAGAGCATCCCGGCAGCCCCGGCCAGCATCCCGGCAATGATGTAGCACCCCATAGCGTTGGCGTACTCGTTCGCCCCGGTGTTCACGGCGATCTGCTGGCCGCTCTGGAGGGCCCGGTAGTCATAGCCGAACTTGGTGTAATGGAAGATCACAATCATCAGCGCCAGCGCCGTGACCAAGATCAGAGCCAGCCAAATGGCCGACCCGCCGTTGGACCCGATGAACTGCCTCATCTGGTCAGACACCGTTGGCTGGCGGGTGACTACGCTGTTGCTCTCGCTGCCACCGGCGACGATGTAGGCGATTGCCTCCAGCAGCAGGGCCACACCCAGGGAGGTGATCATGGGCGGCAGCCG
>URQA01000083.1 GCA_900549885.1 uncultured Eubacteriales bacterium | reverse complement strand
CATAATCAGCTCGCAGGTGGAGGAGCCGCGGATACCCATTTTCTTCTCGTGCTTACCCACGGAGAAGCCAGGGTCGGTGCGCTCCACGATGAAAGCAGAGATCTCCTTGGACTTACGGCCCCGCTTATCCAACTTCTCGCCGGTGATGGCAAAAATGATGAACACATTGGCGTAGCCGGCGTTGGTAATAAAAATCTTGGAGCCGTTGAGCACCCAGTTTTCGCCGGATTCGTCCAGCACGGCGGTGGTCTGCTGGCCCTGAGCGTCAGTGCCCGCGCCGGGCTCGGTCAGGCCGAAGGCGCCCAGCCACTCGCCCTTGCACAGCTTGGGCAGGTACTTGGCCTTCTGCTCCGGGGTGCCGTTCTCATAGATGGGGGCGCAGCACAGGCTGGTGTGGGCGGACAGGATGACGCCGGTGGTGCCGCACACCTTGGACAGCTCCTCCACGGCCATGACATAGCTAAGTACGTCCGCGCCCGCGCCGCCATACTCCTTGGGAAAGTAAATGCCCAGCATCCCCAGCTCGGCCATCTTCTTCACCGTGTTCTCCGGGAACATCTCCTCCTCGTCCACCATGGTGGCCAAGGGCTTGACCTCATTCTCCGCAAAGTCCCGGAAGAGCTTGCGGAGCATTTCTTGTTCTTTGGACAGTTTAAAATCCATGAAATGGTCCTCCTTATCAAATAATCTGGGCGGAGGAACTTGTCTCCGCCCAGAGGGGAGCAATATAACAATGTTACCTGGGTAGTTTCACCTTTTTTGGCGATCACGCCCACGCCGCCGCGTTCACACTTTCTTACTTGCTGTAGTCGAAAAATCCCTTACCGGTCTTGCGGCCCAGATGGCCCGCCCGAACCAGCTTGCGCATGAGCAGACTGGCGCGGTACTTGGAATCGTGGGTCTCATTATAAATGGTGTCCATGATGGCCAGGCACACGTCCAGGCCCACCAGGTCGCCCAGGTGCAGGGGACCCATGGGATGGTTGGCGCCCAGCTGCATGGCCTTGTCCACATCCTCGGCGGTGGCCACGCCGGTGTACACCAGGTCGGCCGCCTCGTTGATCATGGGAATCAGGATCTTGTTGACCACGAAACCGGGGGCCTCGGCAACCTCCACAGGCTCCTTGCCGATCTCCTGGGCCAGAGCGTACACGGTCTTGAAGGTCTCCTCAGAGGTGTTGGCCCCCCGGATGACCTCCACCAGCTTCATGACGGTGGCAGGGTTGAAGAAGTGCATGCCGATGAAGCGGTCTGCCCGCTGGGTGGCCGCGGCGATGGCCGTGATGGAGATGGAAGATGTGTTGGAGGCCAGGATGGTCTCCGGTTTGCAGATCTTGTCCAGCTCCCCGAAAATGCTCTTCTTAATGTCCAGGTTCTCCACGGCGGCCTCCACCACCAGGTCGGCGTCCGCAGCCAGATTGAGGTCGGTAGTAAAGGTCATTTTGCCGGTAATGGCGGCCTTTCCGGCCTCGTCCAGCTTGCCCTTGGCCACCAGTTTGTCCAGCGACTTGTTCAGCCGGGCCTCGGAAGCCTGGATGATCTGGTCGTTGATGTCCCGGACTACTACGTCATAGCCCTTCTTGGCAAAGACCTGAGCGATGTCCAAACCCATAGTGCCGCCACCGATGACAACGATCTTTTTCATGATATTTTCCTCCTATCAAAGCATTGATATCTCATATTTCATGCAAAGGCTTCGCCTTTGCAGTCTTTTCCAAGAGCTGACGCACTTGGAAATACGTCCCCCTTATCTGTTCTGGAAGTGCTTCTCCTTCCGCTTTTCCAGGAAGGCACCCATACCCTCGTTCTTGTCCTCAGTACCGCAGGTGACGCCAAATGCCTCCGCCTCAAAGGCTGCGCCGGTGGAAATATCGGTCTGCATGCCCATACGGATGCACCGCTTGGACTCGGCCACGGCAATGGGGGCGTTGGCACAGATGGCCTGAGCCAGCTCCATGGCCTTATCCATCAGCTCCTCGGCGGGGTACACCTCGCTGACCAGGCCGATGGCCTTGGCCTCCTCCGCGCCAATGGTCTTGGCGGTCAGGATCAGCTCCATAGCCTTGCTGACGCCCACGATACGGGGCAGGCGCTGGGTGCCGCCGAAGCCAGGGGTGATGCCCAGGCCGGTCTCAGGCTGGCCGAACTTGGCCTTTTCAGAGGCCAGGCGGATATCGCATGCCATAGCCAGCTCACAGCCGCCGCCCAAGGCAAAGCCGTTGACCGCCGCAATCACCGGCTTGGACAGGTTCTCCAGCCGGAGGAAAATAGAGCCGCCGTGGACGCCGAACTTCTTCCCGTCAATGGCGGAAAAGCCCTTCATCTCCCCGATGTCGGCGCCCGCCACAAAAGAACGGCCCGCACCGGTGAGGATGACCACCCGCACATCATCGGCCTGCTCCACCTTGGCGATGGCTTCATCCAGGTCACACAGTACCTGCGTGTTCAGGGCGTTGAGGGCTTCCGGCCGGTCGATGGTGAGCACCGCCACCTGGTCCTTCTGCTCGTACTTGACAAATGACATGGTGATTGCCTCCTTAACCTAATATTGTGATTTTTTTATCAAACGTGTCCCCTAATCATACGTTAATTTTTTAACAATACTTTTGAAAAAAAATCGCGGCCTCTCTTGTTACATTTTTAACAACTCTGCCGCTTCCTTCACTGTCTATAGTCCTCTGTTTATCCTTCTGATACTCAGTATACCTGCAACGAAGAAAAAAAGCAAGAAAAGTTTGTTAAACCTTTAACGGCTTAGCGCCGATTTTTTGCCTCTCTCCCATCGTTCTTTTAGTGAAATATCACAAAGCAGTTTCTTAACCTCCAATTTGCTCTACTTTTTCTTTTATCTTCTTCCTGTTTTCTTTCTCGGGTCCCATTCCGCCTGTATGCCATAGGGTCCGTCTTTGGTCGGCCCTACGGCATAGCCAGAATGGCTTCCTCCACCACCTGGAAGTGCCGCCAAATTCCCTGGATGGCGGCATTTTCATCGCCTTCTGTCAAAGCCTGAACAATTTCCAGATGAGCATCATGCAGCTGCTTGGCCTGGTCCTCTGCGCTTACAATACGTACATACATGGTTCCGATAAATCGATTCACTGTGGCCAGCATCGCCCGAAACAGCGCTCTCAGCAGCAGATTACCTGACGCCTCGCACAACAGCATGTGAAACTGCTGGTCCAACAAAGCGCCCTTCTCGGGGTCTGGCTCCGCAGCCATCCGCTGGGCCAGGCTGTTCAGCCTTTCCAACTGGCCGGGCAAAACCCGGGTGGCCGCCAAGCGGGCCGTCTCGCTCTCCAAGCCCCGGCGCAGTTGGCTGACCTGAAGATAATTGGTTTCCCCCAGCAGAAGCATCATTTCAAAGCTGGTGCTGAGGTTGCCCTCCAAGTCGCAGGAAATGTAATTGCCCGCCCCCTGCACACTGGACACAAATCCCATCAGGCTCAAGGTTCGCACTGCCTCCCGCACAGAGTTACGGCTCACCCCCAGCTGTTCAGCCAGCTCCCGTTCCGGTGGAAGACGCTCCCCCCGTTTCAGGTTCCCCCTACGGATCTCCGCCTTGATATAATCCAGCACCTTTTCATAAGTCCGCTCCTCTTTGACTGTGCTTTCTTTAATGGTTCTCCCTCCTTTTCAAGCAGGGCGCAGCCGGCCTGAAAAGCCGGCCGCGCCCCGGTTGCCGCCCTTTATCAACGGACTTCACTCACTTTACGCCCATCCAGCCGGAAATGACCATGCGCTGGACTTCGCTAGTACCCTCATAGATTTCAGTGATCTTTGCGTCCCGCATCATACGCTCGAAGGGATACTCCCGGCTATAGCCGTAACCTCCCACCAGCTGGACACACTCCCGCGTGACTTGGTTTGCCACATCAGAGGCAAAGAGCTTGGCCATAGCGGCCAGATGGCTGTACGCCTCTCCGTCCTGTTTCGCCTGGGCGGCCCGGTAAACCAGCAGCCGGGCCGCGTCCACCTTGGTCTGCAAGTCAGCCAACTGGAACTGAGTGTTCTGGAACTGGCTAATGCGCCTGCCGAACTGGATGCGCTGCTGGATGTAGGGGAGGGTCTGGTCGATGCAGCCTTGGGCAATACCCAGGGACTGGGCGGCAATGCCGATCCGGCCTCCGTCCAGGGTCATCATGGCGATCTTGAAGCCCTTGTCCCGCTCGCCCAGCAGATTCTCCTTGGGCACCACGCAATCTTCGAAAATCAGCTCGCAGGTGGAGGAACCCCGGATGCCCATCTTCTTCTCGTGCGCTCCCACCTTGAAACCGGGGGTGCCCTTCTCCACAATAAAAGCGGAGATGCCCTTGTTTCCCTTCTCCTTGTCGGTCATGGCAAAGATTACGAACACATCGGCGTAGCCGGCGTTGGTAATAAAAATCTTGGAGCCGTTGAGCACCCAATTCTCGCCGGATTCGTCCAACACGGCGGTGGTCTTTTGCATGGCAGAGTCAGTGCCAGCACCGGGCTCGGTCAGGCCAAAGGCCCCCAGCCACTCGCCGGAGCACAGCTTGGGCAGGTACTTCTGCTTCTGTTCCTCGGTGCCGAACTGGTAGATGGGCCAGCAGCACAAGCTGGTGTGGGCGGACACCATAACGGAAGTGGTGGCGCAATGCTTCGCCAGTTCCTCACAGGCGGCGATGTAGGTCAGATAGCTCATGTCCGCCCCGCCGTACTCTTCCGGGAAGGGAACCCCCATCATTCCCATCTCACCCAGCGCGTGCCAAGTTTCCTCAGGAAACCGCTCATTTTCATCCACCTCGGCCGCCTTAGGGGCCACCTCCTTGACGCAGAAGTCCTTGAGCATGTCCAGGATGTCCTGTTCTTCCTCGGTAAAGTGGAAATTCATAACTCATCTCTCCTCGATTTCAGGCCGCCCTCCCAGGCGGCGGTAGTATGAAACGCCGTGTCCAAAGGCAACAGCCTTTGGATACCAGGCCAAGGGCCAGGGGCCTTGGCCTGGTATCCGGGGCCGCAGCCCCGAAAGGCTTACGCCTTGTGCTTCTCGATCTCGGCGGTGAGGGCGGGCACCACATCGAACAGGTTGCCCACGATGCCGTAGTCGGCCACGCCGAAGATGGGGGCGTCCGCGTCCTTGTTGATGGCCACGATATAGTCCGAGCCGCTCATGCCCGCCAGGTGCTGGATGGCACCGGAGATGCCGCAAGCGATGTATACCTTGGGACCTACGGTCTTGCCGGTCTGGCCCACCTGGTGGGAGTGGCTGATCCAGCCCGCGTCCACCGCAGCCCGGGAGCAGCCCAGGGTGGCACCCAGGGCGTCGCACAGCTCCTGGAGAACCTTGAAGCCCTCGGGGGAGCCTACGCCGCGGCCGCCGGACACGATGATGTCCGCGCCCTCCAGATCCACAATCTCACCGGCGGCCTCCCGGATGATCTCCAGGGTCCTGGTGCGGATGTCGGCCACGGGGAAGTGGAAGTCCTCCCGGATGATCTCCGCCTTCTTTTCCGTCTCGGCAGGCTTCTTGAACACGCCGGGGCGGACCGTGCCCATCTGGGGCCGGTGGTCAGGGCACATGATGACGGCCATCAGGTTGCCGCCGAAGGCGGGACGGGTCCAGCACACACAGCCGGTGGCCTCATCCACGTCCAGGCCGGTGCAGTCGGCGGTCAGGCCCGTGTTCAGCCGACAGGATACCCGGGGTCCCAGGTCCCGACCGTTGGGAGTTGCGCCGATGAGCACGCTGGCCGGGCCGTACTTCTCGATAAGGGTAGCCAGGGCGGCGGCATATGCGTCGGTGGAGTAGTCCTTAAACTCCTCGCCGTCCACCACCACCACCTTATCCGCGCCGTAGGCGGCGCACTCCTCCACGGCGCTGTCCACGCCGCAGCCCACCACCAGGGCCACCAGGCTACCTCCCTGCTTGTTGGCGATATCCCGTCCGGGGGCGAGCAGCTCGATGCCCACGTTCTTGGCGGAACCGTCCTCTTTCGTCTCTACAAAGACCCACAGGTCCTTCGTTTTCGCTTCCATATCGGTTCCTCCTTGCATCAAATGATGTGGGCGCTGTTGAGCGCCTCGTACAACTTGGCCGCGCACTCCTCCGGCGTCTCGCCGGTGATCATCACGCCGGACTTCTTGCGGGGGGGCACATAGGTGCGCTTGACCTTGGTGGGGGAGCCCTTCAGGCCAGCCCTAGAAAGGTCGATGCCCTCCAGGTCGGCGGCGGTGATCTGCTCGATCACCGCCTTGCGGGCGGCCATCTTCCGCTTGATGGTGGGGAACCGGGGGTCGAAGTTAGGCTTGGTAAAGGTCACCAGGCAAGGATAGCTCACGCCGACAACCTGCTTGCCGTCCTCCGCCTCCCGGATGACCTTGAGTCCATCCGCGCCCGCCTCCTGGACCTCCAGGGCGTAGGTCACCTGGGGCATGCCCAGGTGCTCGGCGATCTCGGGGCCCACCTGGGCGGTGTCGCCGTCGATGGCCTGCTTGCCGCAGAAGATCATATCAAACTTGCCCTCCAGGCTCTCCACCTTCCGGATGGCCTGGGACAGAATGTAGCTGGTGGCCAGGGTGTCCGACCCGCCGAAGGCCCGGTCGGTGAGCAGATAGGCCTTGTCCGCGGCAATGGCCAGGCACTCCCGCAGGGCGGTCTCCGCCTGGGCGGGGCCCATGCTGAGCACCACAATCTTGGTGTCCGGGTTGTTGTCCTTCACCCGGGCGGCGGCCTCCAGGGCATAGCCGTCAAAGGTGTTGACGATACTGGGCACCCCGTCCCGCACCAGGGTGTTGGTCTCCGGATCGATCTTGATCTCGTTGGTGTCCGGGACCTGTTTCACACATACCAGAATGTTCATACGTTCCCTCCTAATTCTATGGACCATCAGCCCTTATAGGTATAGGCTCAACTTGTCGAAAAAGCCTCGCAGAGTTCGCGCCGTTAGGCGCGAAAAAATTGGAATCCGTTTTCGGCCGCGACATATCGTCACGGCAAAGTCCGTTCCGGGCAAAACACCCTGCGGGTATTCTGTCCTGCACTCCCTTGCCGTTCCTCTCCCATCCAAAACGGAAGGACGTTTTGGATGGGGGCCTATTACGAAAAACTCTTCTCGGTCCGCAAACGTGCGAATTGGCTGCATTCAGCGGCCAGTTCGCGCGCTGCGGCGGGCCGCAGACTATCCGTCGGAAAAGGCTTTGCTTTTTTCGACGGCCTGAGCCCTTACAGGCTGTAGCACACCTTACCGGGGTTGAGGATCATCTTGGGGTCAAAGACCTTCTTGATACCCCGCATCAGCTCCATGTTAGTCTCCCCCACGGCCTGGGCCAGATACTTCACCTTACCCATGCCGATGCCGTGCTCGCCGGAGATCTGGCCGCCCAGCTCCATAGTCTTGGCGTAGAGCTTGCCCATAAAGTCATCCACTTGGCGCAGGAACTCCTCCCTGTCCATATCGTTGGAGCAGGTGTAGATATGCAGGTTGCCGTCGCCAGCGTGGCCGAAGTACTGGAGCTTGAAGTCATAGTTTTTGGCCAGCTCGTCGGCAAACATCACATAGTCGGGGATCTTGGTCACCGGCACCACCACGTCGCACTCGTCCAGCAGCTTGGTCTGCTCCTCGATGCCCTCCAGGAAGGAGGAGCGAGCAGCCCAGGCGTCCTTCATTTTCGGGGGAGTGTCCGCCACCAGCACGTCCAGGGCGCCCTCCTCCAGCAGCAGCTCCGCCACCTGCTCCACGATGTTGTCCAGCTCGTCCTGGCTGTCTCCGTCGAAGGTGAGCAGCAGGTAGGCGCCCACCTCGGTGCCCTCCACCTTCCGGGGGAAGACCTGTTTGCCCAGGTACTCCTCGGAGGAGACCAAGATTTCCTTTTCAAAGAACTCGATGGCCTGGGGGTTGAAGTGATTCATCTTGAACTTGGGCACCGTGGAGATACAGGCGGACAGGTCTTCAAAGGGGACGATGAGGCTCACCGTGGCCTTGGGGGCAGGGATGAGCTTGAGGGTCATCTCGGTGATGACGCCCAGGGTGCCCTCGGAGCCGATCATCAGGTTCAGAAGGCTGTAACCCGAGCTGGTCTTGCTCACGGTGGCGCCGAAGCGGGTGATCTCCCCGTTGGGCAGCACCACGGTCATGGCCTTCACATAGTCCCGGGTGGCGCCGTACTTGACCCCCCGCATGCCGCTGGCGTTGGTGGCCACGTTGCCCCCCAGGGTAGCCAGCTTCTCGCCGGGATCGGGGGGATACATGCAGCCGTGGGCCAGGGCGTCGTCCGCCAGCTCCTGGAGCAGCACACCGGGCTGCACCGTGACGGCGAAGTTTTCCAGGTCATAGGACAGGATTTTATTCATTTTAGTGGTACAGATAACCACGCCGCCGCAGATGGGGGTGCAACCTCCCACCAGGCCGGTGCCAGCGCCCCGGGTGGTAACTGGGATGCCGTGCTCGTAACATACCTTCATGATGCCGGCCACCTCTTCTGTGGTGAGCACATCAATCGAAACTTCAGGCATCCGGGTGCCGTAAATGGGCATCTCGTCCCGGGCGTAGTCAGGGTTCACGTCCTCGCCTACCACTACCCGTCCAGGGACGACCTGTTCCAGCTGCGCGATGACTTCCGCTGTGATCGGATGATACTGCGTCATGTTTTCAGCGCCTCCTACTCATCAAACTAAAATCTTTGTTGATTCTTCTGTCCGCTTGGGAGCGACAGCCCGTTATCTCCCATTGTCTCAGAATTGGTCATACCGTTTACGCCTATACTGTACCACACTTTTCACAAATTGCAATCCTAAAAAATATTTTTTCCATTTTGTCCAGTTTTCCCGCCTTGTTTTGTGCAAAACATCATTTATTTTTAATTATCACAAAAAAATATGGACATCTTTACAGATCCGGCTTATACTGTGGCTGGAAAGATCTCCCCCTTCTTTTGCTTTCCCTGATGGGCGGCGGACTTTTTTCCTCACGGCTGCCGCTCATCAGGGAATTCGTTCCTTCCAAAATGGTACTACCAATCATCCCCTTGTATCACCCCAGTAAAAGGAGGAAACATCATGTTGCTGTCCGTCGTCGCCCTGGTCCCCATCATCTGGCTCATCATTGCCTTGGCGGTACTCAAGCTGCCCGGGCATTGGGCCTGCTTCAGCGCCCTGCTGGTGGCCGCCGTGCTCTCCCTCACTCTCTGGCAGATGCCGGCGACAGACTGTGCCACCTCAGCACTGGAGGGGTTTGCCGCCGCCTTGTGGCCCATCATCCTGGTTATCGTGGCCGCCATCTTCACCTACAACCTGACCCTCAAAACCGGGGCTATGGATGTAATCAAGGGGATGCTCACCGGCGTGTCTGCCGACCGCCGGGTACTCATCCTGCTGATCGGCTGGTGCTTCGGCGGCTTTCTGGAGGGCATGGCTGGCTTCGGCACCGCCATCGCCATTCCGGCCGGCATCTTGGTAGGTCTGGGGATGGATCCGGTGGCCGCCTGCCTGAGCTGTATGCTGGCCAACGCCTTTCCCACCGCTTTCGGCTCAGTGGGCATCCCTACAGTCACCCTGTCCAACGTCACCGGACTGGACGTAATGTCTCTGTCCTTCACCACTGTGGTTCAGATGCTTCCCTTTATGATCCTGGTGCCTTTCCTCATGGTGATCGTGGGCGGCGGCGGCTTCCGGGCACTAAAGGGGGTGGCCGGCATTACCCTGGCCGCCGGGGTGTCCTTCGTGGTACCCGAGCTGCTGGTGTCCTACTTCATCGGCCCGGAGCTGACGGTCATCGTGGGCTCGGTGGTGTCTCTGGCCTGTGTGGTGCTCCTGGGCCGGCTACGCCGGGGCAAGGCGGTCCCCGCCCAGTATGACATGCGCCAGTCCGCCCCGGCCGCTGCCGCTGGAGCAGTCCCGGTCCAACGCAAAAAGGCGGCCATGAGCCCCCTGGCGGCCTGGCTGCCTTTCATCCTCATCTTCCTGTTCCTGCTGCTCACCTCCAAGCTGGTAGCCCCGGTGAACACCTTCCTGGGTCAGTTCAGCTCCACGGTCCAGATCAGCACCTCTCCCAACGCCAGCACCACCTCCTTCTCATGGGTCAACACGCCTGGCGTCATCATCTTCCTGGCCGCTATCATCGGCGGGGCCGTCCAAGGGGCCTCTGTCAAGCTCATGTGGCAGACCTTCGCGGCCACTCTGCGTCAGCTGATCAAAACCATCATCACCATCATGTCAGTGCTGGCCGTGGCCAAAATTATGACCTATTCCGGCATGATCTCCGACATGGCTGACCTCTTTGTCACCCTCACAGGCCGCTTCTATCCCTTTGTCTCTCCCATTATTGCTGCCATCGGGGCCTTTGTCACCGGCAGCGGCACCAACACCGAGGTGCTGCTGGGCGCCCTCCAGACGGAGGCGGCTGGCTCCATCGGCGTGTCCCAGTTTTGGCTGGCCGCCGCCAACTCCACCGGCGCGGGCATCGGCAAGATCCTCTCCCCCCAGTGCATCGCCACCGCTGTGGCCGCCGTGGGGCTGACCGGGCAGGACAGCACCCTGCTCAAGGGCATCTTCAAGTGGGCTCTGCTGCTGCTGGTCATCGCCTGCCTGGTGGTGGGACTGCTGGCGGGCGTCTCTCCGGCGTGATTTCAAGTTCTTCTTTACTTTTCTACAGTAAAGCATTATAATAGAACAACTGAATCTTCACTTAAGTAAGGAGTTGTTCCCCATGTCCCTTGACCGTGCGAAAGCTCATCTGGAGCAGTTTGGACTAGCCGGCCGCATCCAGCTGTTTGACGTATCCAGCGCTACGGTGGAGTTGGCCGCTCAGGCGGTAGGCTGCGCCCCCGCCCGCATCGCCAAGACCCTGTCCTTCCTCACCCCTGACGGTCCGGTGCTCATTCTGGCCGCCGGAGACGCCAAGATCGACAACAGCAAGTACAAGGCCCGGTTTCACACCAAGGCCAAGATGATCGGCCACGATGAGGTGGAGCCTCTCATTGGCCACGGCGTGGGAGGCGTGTGCCCCTTCGGCATCAATGAGGGCGTTCCCGTCTGGCTGGACGAGAGCCTGCGGCGGTTCGACATCGTATACCCCGCCGCCGGCACCGCCAACTCTGCCGTCAAGCTCCATCTGGACGAGCTGGAGCGGGCCTCTCAGGCCCAGGGCTGGGTGGACGTGTGCAAAGGCTGGCAGGAAGAAGAGCCTTAACTTCATATCCATGCAAAAAGGGCGGCCTGGTGCATCGCACCA
>URQA01000082.1 GCA_900549885.1 uncultured Eubacteriales bacterium | reverse complement strand
TGGTGGAAAACAGCGGCCTGATCTGGTCGGTGGCCAAGCGGTACTATGGCCGAGGGGTGGAGAGCGAGGACCTGTATCAGTTGGGCTGTCTGGGCTTTCTAAAGGCGGTGCGGGGATTCGACCTGAATTATGGCACCCAGTTTTCCACCTATGCCGTGCCCAAGATCGCCGGAGAAATCCGTCGTTTCCTCCGGGATGACGGGGTGGTGAAGGTCAGCCGCACAGTAAAGGAGCGGTCCACTGCCATCCGCCTGGCCAAGGAACGGTTAAGCGTCCAGCTGGGCCGGGAGCCCACCCTGTCCGAGCTGTCCACCGCCACCGGGCTGGAACCGGAGGAGATCGCCGCGGCGGAGACGGCCACCCTCACCGTGGCCTCCATCCACAGTGAGAGCGGCGAGGAAGGCTTCACTCTGGAAGCGGTGCTGGGCGAGGGAGGCATGGAGGATGAGGTGGTGGAACGTCTGGCCCTACGCTCCGCCATCGACGCTCTGCCCGAGCGGGAACGGCAGGTCATCTTCCTGCGGTTTTATAAGAATCTCACGCAGGACCGGGCCGCGAAGGTGCTGGGCGTCAGCCAGGTACAGGTGTCCCGCATCGAGCGGCGGGCCGTGGAGCATCTGCGCCAGGCACTGGGGGAGGAGTAGGGCCGGGGCCCTGCCCCTCCTTTTCTTTTTTGGAAAAAGGAACGGACGGAGGCTGGTGACCTTGCCCCCTGATCCAAAGACTGTGCCCTTGGAAACGTATTTTTTCCGACCCCATTTCTTTTGACAGCCAAAACAAGGGCGGGGCCCTTGCTTTCTGTGGAGGCCGTCCCGCCCTCCGGGGGCCTACTTTTCGTCCGTGCGAAAAGTAGGCAAAAGCACGCTTAGGGGCGAAAATCCGGGTGAGACTACGGCTTCCAAAGGGCGGAAGCCTCGCTCACAGGATTTTCCCCCTAAGATCCCCCATTTTTTACGGGGGAGCAGGATAGGGTGTGCAGCGTCCTATTTCCGGCGTTGGGATAAGCTGACACTCGGAGCCACTAATTTCCGCTACCGCTCTGCTGGCGGTCGTAGTACCCCTCCCGGCCCTCGATACACGCCTGCTGCCGACAGGTCAGCCCAGCCAGGCGCTCAATCCGCAGCACACCAACAGCGCATACAAAAGAAATGGGTTTTGGAGATTATGTTCCAAGGGCATCAGCCCTTGACGTTCACCTACTTTCTCGTGTAGAAAGTACCCAAAGAGGCTCCTGCTTCAGAAGCTCTATCCCTTTCGCCATCTTTTATTTGATTTCTTGCTCCAATTGGTCGAAAACTGGTGTCCTAAAAAACTCCCCCAATGTAATTCCAAATCCGTTACACAACTTTTCGATTGTCGCAACACCAGGTTGCCTGCTCTTGCCATTCACAATGCTGTTGATCGTAGACTGCGGGACTCCTGAGCATCTGGCCAGCTGACTGATAGAAATATTCTGTTTGTCGCATAGTTGAAAAATGCGTTCTGCAACAGCCTGTCTAGTATCCATATAGTTGCCCCTTGTTTTATTGCTTTTAGCAATTATATAGCAACATTCCCCCCTTTGTCAATTGCTGAAAGGAATCATTTACAAACCATGACCCAAAGTAATAATATGGGGATGGTGATAAACATGATTGATTATGCTACTCTATTCCGGGAACGACGGCTAGAACTAGGGTATAGCCAGTATACATTAGCAAAAATGGCCGGTATTTCCCAACCATTCCTCAATCAAATCGAAACCAAAATGAAAAAGCCATCCATTGATGTTTTCTTCACCTTGTGTGACACGCTAAAGCTAGAAGTAACCATTTCGGAGAAAAATGACCATGAATAATACCTTATATATCGTCGTACCCTGTTACAATGAGCAGGAGGTCCTGCCCGAGACCTCCAAGCGCTTGAAGGCCAAGCTGGAACAGCTTATCACCGCAGGGAAAATCAGCGAAAAGAGCCGGGTGCTCTTTGTCAACGACGGCTCCAAAGACCGCACCTGGGAGATCATTTCCGCCCTCCACCAACAGTCTCCCCTGTTCTGCGGCGTGGACCTGACCCGTAACCGGGGCCACCAAAACGCTCTGTTGGCCGGTCTGATGACCGCCAAGGACAAGGCGGACGCGGTCATCTCCATGGACGCGGACCTCCAGGACGATGTGGAGGCAGTGGACCAGATGGTGGACAAGTTCCTGGAAGGAGTGGACATCGTCTACGGAGTCCGATCTTCCCGGAAAAAGGACAGCTTTTTCAAGCGCACCACCGCCGAGGGCTTCTACCGGGTGATGAACGCCTTGGGGGCGGAGACGGTATTCAACCATGCCGATTACCGTCTCATGTCCAAGCGGGCGCTGGAAGGGCTGGAGCAGTTCCGGGAGGTCAACCTCTTCCTTCGGGGCATCGTGCCCATGATCGGCTACCGCACCGACGTGGTGGAGTATGAGCGGGGGGAACGCTTTGCCGGAGAGAGCAAATATCCCCTGAAGAAAATGCTGTCCTTCGCCATGGAGGGTGTTACCTCCCTGTCGGTCAAGCCGCTTCGGATGATTACTGGCCTGGGCTTTCTCATCTTCCTGGTGTCCCTGGTGATGATCGTTTACAACCTGGCACGCTGGGCCATGGGAGCCACCGTCACCGGCTGGGCCAGCCTGGCCTGCTCCCTGTGGGCATTGGGCGGGCTCATTCTGTTGGCCATGGGAGTCGTGGGGGAGTACGTGGGCAAGATTTATTTGGAGACGAAGGGCCGGCCCCGATTCCTCATCCGCCAGGTGCTGGAGGACAGCGATGAAGAAGAAACTGCTTGACGCCTCGGTGTGGAAGTTCCTGCTGGTGGGGGTGGGCAACACCCTGCTGAGCCTGGTGCTTATGTTCTTGCTGGAAGGGCTGGGGTACTGGCCGTCCACCGCCATCGCCTACGTAGCCGGGGCGGTGATGAGCTTTTTTCTCAACCGCTCCTTCACCTTCCAAAGCCGCGCGGCTTTCTGGCCGTCTGTGCTGAAATTCGCCGTCAATGTGGCGGTGTGCTACCTGATTGCCTACTCCATCGCCCAGCCCGCCGCCCAGTGGGTGCTGGGCTGGACGGGGCTGGACCCGGTCTGGGTGGAGCGGCTGGCCAAGGTGGGGGGCATGGGGCTCTACACTGTGCTCAACTACTTCGGCCAGCGGTTCTTCGCCTTTCGGAATAAGGCGTGAACGGCAAATTAAAAAACGATGAAAGACCCGTTAAACCTTTCAAAACCCCTTGCATCCCGTCTGTTCCCGGATTACAATGGGACTATGAAGCAAATGGTTCCAGCCACAACATCAAGGAGGTTTCACCATGAATATTAATATCGACTTTGACAAGCTCAAGGAAACTGCCAAGGACTTGGCTCAGACCAGCGTAGCCCGGGCCAAGGACCTGACCGATACCGCCATCGCCAAGGGCAAAGAGCTGACCGAGATCGGCAAGCTCAAGGTGCAGAACGCCAGCGAGGCGGACGCTATCAAGAAGGCCTACCTGGAATTGGGCAAGCTGTACTTTGCTGAGCGGGGCGCTGCGCCCGAACCCGCCTATGCCGCTCTGTGTGAGAAAATCAGTCAGTCCCAGGCTAAGATTGAATACAACAACGAGCGCATCGCGGACATCAAGGCCGCTGGTAACCTGTCCGACGAGGAGATCCAGGACGTCGAGGTAGACATCCACGACGCTGCGGCCGAGGATCACGCCGATGACAGCTGTGACTGTGGCTGTGGCTGCGGCAGCGATGACGAGCCTCAGAAGTAACCAAACAAAACCCCCCTCTTCCAAGTTTGGAAGAGGGGGGTTTTCACTTCGAACAGGCGTCCGGCTCAATCAAAAAATCTTCCCTTGAAAAAATTCTCGTTTCCCAGGGGTCTTGCCGTCAGACGGAACAGCACGCAGCCATCCGGGCAGACGACGTCCTTGATATACCGCCCGCTTCCGCCGATGTTCTCCAAATCGCCGCCGCTGCGCACCGCCTCCATAATGGGGTAGAGCATCATCATGGTCTTGGAGCAGATGCCATATCCCTGGTCGTTCACGGGACAGCCATAGGTACAGGTATACCGGTCCCCCACCTGCTCCCCGTTGCGGCAGTACCGCTCCGTGCGCTCCCCCCGGAGAAATCCGGTCACCTCGATCTCAAATTCGTACTCCTCATCATACCACTTTTTCATAAACCGTCTCCCTTCCGGCTCTAACCGCTCCGCTCTATCGGGAGGCCAGCGCCGCCTCCACCTCTGCCCGCCCGGGGATGCTGGGGATTCCCCCTTGGCGCTGGGTGGACAGGCTGGCCGCAGTGCAGGCAAAGGCCGCCAGATCCGCCAATTCTTCCTCGTCCAGTTCGCCGGGGGCCTTGCCGGAGGCCAGCCAGCGGCTCACCGCCGCGCCACCGAAGATATCCCCGGCCCCGGTGGTGTCCCGGACCTGGACCTGGGGACAGGTCCCATAGCAGGCTCCCCGGCGGTTTTTCACATAGCAGCCCTTTGGGCCCAGGGTGACCATGGCCAGGCTGACCCCACACTGGTCCAGCAGGCGGTCCGCCCCCTCCTGAGGAGAGCAGCCCCAGAGGAAGTCCACCTCCTCCTCACTGATCTTGACGATGTCCGCCTGGGATACCGCCCACAGCATCTGCTCTCTGGCTGCCGCCGGGCTGTCCCACAGGGGCAGGCGCAGATTGGGGTCGCAGCTGACCCATTTGCCCTGCGCTTTGGCGTGGGCTACCGCCGCCTGAGTGGCGGACCGGGCGGGCTGCTCGGTGAGGCTCAGCGTTCCGAAGTGGAACAGGCGGCACTGGAGAATCAGCTCCAAATCCACCTCCTCCGGGCGCAGGCGGGTGTCCGCCCCCGGCTTGCGGGCAAAGCTGAAGGATCGGTCCCCATGCTCATCCAGGGTGACAAAAGCCAGGGTGGTAAAGGCTTCGGGGTCGGCTATCACCCCTTTCGTCTCGATGCCCGCCCGCTCCAGGGTGTCAGTCAGCAGGCGGCCAAAGGCATCCTGCCCCACTTTGCCCACAAAGGCGGTCCTGGCCCCATAACGGCTCAGGGCCGCCAGGAAATTGCCCGGCGCGCCGCCGGGATTGGCCTTCAGAGTCGGATACCCCTCCCCGTCGGTGCTGACCGGAGCAAAATCCACCAGCAGTTCACCCAGCGCTATCACGTCATACATTGCGATCTCCTCCATACCAGGGCGGTGAAACGCCCCTCTTTCTTCCTCGGGGCAGAAGGCCCCCAGCTTTTCCCATTATCCAGCCGCCTTCCAGGACACCTGGGCGGTAAACCGCCCGTCCTCCAGACGGGCGGATACCTGGCCCCCCATCCGCTCGGCCAGGGCTTTAACGATGGCCATACCCAGGCCGGTGTTCTGCCCGGTGCGCATCCGGTCCACGGTGTAGAACCGCTCAAACACCCGCTCCACATCCTCGTCGGTCATGCCCGGCGCGTCATTGGAAAAGGCGGACACCACATGATCCCCCTCCCGGTACAGCCGCGCTTCCAGCGTTCCCGTCCCGTGGCGGTAGGCGTTGGTCAGCAGGTTGGACAGCACCCGCACCACTCCGTTTCGGTCCCCCCACACCGGCGGCAGGCCGTCGGCAATTTTCACCGACACCTGGAGCCCAGCCTGCTCCAACTGCTCATAAGCCGCAGCCAACTGGTCGGCCAGCTCTCGGGCCAAGTCCACCGGCTCCCGCTCCAGCTGCCACTGGCCCCCCTCGATGCGGGACAGGTCGTAGAAGGAGGTGATGAGCGTCTGGAGCGTAGCCGCCCGGCTGCGGATGACCGCCAGATATTCCCGCCGCTGCTCCGGCGTCAGGCTATTCTCCTCCACCAGCTGAAGATAGCCCAGGATGGAGGTCAGCGGGGTGCGCAGATCATGGGATACGTCGGCAATCTGGCGGCGCAGGTCCTGCTCCTTTCGCCGATAGCCGGCCCCCTCGGTCTGGCGCTGCTCCATCAGCTCGTTGATGGTCTGGAACAATCCCTCGGCAGCCACATTGGGGCAAGGCACCGTCACCCGGACGGTGGACCTACCCTCCATCTGGGCGCGGATCTGTTTTTCCGCCCGCCGCATCCCCCGCTCCAGGCTGAACAGATCCACCGCCAGGATCAGGCACAGCAGAGCCAGCAGGACGATTACCGCCGTGTGCATCTCCGCTCTCTCCTTTCTTTTCTCTGAGCTATGCCCTGCAAATCAGATCGCCTTCCGTTGGAAGGCGATCTGTCCACTGGCGGTGGACACCGCCCACCAGGCCGCGCCCACCAGCCACGCCTTGGCACACAGGCTCCAGTCAGGTGCGGACAGATTCATCACGTCAGCCAGCACATTATTGGGCAAATAGGTTTGAATGGCCCGCAGCATGGCTCCAGCGCCAGTGTCCCCCGCCATTCCCCCGGCGATGAACAGTGCCACGGACAGCCCCCACAGCACGGCCATGGCCCCGAACGCACCCAGCAGATCGCTGCGGCAAAAGAAAAACATGGCGCAGCACAGAGCCTGCACTCCTAACCATAAGGGCAGGGCGGAGGCCAGGGCGCACCCCACTATCTGAAGCGCCAGAACATCCTCCATCGGATCATGGCCCAGCAGGAGGAAGCACATCCCCACATAGTAGCCCATCATGACCACGCATAGCAGCAGGGACAGCGCGGTCTGGGCCAGCAGCTTTCCCCAGTATATTTTTCCCCGGTTCAGGCCGTAGGACACCTCGTTTTTCAGCGTACCGTTCTTGTACTGATCGGCAAATACCATATCGCAGGTGAGCAGCGGCGCCAGCAGTCCCAGCGCCAGCAACGGCAGCAAATTGGTCATACCATCATAGAAAACTATACGGCTGGAACCGATGAGCAAAAAGCCCAACATCAGCAGGGATTCCAAAAACAGCGCCACCCCCAGGACGACCCAGGGGTACTTCCGGCGGGACAGCTTATAAAATTCCGCTTTCACATAGTTTCGCACTGTTTTTCCTCCCTTCTTCAAAGTCAGGCAAAAGCCAAAAGCGAACACCTTTGGGAGACAAGTACCAAAAACCATTTCTTTTGTATGCGCTGTTGTCATGCTGCGGATCGGGCGCATGACCGGGTCGCTTTCGCTGCGGCTTCTTTTGCAAATGAAGTCCGCTCCGCTCCAAACGGCCCCGATGCGCCTATCCTCCGCACTTCTCAAAGAAACGGTCTTTCAAATCCAAAGAAAAGCGCCTTCCAGTCTTTTGGCGCCTACCACTCAACGACCGGCGCTGGGGCAACTAGGACCCTTGCGCCGGACCTAGGACAGTTCATTCCCCTATTCCGCCTCCCCGTAAATCGATAGGGAATCGGAGAACAGCCGCTTTTGACCAAACCCCTGCCCTTCGGGATTAAAGGTCATCCGCGCCTAACTCCCGGCGCATCTTTGCCTACTTTCTGTGCGCATAGAAAGTAGGGCGCCCAAAGCGAAACCTTACACCTTACAGGTACCGGAAGCACCCCCTGGCCGTCAAAGGCCGGGCAAGGACTTACGCCCTTGCCCGGCTGTCTCCCCCTACGGGGGAGGCAGGCCCCATTTCAGTTGATTTCCTTCCTGCGGAACCACACAGCGCCCAGGACACTGAACACCGCCAGCCAGACGGCTCCCACGATCCATGCCTGGCCGCAGTAACTCCAGCCGCCCACCACGGAAGGGGCGTTGTCCACCATGACGGTGGGCATATACTGGTAGAGAAAACGGATAACCGTTCCCGCAGGGTTGGCGCTGAACAGCGCCATACAGACCTCCATCACCGGAGGAATCACCGCAAACACGCACACGCTGGCAACGGACGCCCACAGGTCGCTCTTGATCAGAAAACGGAAGGCGCAGGTGCAGGCGAGCACCCCCACCCACAGCGGCAGGGCGGTGAGCAGGCAGTAGCCCACCATCTGCATGGCCACCGCGTCCGCCTCCGGGTCATGGAAGAGCGCCAAGTAGCACAGGCCCAGGTAAAAGGCAGCCATCACCGCCATAAACAGCAAAGACACCGCCAGCGAAACGAGAAACTTGCCCAGATAGATACGTGTCCTCGGGATGCCAAAGGACACCTCGTTTTTCATAGTGCCGTTTTTATACTGGTCGGCAAACACCATGTCGCAGGTGAGCAGGGTGGCATAGAAGCCCAGGGCCAGCATCACGCACAGCATCCCCGCCCCTGTGTAGAAGTCCACGTGGTTGCCGTGGGAGTTGGTGAACATCCACCCCGCCACCATCAGGGCCTCCAGCGCCAGCAGCACCACCAGGGTGATCCAGGTGTATCTCCGCCGGAACACCTTGTAAAACTCAGCCCGGATGTAGTTAACCATTGCGCCCACCTCCGATCAGGTTGAGGAAGTAGGCCTCCAGGTCGGCCCCTTTCTGCTCCATACCCAGCAGGGCCACGCCGCCGGCACTCAGCGCCCCGGACACCGCCTGGGGCCGGTCCAGGCAGTCGTACAGCTCGATGACGTTGCCGGGCAGCACCTCGAATTTATCGGTGCCCAACCGGGTCTGGAGGATCATGGCAGCCCGGGGGGCATCGTCTACCGTCAGGCGCAGGCAGGTGCGGCACTTCTCGTGCAGGGTCTGGGCGGAGATCTCCTCCAGCAGCTTCCCCCGCTCCACAAAGCCATAGCAGGTGGCCACCGAAGACAGCTCGGTGAGGATATGGCTGGAGATGAGGATGGTGGTCTGACGCTCCTGGTTGAGCCTGCGCAGCAGAGCGCGGAACTCCGCTACCCCCTCCGGGTCCAGGCCGTTGATGGGCTCGTCCAGGATGAGGAAGTCCGGGTGGTTCATCAGCGCCAGGGCCAGGCCAAGCCGCTGCTTCATGCCCAGGGAGAAGGTCTTGAACTTTTTCTTCCCCGTGTCCCGCAGGTCCACCGCCTCCAGCACCTCGTCCACCGCGCCCTTGCCGGGAATCCCCCGCTGGATGCGGTAGTACTCCAGGTTTTCCCGGGCGGTGAGGAAGGGCGCGAAAGAGGGAGTCTCGATCATGGCTCCCGTCCGGCTCCTGGCCCGTGCCAGCTCCCGGCCCGTCTGGCCGAACAGCTCCACCGAGCCAGCCGTGGGGGCCGACTGGCCGGTGACCAGCCGCATGAGGGTGGTCTTGCCCGCTCCGTTGCGGCCCACCAGACCGTAGATCTCTCCTTTTTCCACCGTGATACTCACGTTGTCCAGCGCCCTGCTCTGCCCATAGGCCCGGGTCAGGCCATGGGTAGCCAGTACGATCTCGCTCATAACAGTTTCCTGCCTTTCCTTTGACGTTGGCCCTATCATACCGGCAAAGCCTCAAAGCCCGTCAAAGAAAGTGTAAAGAAAGTCTTAATTCGGAACGCACAGCCTTTTCACTCCGCCTCTGCCATCTTAAAGCCGATCCCCCACACGGTCTTGATATACTCCCGGCCGGGGCCAGCCTTGCTGAGCTTGGAGCGCAGGTTGCTCACATGGACGTTCACTGTGTTCTCGTCCCCCATGAACTCCTCCCCCCAGACAGATTCATAGATCTGCGCCCGGGAGAAGGCCCGCCGGGGCTGCTCCATCAGCAGGGCCAAAATGGAGAACTCCCGGGTGGTGAGGGGCACCTCATGGCCGTCCAGCGTAGCGGTGTGGCTGTCCCGGCTGAGCGTCAAGGGGCCCCAACGCAGGTCTTTCCCGGCCTGGGGCTGGGAAAAGCTGCGGCTGCGGCGCAGTTGAGCCTCCACCCGGGCCAGCACTTCCCGGTTGTCAAAGGGCTTGGTCATAAAATCGTCCGCTCCCAGGGTCAGGGCATTCACCCGGTCGTCCACCGCCACTTTGGCGGACAGCACGATGATGGGCATGGTCTTACCCTGCCGGATCTGAGTGATGAACTCTTCCCCGGTTAGCCCCGGGAGCATCAGGTCCAGCAGCACCAGGTCATAGTCGTATTTCTCCGCCCAGAGCATGGCCTCGCTACCGGAAAACGCAGAGCGGCAGGAATAACCCGCTCCCTCCAGGATGGTGCACAGCAGGCGGTTGATGTCGGCGTCATCCTCCACCACCAGGATGTTGGCTTGGTTCATGGCTCGTCCTTCCTTTCTATCAGCTGGCTTCCGGCGACGGGTCCGGCCGGGAGCTGTTCTCCCGCTCCGGCGAAGCGGAGTTCTCCCTTTCTGGCGGGACGCTCCCCTCCCCTTCCGGGTCTGTCCGCCACTCCTCAAAATCCGTCAGGCACAAATTCAGATCCACATTGGTGGAAATGCCGTCCACAGTGCCGGAGCTGGTGTATTGCCACATGGCGAAGTGGTAGCGGAAGCTGGTGGCCGACCAGTCCTCAGTATAATGGGCCAGCCAGAAGGGCCAGTCCAGCAACCGCTCCAGCTCCAGCTCGGTATACCCCTTGGAGGGGCTGAAGTACACCATGGGCAGGTAGCCCGCCTCTTCCACCTCCCGGCAGAAGGCGATGGTAGCGTTCGTAATGGCGTCTCCGCTGGTGTCCAGGGTGCGGGAATTCTCCTGGCTCACCCGCTCCCAGTCGAATACCACCGGCCAGGCCACATCATAGGGGGTGATCCACTCCAGCACCTGCCGGGCCTCCTCCACTGCCTCTTGCTCATCAACGGCCTGGGAGAAAAAGTACACCCCCACCTCCAGCCCGGCGGCTATGGCCCCCTCCATATTTTGGACAAAATATTCGTCCTGGAAGATGCCGCCCTCCGTATAACCCCGGTAGCCCGCCCGGATCATAGCAAAGTCTACCCCTGCGTCGGCCACCCTCTCCCAGTCGATCTCCCCCTGGTGGGCGGACACGTCCACTCCTACATAGCTGGGTCCGTCCCCGTCATAGGTGAGAAAGCCCCCAGCCACCACAAAATCCTCTGCGGAATAGGTGTTGGCGGGCACCGGATCCGGGGTGGGCATCCCCTGCGTGCCGCAGGCGGTCAGGGTCAATAGCAGCGCCAGGGCTAGGGCCAGCGCCAGCCCGGCTTTTCTGGTTTTCATGGGCGGCACCTCCTTTTTTGGTCTGTCCCCCATCATAGCACAAAACAGGTCCGTGCGCCACCCTTTTTCCTTCCCAGAAGGGGGCGGCAAGAGCGTGCTTTTGCCCCCAGCGTTCCTTTCTCCGCTCCCCCGTTGATTCGGGCAGAATGGGCGAGGGCCGCCGTCTATTCCCGGCACGCGAAGGAGGATATTCCCAGCGCTTTTTTGCCGCTGCTCCACAGTACCATATTTCCGCGTCCTATCCGGAAGCGCCTAGCGCCGATATGCCATCCGAGCCGCCAGGCACTTTGCCGTGGGTGCAAGAACCGGGACCATTGTAAAAGGGAGCGGCTCCGCCTTCCGGCGGAGCC
>URQA01000081.1 GCA_900549885.1 uncultured Eubacteriales bacterium | reverse complement strand
ATCAGGCAGATAATTCCTATCAGAAATTTACAGATGCCGTCCATGCAAACGCAGACCTGATTTTAGACTGGATGAAAGATACACAAAAATATTCGGCGATTATGATGAGTGTATGGCCCGCGGCGTTGATTAGCGTACTTCCCGTCGGGTGCCTGTTTTACATGAATGGTTCCCTGTCAGCCGCAACCTTTATTACGGTAACTGTCCTGTCGTTGGGAATTGCAGGCCCGCTTGTAGCCGCAATGTTCTTTACCGATGATATTGCAAAAATAGGCACCGTAATGGGTGAGATTGACGGTATATTAAACCAGCCGGAGCTTGTCCGGCCGGAGAGAAAATGTGATTTACAGAACCTTGATATTGCTCTGGAAAATGTCCATTTTGCATACGAGGAAAAAGAGGTCTTGAAAGGAATTGATCTGACAATTCCGCAGGGAAAAATTACAGCTTTTGTAGGGCCATCCGGCAGCGGAAAATCAACGATTGCAAAATTGATTGCGTCCTTTTGGGATGTGACCGGTGGGCTGATTACGATTGGCGATAAGAGCGTAAAAGAAATTTCTAACGACCAACTGAATGATTTGATTTCCTATGTATCGCAGGACAATTATCTATTTAACGATACGGTGCGCAACAATATCCGTATGGGCAAGCCAGAGGCAAGCGATTCCGAAGTGGAACAGATTGCAAAGGCTTCCGGCTGTCATGAGTTTATTATGAACCTTGAGCATGGATATGAAACCGTGGTTGGCGGCGCCGGAGGGCATTTGTCTGGTGGAGAACGCCAGAGAATCGCGATTGCCAGAGCTATGCTGAAAAACGCCCCGATTGTAATCCTTGACGAAGCCACTTCCTATACTGATCCGGAAAATGAAGCGGTAATACAGGAGGCCATCAGCCGACTGACAAAGGGCAAAACATTGATTGTAATTGCTCACCGCCTGTCAACAATAACGGATTCCGACCAGATCGTTGTTGTGAAGTCTGCAAATAAAAAGTCAATAGGGAAATGAAGAAAAATTGAGAGGAGGGGAAAAGGACATGCCAAAAGCAGCCAGCAGGTAAAGGACGCTGGCCGGATTAGCAGGTATGTAGCAGTAAGGATTATTTCTGAGGCAGGATAATCGTTGCTTTGGAGAAACCTTTCCAATCCAAGCATTGCCCGCAGCGGTCACAGTAAGGCTGGTATTCCCGTTCGAGAGTTCTCCCACATTGGGGGCAAACTGGGAAACCAGTCAGGCCGTGAAAGAAGTGAAAGCAGCGGATATGTGTAACCGGCATTGGTTCGCGGAAGGCCATCTCTCGCCAGAGTTCTGAGGGGATCAACAGGTCATTTGGCGTCAGATCAAAACCAACGCAGAGCTTTTCCAGCGTCAGGATCGTAGGCGCAGTCTTGCCCCGGGCAATGTCAGCGAAGTATCTGGAGCTGAGGTCGCATCGTTCCGAGGCGGCTTCATAGCTGAGTCTTCGAGTATCACATAATTTGAGGACGGAGGTGGATAAATTGTCTAAAAACATCTTAATCGCTCTCTTTCTGTCATAAGATGTTTTTAGCGTAAATGCAGTATCGTTCCCCAACAAGGAAGGATGCTTCCTTAATTTCCCTCCAAGGATGCCAGATATTCTTTTACTCTGCCATAGTAGATGCGCAGGAACTTGTTGGCGCCGGCTGTCATGTAAACCAGATAGGGTTTGCCCTCGGCTCGTTTCTTGTCCATGAAACGGTACACTGGATCATCCTGGGGCTGTGTTTTCAGTAGGCAGTCCATAACCAGGAATAAGGCGCGGCGCAGCTCCGGCGCCCCGCTTTTGGAAACCCTCGTACTTTTGGCCTCGTGAGTGCCGGACTGGTCAGCGCCAGGGTCAACACCCGCGAAAGCGGTAATGGCGTTTCGGTGGGTAAACCGGGTCACATCCCCGAGCTCCGCCATGAGCTGAGGGCCAAGAGAATCGCCTACGCCGTGCATGGCCATGACGACGGGATATTCCGGGAGCTGCGCTGCCAGGGCCTGCATTTCAGCCTTGAGCCGTTCCATAGAGGCAGAGATAGCGTTCAGCGCATCAATGGCCTGCCGGACCATGGTTTTGGTCAGGGCGTCCCTGGGGAGCATGGCGATCAGGTCCTGTGCTCCGGCGTGGACCTCAACGGCTTTGCTCTGGCTGAAGTTGTAGCCATGCCGTTTACACCACTTGCGGTAACGCTCGGCAAAGGCAGTGAGGCTCATGTTCCGCACACAGTCCACATGCCAAAAGGTCGTGGCAAAGTCCACCCACTTCTGGCTGCCGTCCTCACGGACAGGGCTGTCAAATAGGGCGTTGACACCGGGATAGGTCTGGTCAAGAAGGGCGATGAGGTTATTTTTCATCATCGTCTTAGTCTTGGTGTATAGACTCTGCTGCCGGTTCAGTGTTTTCAGTTGCATTCGAATCGTATCCATGGGTGTATGTTGGCGCAATTCTGCCCAGTTGTCAATACCGTACCGGGCAATCTTGCGGGAATCCGCCTTGTCTGTTTTCACTTTGCGCAGGGTGTTATTTCCGTAGTCCTTGATGAGCTTCGGATTGACTGCACTGACGAAGACGCCCTCATCATGAAGAAAGCGGGCTACTGGCTCATAGTACCGTCCGGTGTGCTCCATGACTACCCGTGTCTCACCGTCCAGGCTTTTCAAGTAGTCTGCCAGCTCCTTGAGTTCGCTGCCGGTGTGACCAATAGAAAATGGTTTTGCTACCACTTCTCCAAAAGGACGGAGGACAGACACCATGCTCTTTCCTTTGGAAACATCGATCCCTGCAACATTGTTCATATTGATCGCTCCTCATCATGGATTTGTTTTGGCGACCAGCCATTCCACCATTGCCGATCCAATCTATTTGATGACACGGGCGCACCAAGGAGGTGGCTCAACCTGCATAAATCGAACGCTGCGAATGAGAGGCTGGCTGACGGACTTCACTACGGACGCTATGGTCCTTGGAGGAACACATCAGGCCAAGACTCTCTCATTCTAACAGCTTTGGCAACGATGCGGAAAAAGACACGGCTGGCTGCCGTGCCTTAGACCGTAAATACATTGTAATAGGAGGAACTCCATCGTGAAACGCACCATCCTGAGATGCGCCGCCGGCCTGTTGATAGCCGCAGCGCTGCTCCCAACCGCCCTGGCGGCGGAGCCATTCCCCGCGGTCACCGAGGTGCAGGTCTGCTATCCAACCTCTGTCACCCGCAGTGAGGACGGCACGGAGATCCGCAAGGTCTATGACCTGTCCCCGGAGCAGGACCCTGCCGGTATCCCCCGGTCGGACTTTGAGCAGGACGGCTTCCACTACACCCTGACAGACCTCCTCCGGCAGGAACTGCCGGAATATGAGGAGCGGCAGCATACGGAGACCGTGAGTCTCCAGAGCGCCAACAAGGACATGGCCTCCATCTTGGCACTGCTGCCCCAGGAAAAGGAGTTCGTCACAGATGACGGCTACATGGGAACGCTGACACTCCAGCTGGACACGGTACAGGTAGAGGTGTCCGGTTATGGCAGCAGCACCCGGGAGGTGTCCGCCACCCGCTCCTATCCCAACCTGGCCAGCCAGGATACCGCCAATATCCCCAAGTCCATTCAGGACAATGGCCGGACCCTGACCCTCCAGGCCATCGATTGGCAGACGGACAACACCGCCACTATGGACGGTTACGCTCTGGGAGACCGCTTTACCGCCGTGGCCACATACACCGGCAGCGCCACCAGCAGCTATGTCAAGGGCTACACAGTAACGGCCGATTACACCGGCACCGTTGGCAAGATCAATCTGGACCGCGTCCGCTTTGTGGCCATCTTCGAGGGGACGCCCCTCCAGCCGGTGGAGGTGGCTCCCGCATCTGCATTCAACTGGGCAGTGATCCTGGCGCCTATTGCGGTGGTGGCACTGGTGGGTGCCGCGGCCGGAGCGGCTCTGGTCATTCGCCGGCGCAGGGAGTCTGATGACGGCGGTAGCGAAGAGCAGGTACAGGGATGAAGAAGAGAAGCCATGAGCAAAAGTTAAGGAGGAGCGTATATGAAAAGAGCAATGACAAGTCTGGCGGCCCTGTGCCTGGCAGCCTGCCTGGCGCTGCCCGCCGGCGCCCTGGACTATACCATCGCCGCGCCGGGCGATCCGGAGTACGGAGATCCCACTTCCATCGAACCTGTCATCATGGCAGACGGCGGCGCGGCAAAAAATGAGGACCGCAGCAAGAACGCCGCCCGGATCCCACCGGCCTTTGGCAGTCCCAGCGCATACGCGCTGAACACTGGCACATACCTCACCCCCAACCTGGCACCGGGAGGACAGGCAGTCACCGGGGCGGTCATCAACGGCGGTTCTGCCGCGGTGGTGACACCGGGGACCTCCGCCTCCAGCAGCGGGTCCACGGTATCTTCGTCCACCGGCTTCACGGAAGTGACAAGTGATCTCTACTACAGCGGCGGATATCTGGCGACCCTCAAGATCCCAGCTGTCGACCTGAACGTCAAGGTGTACCAGGGCACGGGCAGCAAAACTCTGGCCCGCGGGGTGGGGCACTTTGAGGAAACCAGCATCTGGAACGGCAACATAGCCCTGGCGGCCCACAATAGGGGTACCAACGACTACTTCGGTGAGATCCATACCCTGGATATCGGAGACCGAATCACACTGGCCACCAAACTGGGGACCCGGACCTACAAGGTGGTCTCCGTGGAGAAGATCAGCGAGACGGATCGGAGCGAGCTATCCCCCTCCGCGGAGAACCGCCTGACCCTGTACACCTGCGTCCGGGATCAGCGTACCTACCGCTGGTGCGTCCAGGCGGTGGAGGCGTGATGGACAAACTGCTGTATGATCGAGCGATTCCTTCTGCGTTTTGGTCAATAGCTTTCCACATTTTCTTGGCGTATCATGGTGCCACAGGCAAGAGGGACTCCCCATGACCGTGGAAGAGTTCCTCGAAATCCATCCGGATGAGGATGTGGACCTGCAGGTGCCGGAGGGCCGTGTCCTGCTGGATCACGGACAGGTCCAGCGCCTGCTGGGAGGCCGACCGGTGATCGTCTGCAAGACCGGCGTACAGGACGCTCAATATATGCAGGCGGCGGAACTGCTGAACCAGGTGGTCTATCTGGCCCATCAGACCCGCAGTCTGTGGCGGGTATCCGCGGCCCATGATCCGAAGTTGCAAAAACCGGTACGCTATTGGCCAAAGCTGAAGAGGGGGATATCGCTATGAACAACAGAGGAAAGAAGATGGGACTGCTGCTCACCGGCATGGCATTGGGAGCGACGCTCTGCGGCGGCGCTGCGGCAGCGGGTATCATTGCGGTGCCCACCTGGCAGCCCATCTATGTGGATGGACAGCAAGTGGAGATGGAGGCATACAATATCAATGGTTCCAACTATGTGAAGCTGCGGGACGCCGGCAGGCAGGTGGGATTCAACGTCTACTGGCAGAACGGTGTCCAGGTGGACACGGATGCCCCCTACACCGGCGTGGCGCCGACAGTCACTGCGCCTGCGGAGACAACAGAAACACAGAGCGGATCCGCAGTGAAGCAGGAGATCATCGACCAGACCAACGCACTCCGCCAGGAATATGGCCTTGCGGCCCTGGCTGTGGATGAAAAGCTCATGGAAGCAGCTCAGGTGCGAGCGGATGAAATGGCGGCCACCGGCAGCTATTCTCACACCCGGCCGGACGGCTCAAAATACTACACAGTGACCGATTGTCCCTATGTGACAGAGAACATCCACCGCCTGAATCAGGAATGGCTGGATACCATGGATCTGGAGTTGGCAGATGCAGCAGTACAGGACTGGGCGAAGTCCTCCGGCCACCTGGACCACATGATCAGTGGAAAGGTGGATGCCATCGGTGTCGGGATCGCGGAGGGAACGGATGACCAGGGCCGAGAATGCTGGTACTGCGTCCAGCTCTTCCGCTACACCGGGCAGAAGATTACCTGGGTGGACAAGCCTGCCCATCCCTATTAAAAGCGTTCTGTATGGAGCAGATCGATCCATCCAAAAAATGAGCAGGCTGACGCCTGCTCATTTTCATATCCTATGTTTTTTCGCAAAACCTCCTGGCGCCGCAGTTGTAGAGGATGGCCATACGAGGCTCCAGGACCGGCAGTTCTGTATCGCCGTCCTCTTCCTGCAGATACCACTTTGAGCCATCTGTGGAGAGGACCTTGGTGAGGTCTTTCAGGGAGTATGCCTCCATCTGGATGCTCCCCCGGTCCCACAGGGAGAGGATGTACGGGACATCCACATCGGACGGGGAATCGATGATGGCCAGCTTCAGCTCCAAGATGTACGCGCCGCCAAAGACCTGATCGATCTGGGCATTCTCAAAACCACTATCGGAGAAAGCCTCCACAGCCTCCATGAGATCCGTGTTGTTCCAGACCGGAGCCACCACATAGCTCTTCTTCAAGTCCACTCGCACGGTCCCTTTGGAGGGGAGCTCCGAGAGGGGGATCAGATCGTCCAGGACAAACGGCGCGGTCCGAGTCTTGGGGAGGAAGATCCTGGAGGCGCTGTCCGCAGCCAGACTGGAGGCCAGAGCCTGGATGGCCCAGTCCAAATAGACGTTGAAATCCCGGCCGGTCTCGCGGCATCGGTGCAGAGCCTGATTTAAGAATTTGGAGAACGCCTCATAGTCCGTCAGGGCCATAGGAGGCAGCTGGCTCTCATACAGATCCTTCATGGGGTTGAGCGAAAACATAGCAGTTCCTTTCTTTCCTCTCTCATCGCAAAAATCGACAGTATTTTAGCATGGCAGAGGAAAAAAGGCAAATGTGTAAATTGAACAACACAGACGGCACCCACGGAAAAAGCTGTTGCATATTATCATTCTTTTGCTATAATAATATCAAAAAGATGATAACAGGAGGCGTTTCTATGAAAATCAAACCTTCGTCCGCACTTCGGAATGATTATGCTGCCATCTCGAAGCTGGCAAAAGTATCTGGTGAGCCGATCTTCATCACAAACAAAGGTGAAGATGACGGCGTGTTCATGAGCATGGAGACTTATGAGGAGCGGGAGAAAATGTTTCGCCACCGGGATCAGGTCTATGCAGCGGAGTTCAGCCGCTTGAATGGCGATCCTGTATATACGCCGGAGGAAGTGGACGCCCACATGGAGGAACTGTTCCGTGCCTACGAAGAATAAGCTGGTATATCTCAAACCGGCGGATGATGATTTCAGGGAGATCGTCCGGTTCCATATCCTGGAAGCTGGGCCGAAGTATGGCCGGCAGATATACCGTTCCATGCGGGAAACCATTGAAAAACTCAGGACATTCCCTTTGATGGGACAAACCCATCCCGATCCGATGCTGGCAGCATCAAATTTCCGGAAACTGGTGCTGACCAAAACGTATGTCGCCATCTATAAAATAGAGGGCGATACCGTGTATATCTATCGGATTGTGAATGGAATGACCGACTACCCGAAACTGCTCTAATAGGAGTTCCCAATTTATTTACGATTGGCGCCCAGCAAATCACGAAGTCAACTATTGGATACTTATGTGGCTTGCATAAGCATGAACAGGCCGTCCTACATGGACGGCCTGCTTTTTTGTGCCCATTTACACTCGAAATCTAAATATGAGGCCGTGAAAGGAGGTAACCGCAGCGGCCTTTCGAGTGGGCTGTCCTGCCTTTCACGGTCAGAAAGGGTTTTATGAAAAAGAGAATCGTATCCCTGCTTCTGACCCTGCTGACCATCCTGTCGCTGCTGCCCACAGCGGTGATGGCGGCGGAGTCCACCGGCGTAGGCATTACCCCGGTGACGGACCCCAACCTCTGGACCACACGGCTCAACTCCCAGGGGCAGTCCTACTCCTACCGCCCGCCCACGGCGGCCGGACGGCAGCTCTACTGCATGGATCTGGGCTACTCCTACCGCTACGGCACGGAGAGCTTTTTGCAGTCCTACACCTACCGCTCCGCCACCGGAGCAGACGCGGACGCCCTGTGGAATGACGCTGTTGCCGAGACCGGCCTGGGGGAGATGGATGCCATCACCCGCGAAAATGTCAAGTGGATGATGAGCTACATCGCCGACTACACCGGAGAGATCCCCGGCAGCCTGTTCATGGCCTTGCAGACGTACATCTGGGACAACCAGAGCGATAAATCGGCGGGCGGCGATCCCAGCGGCGACATCGACGCTGGCGGCTTTGCCAATGCGGACACCTACGACCAATATGTAGAGTATTACAACTGGCTGCTGGGCCAGAAGGCCAATGAGGATGCGGAATTCCAGCGGCAGATCGAGGAATACGCCGCCCAGGGCATCCGAGCGTCAATCGTCGAGGATGAGAGCTCCAAGTGGGCGGTGCTGGCAACCTCCAGCGTCTCCGGGCGGCAGTCTTTCTTCGCTTACCACAGCGACCGCAAAATCGTGACATCGGATGAGCCCAAGCCGGGAGACCCGGATGAGCCTGTAGCTGGAGACGGCGATATCACCTTCCAGAAGGTCATCGCCGGTACGGACAGGGGCCTGGATGGGGCCGTCTATAACATCTACCTGGACGGCCAGATCGTCGGCAGCGATGTGACCTCCGGCGGGGGCTACATTGAGGTCAACGATGTCACCGAAGGGCTTTGGTCCTTTGTGGAGCAGGAGGCCCCGGCGGGCTACGCCCTGGACCCGACGCCCCACAGCGTCTATGTCAGCGTTACTGACGGCGATAAGCAGTACACCGTCACCGCCGAGGACGAGGAGCTGCCCGGCATTAAGGTCATCAAGACCTCAGCTGCCGATGGCTCTCCTGTGGAAAATGCCGTTTACTCCATTAAGGGCGTCACTTGCGCCTTCAGCACCTCCGTCTCCACCGGGCCGGATGGGAGCGCCCTGGTGGAGGACCTCCCTGCCGGCGTTTATATCGTCCGTGAGGAGTCCGTTCCGGAGCCATTCGTCCGCACCGTCAGTGAGCAGACCATCGCCCTGCGGCCCGGCAAGATCAGCGAGGCACGGTTTGAGGACTACACCCGGCCCGGCCTCGAAATTGTCAAGAAAAATATTGCCGACGGCTCCCCCATCGAGGGGGTCACCTACCAGGTCCGGCAGATCGACGGGGATTTCTTGGACACCGTGGAAACTGACGCCGATGGCAGGGCCTTCCTGGAGGTGGACCCCGGCAGCTACGAAATTTCGGAGGTCAACGTACCGTCCAATGTCATTATCAGCGAGATCCCGCAGACCATCTCTCTGGAGCCGGGCGTTACCCGGACGGTGCGCTTTTTCAACGCGGTCAAGCCCTCCTTGACCATCCTAAAGCGGAATTCCGTTACAAAGGACCCGCTTGAAAACGCGAAGTTCCATATCTATTATGCCAGCGATAACACGGAAACTGGCGAGATCAATGACCTGGGAACGTACTACACGGACGCCTCGGGCCGCATCGTTCTCACCGATGTCAATAGGGGCTGGTACAAGGTGGTTGAGGAGGTGCCGCCCACCGGATTCGCCGTCCAGGACGACGGCGTCTATGAGTTCTATCTGGAAGCTGGCGCCAGCAAGGAGCTGGTCGTGGACAACACGCCTCTCAGTGCTCTTGTTGTCTACAAATACGACTCCGTCACGAAGCTGCCGCTGGAGGGCGCGCGCTTTGAGCTGCGCTATCTCAGCGGTGAGACCTCCGGCACAGAGGGGACGGTCATTGGCGAATATGTGACCTCGAAAAATGGGTCCTTCACAGTCACGGGGCTAAAAGAGGGCACCTATATCTGCCAGGAACTGGAAAGCCCGGACGGCCACCTCATTGACTCCGAGCCCCAGACCGTCTACATCTCCGGCAAGGAGCAGGACGTGGTCACCCTCCGGTTCGGCAATGCCCCGCTGGGGTCCCTGCTCATCACGAAGGTCTCGGATGATGAGAAGCACACACCGCTCTCCGGTGTAGAGTTCCTGCTGACAGACAGCAGCGGCAACTTCATTGGCACCAACAACGGCCGCTATGTGACCAACAGTGCGGGTGAGATCCTGGTGGAGGGTCTCACCCCCGGCACCACAGTGGTGGCACGGGAGGTCCGGGCCAAGCCCGGCTACCTGCTGGACGACAGTCCCCAGTATGCTTTGATCCGCAGCGGCGAGACGGTGGGGCTGGAGTTCCGCAATGCCCCTGCCGGCAATCTGGTCATCGTCAAGCGGAGCAGCTCCGGCACCCATGAGCCGCTGGAGGGCGTGGAGTTCAAGATCACCTACGCCGACGGCAGCTTCGTGCCGGACGAAAATGGCCAGCTCTCCTCCAATGGCCTCTATTACACCGACCGCGAGGGGAAGATCTCCATTTCCGGGGTGGTTGGCACCATCGTAGCAACTGAAACGGCCTCGATCCCAGGGTACACCATCGACGAGGCCACCCGGACCCAGACGGTGGTGGTCCACCCCAATGACACGCAGACCCTCTATTTTTACAACCGGCCGGAGACCACGCTGGTTCTCCAGAAATTCATCGCGGGGACCGACAACGAGCCGCTGGCCGGGGTGGAGTTCCTGGTCACGGACAGCTCTGGCGCCGTCGTTGGCCCCAACAACGGCGTCTACACCACCGGGGCGGATGGCCGCGTGGTCATTACGGGCCTCACCCCCGGCACCACCATCACCGCCCGAGAGACCCAGACCGTGGACGGATTCGTCCTGGACAGCAGCCCCCAGAGTATTCTCATCAAAGAAGGTGAAGTTCAGACTCTGACCTTCTGGAACGACAGAGAGGGCGGCGTGGAGATCGTCAAGGTCAACGCCTCGGACAAGACGGAGCGGCTTCCTGACGCCGTTTTTGAGATCCGCCGGGCCAGTGACGACGCCCTGGTGGACACCGTCACCACCGGGGACACCGGCACTGTATTCGCCCCGCTTGCCGAGGGCGATTATTATGCCTTGGAGCTGGAAAGTCCCTCCGGATTCCGCCTGGACCCCACCCGGCATTACTTCACCGTCCGCGACGGCGAGGTCACACAGGAGGTCATTGCCAACGAGGCCATCTCCGGCATCCTGGTACACAAAATCTCCACAGCGGACGGCAAGGGCATTCCGGGCGTTTCTTTCATTCTCTATGACAGCGGCCATAACCCCATCGACCAGCAGACCACTGACGACCGGGGCTACGCCTGGTTTGAGGATTTAGAAGGAGGCGGCCGCTACTACCTGCGTGAACTGGAAAATGAGGGCTACATCCCGGACACCCAGGAGAAGACGGTCTATGTGAGATCCGGCGAGACCACGGAGGTCACCTGGGAGAACACTCCTATCACCGGCCAGATCCAGGTGACCAAGACCTCGGCGGACTACAACTCCATCAACGGATGGCCTACCGGAACGCTCATCCCCAACACAGAGTTC